>JAATGQ010000216.1 GCA_015654595.1 Chitinophagales bacterium | reverse complement strand
CGTGGATAACACAGCACTACTCACCCTGCCATACCCACTATAAAAAGCCTGATGCTGCGCATTTTCCTTTTCCATCGTCCCACCAATCCCTCCCAATCCCTTCTCACCGATGGTAGTCCCATCTTCCACCTGCCCGGTCAATACAGCCAAAGCCAGCATCTGATTAGCATAATCCGCATAACGCCCATTTCCCGACAAAGACTGTCCATTCCCATGGAGCACCATCCACAACAAAGCCATTCCCATCCAAGACCTCATAACCATGCTTTAAAAGCTCTTCCAATAAAACAATCCCCGTCATTCTAACCCATACATAGCCCGCGTGGTCACCAGGTCCTGCTCATCCTTTGCCCGCTCCAGGCTAAGCAGCAAACACTGCTGATAAAAACCCTGCAGATCAGAGAAATTCCGATCCACCGACCTTCCCGCCTCATCAATCATCCGAAGCCTTTCCCCATCGGACATCCGCGTAACAAAGGATCGGATCACCAGTCCAATCGCCTCCACATTTCTTTCACTCTGTTGTAAGATCCCGTTCAATACCAAAGTCATCGAACCCACTTCATTCACATTAAAATGCCCATCCCCGCGAAGCGCCGCGCTGACCTGCTTCCACTGACTCACCAACTGCGTTTCCCGAGAGATCAGCTCCGTCAGCCGCTGCAGGCTGCTGATCGTCGTCTTGACCTGCCATAGTTCCGTATAATAATCAGAAAAAAGACTCAACTGATCCTGCGTCCAGGCGCCGATCTCCCCCAGCTCCGTCTGTGACATCGCGCTCTCCCCCTCCTTGGCTGCGATCTGCAACCCGATCGTTTCTGTCTGCATCCGCTGCACCTTCTCGTCCAATGCCACTACCACCTTCTTCGTCACCGCATTGATCAGGTCGATCAAAAGCAGTTGCGCATCTGCTCTTCCAATCCCAACCATCAGCGCCACCAGTATAACCCCCGCTCCCCTTCTCATATACCATCATTTAAACCCTCCCGTCAATACCATCGCTCTTGACAATCCAATTCCCGTCCACACAGAAGCCTATACTTTGCCCTTGTCCACTTCCTTTCCTTACCCCATACTAGCCCGATCCGTCTTTCCTTTCTCTCCGCATCTCTTCCGCAAGCACCTTAATCCCCTTCTCCAGACTTCCACACCTCTTAGCATAATCCTCTACTCTCACCTTATCCTCCTCACTCGAACTATAGGCCAGGTATTCCTCCAGCGAGGTCTCCAGCCGATAAACCCGCGAATGATCAGCGCCCAGGCTATACCAGAAATCCTTATATACCCGTCCAGGTTCATGCCCCTTATTGATCGACAGGATTTCCCGCTTCTGCTTATCCGTGATCCCCAGGAAAGCCTGTATCTCGTCAAACCGATTCGCATATTTCGAATGATCCAGTAATATCCGGCAATCCGTATTGGCCAGGATGGCCTGCTTGATGATCGGCGAAGCAATCACGTCCTCAATCTCCTGCGACACAAATACCAGTTTACCCATAAACTTACGCAGCGTCTTTATCCAATAAAGAATACTCTGCGCCATACCTGCATTGGCAACCGCTTTCCAGCCCTCTTCAATAACGATCATCTTCCGGACACCACGAAGCCCGCGAACCTTTGTCATACATACATCCATGATCACCATCGTTACGATCGGGAAAAGCATAGAGTCCTTTATTCCATCAAGCTCAAACACAATAAAAGGCTGTTCTTTCAAATCCAGCTGCTCCGTTGCATTCAATAGAAAATCATACTCGCCGCCTTTATAGAAAGGTTTCACGACGTATAAGAAACCATCCAGGTCGAACTCCTTTTGTCGTACCCCTTGCTCTTCCAGCAAGGTGCGAAACGGCCCAGCCATCCATTCATAAAAACTATCAAAACAAAGAAACCAATCCGGCCGCTCTTCCCAATACCTGTAATAGCCTTGTAGTGCGTTTGACAACGCCACATATTCCGATCGCGTCTGAACTTCGTCCGGCCGCTTCCACAAAGCCATCAACAAATTCTTCAGCCCTTCCTTCCTTTCCTCGTCCAGCGTTTCGCCCCGCCTGACAAAAAAAGGGTTGAACCGGAAAGGATTGGCCGCATCATAACTAAAATAATAACCACCCGACAGTTCACACAGCCTGCGATAAGAATGGCCGATATCAATGATCACCGTATGTACCTTTTTGCGCGAATACGTCTTACATAGATGATTCACTAGAAACGATTTCCCACCGCCAGAACCAGACAAGACGATCGTATGATCATTTTGCGTCATCCCACTCTTTCTTGGTTCATCGTCAAAATCCACCTGTATAGGCCTCCCCGTCGACCTATCGCCAAACCGGAGACTAAGGTCAGATGTAGAAGACCTGGTCATCGATTCATAGTTATAGAAGCAGCAAGCCTGCTCGAGCAACAGTTCCACACACTCATTTTCCGGCAATTCACCCCCATTCCCCGGTATTGCTGCCCACCACAACTGCGGTGCTCCAATCGTTTCCAGGTGTGGCGTTACATCGATTCCCGTCAAAGCCGCACTCACTCGGCCTTTTATTTCGCTTAACTCCTCCGCTTGATCCGACCAGCACATCACGTTAAAATGCGCATGTACAATCGGCTGCTGTCGCGTAATCGCCTCATTCAAAAAGTCAGCCGTTGCCTCCTGCGCCAGCGTATTCCCACGCGAATACCCCGACAAAGACTGCAGCCTGGTTCGGCGCCGTTCCAACCGTTTAAAATGATCCGTCGGGTTACCAATAAGGATATACTGATTAAAAGTATGATTGCAGGGCAATAGCATCCCCAGACCCGCCGTCATTCCGATCGGATACCGGTTCCTTTCCGTACTGAAACGCGCATAACCGATCGAAGGCGAACAACGAGCTGGAAAATGCTCCAGATCAGCCAAAGAAAAGTAACAAACCTCCTGGTCTCCTATCCGAATACCATCTTTCAGCTGCACATCCTGCAGAACAGGCGCCTCTTCATCATCCAACAAAAAACAATATCGCTCTATCAGACCAGCCTTCTTCCCGCTACTCACCAGCTCCGTTCCCCGAATGCGCCGTATACCAATTAAACCCGAGTCCGACAAGATCCTGCTAAAATGAGCCATTGCATCTTCCAGCTGTTGATACCCTGCCGTATCAAGCGTTCCTTCCGGCACCAAGGTCTTCCGAAGCAAGGCCGAAGTCCCCGAGCTGACCTTCCGCCGGCCTGCTGGCCGCTTCGTCAGAAACACAAAACACCGATGCCTCAAAAAAGCCCTTCCCTCAAAATACCCGTCACTAGCAGCTTTCAGAAAATCCCGTCCATCGACCGATCTGTGCACTTCACCCAAACCATCCGCGTCTTCACTCGATCCATGGCTATCCTTACCCTTATCCAATCCACCCATTCTATCGCAGGCTCCTTCGTCGTTCTTCCCTTGCCCATCCGCTCCATCAGTCATATCACCCGAAGCCCAAGGCATCGCCATGTCTGCTCCTTCAGTCCAGTTTCTCCCATCCGTTCCTCGTCGCATATTTGCCCGAAACCTATCCTTCCGATAAACATCCTGCATATGCAGCACACTATCTTCCGGCAGCACCTTTATTGCACGGGCAAACGTTTCGCACAGCAGTCGATAATCCCCCTCTCCCAGCGTAAACAGCTCCGGTTTTGTCAATTCCAGCGCTATCGTCACGTCTCCCATCTTGCTTACGATACAATCCCTGCCAACCTCCAGGATCGGCAACCGATCATCTAACATCTCCCACATAATCCACCATTAAACCAGTAAATACCAATCGGGACCGAGCCCGGAAAGCCTGCGGAACCGCTTTCCTGGCCGACCGCTTCATCCATCCATGCGCGCCATACTTTCGACTCATCCCGTAAACCCGGGCGACCAGAAACCCTCCGAGCCCGAGGGTAAAGGCAATAGCAACATAACCAGACACTCCCAAAACATGCAGCACGATAAAAACCATCAGTGCCCCCAAGACCGAACCCGCCAGGTGTCCGATATACTGTGCCTTTACGCCCCGGAACTCGATGGGCCTGCCAATCCCCCGATTGATCCCGTAAACAATATCTTGTTCCATACTATTAAAAAAAATGCTACCAATCGCGGCCCCAACGCAACCTCTAAATCATCAAGAAAACCGAAACCTTGAACCTTATCCTACAAACCGAAGAAACTCTTAATTACTGTGGCTACTACTACCAGGAAGATACAGCCACCAAACCAGGCCGCTGCGACCCGCGGCGTATCATGATCACCGGCCTGCATTTTATAATACACACGTACCGCGCCGATCAACCCAAGGATCGCTCCTACCGCGTACATCAGATTCGTAGCCGCAGAAAAATACCCCCGGATCATGTCATTCGCCTGGTTGATCCCTGCCGTACCATCCGCCGTCTGCGCATTCGCCCATAACGTCACCAACAATCCAGCTTCCAACAATACCCCGATCATCAAAACCCTATTCCCACTTTTCATACCTCACCGATAAAAGATTACCATCTTATCACATTCCTTCTACACCCATAACCTCGTAGAACAACACCACATATCCTACGCCAGTCATCGTCGACAACCTTGCCTCTCAGCTTCCCTTATCCTAAAATTCATCCTCCCATCCTACAGCCCTCCCCTCCCCAATAACATAACCACACCATCCCTACCATACCCCGTTACAGCTGGTCCCAAAATCCGTACACCTCCCTTTCATCCAATCGTAATGAAAATAGAGTCAGGCAACTCCGCAGGATAAACCCATTCACCGTCTTCTGGCAGTAAGTCCCCATCAGTTCCAGGTTCTCACCCAATATCACCCGGATACGATCTTCCAGTTCCTCCCGCCCCCAACCAGCAGTCATCCCTTCAGTAAATACAGTCCGCAGCTGTCCGATCACCTCTTCCATGCGTTTAAACAACCCCTGGGTCTCCATACTCTCTTCCCCGGTAGATGTTGCAAACAGATACCGTTGCTGATCTTTACCCTTGTCTGTTTGATCCATCCCATCCGGTCGATCGTTCTCCTTCTCCGTTCCCGTCACACCCCTATTACCATCCCGCCGATCCCCCGTGCCACCAGGTAGCCTCGAGGATTTCGCTCCAGCACTCTCTCCAGACATGGAGCCTCGTTTTACCCCATTCCCTCGTATAGAAGGACCATCTTTTTCCTTATCTTTATCATGTCGAGTCTCCAGATCCTCCCCAGTCTGCCCTACGCTTCCTTTCCCTTCCCACAACCGTCGCCTCCAACCCCGCAGCCTGCAGAGCAATTCCCCCCGGAAGTACCTCAACCCCACATACAGATAAAAGCCTCCTACACCCAGGCAAACCACCCCGCCAAAAAGCCTCCACGATATTCCTTGTAACATAGCTCCCGTTTTGATGTACCTGCAATTTCACTCCACCAATACCCGATTCCTTTACACTAAAAGCCTCACTCTAACCAAATACCCTAATCGCCAGCCCAGGCCTACAAAACAAGCCATGAGAAACCCCGGCTTTTCCCGTAATTTTAGAGGCGAAAACCTCTTAACTCAGCCCATATGATTAGCGAAATACACCTCCCCGAAGAAATCCGATCCCAATATCTCTGCGATCCCAAAACAGACGCTATAACTAACCTCAATCGCGTAAACATCTTCATTGGGCCTAATAATTCAGGCAAGAGTAGGCTCTTAAGATTTCTCTTTAAAATTATCTTCGAATATCAATTGGACAATTACGACTATAAAAGCATCAGCAGCCTCGCCACCAATCTTTCAAATGACATAGAAAATCTTTTGCATCAAAACCATATAGCATCATTAGGGAGCGCAGAACACTCTGACATCAAAAGCATGGCGGAAGGTCTAAAATCAATCATTCCAACTCAATACTTTCCTGCTGCATTAAGTAGTTGGCAACAACTACAAGACTTAATTAATGATTTATTAATTTTTGATTTTAAAGGAGGCAGTCCAGAAAAGGGGCACGAAGGAGATTTCAGAAGCATTAATATCAGGCTTCAAATTTTAGCTAAAAATTATATGCTCAAAATACCAGAAGATGTAATCAATGGACATCTTCCAAAATTTACAAAAATCTATGCCCCCATCCTCCGTGGTCTTCGCCCTATTCAACTTACAAATGCTACAGGCATCCAGTTTGACGGCACCATGGATAGCTACAAATGGAGGACACTAGCCGACTATTTTACCGAAAAAAATTCCAAAAATCCGGCTACTGAAAGAGATAAATTTTCCAGTTTTGAAATCACCAGCGGCCTGCACCTTTATGAAGAAATACGAAAAAAACTTCTTGGCACAAGAGCACAACGACAAGAGATTGAATCTTTCGAAGACTTCCTGAGCAAGTCCTTTTTCCAAGGCAAAACCGTCAGCCTTACCCCACAGGATGGCGAAGACTGCTTGCTAATAACCATCGACGAGGAAGAAAAACTTATCTATGACCTCGGTGACGGCATTCAAATGCTAATCGCCCTTCTTTACCCCTTATTCTTTAACCGGGACCAACAACTACTCTACTTTATAGAAGAACCCGAACTTTCTCTTCATCCTGGTTTTCAGCGTCTATTCATAGATACCATCATGAGAGATGAGTTCAAAAATGTCCAGTTCTTTCTTACTACCCACTCCAACCACTTCCTGGACATGACGCTTGATCATGATCAAATTTCCATCTATAATTTCAGGCAAGAAAAGAAGGACGATAAAACGATTTTTTCAATCACAAACACCCAAAACGAAGATATCCGGCTACTTGAAAATCTCGGCGTCAGAAATTCATCCGTCTTCCTCAGCAATTGCACCATCTGGGTCGAAGGGATCACAGACCGTCTTTATTTAAACAAATACATGGAAGTTCTTCAAAAGGAAGAGCTGCAAGGCAACTATGAAGTTGAGCGCCTAAAAGAAGACCTCCATTTCTCCTACATCGAATACGGCGGCAACAACATCACCCATTATAGCTTCGATGATGATGACCAATGGGATAAGATCAAAGCAGCCAGGATAAGCAAAAAAATCCTCGTTGTTGTCGACCAGGACAGTACCCAATCAAAGCCCGATAGCGCCAAAAGCCGTCGAATCCAAAGGTTAAAAGACCACCTAGGGGAAAACCAGGTAGTAGTTCTTCCTTGCAGGGAGATTGAAAACACACTTTCTGTTGCAACTCTTAAAGCTGCCATAAGAAAAAAAGAAAACAATCAAGAATTAGTGATACCTAACTTTACAGAAAAAGCTTACCAAAACGAATATCTCGGTTCTTTTATCGAAAACAAGGTTCTTGGACTTACCAAACGCTACAGATCGAGTAAAAGCACCGATACGAGTACCATTATCAAAAAAACAGAGTTCTGCAAAGCCGCTATTAGCGAAATCAACTCTACAGCAGACCTAAGTTCATCCGCCCATCAAATCGCATCCAAAATCCTCGCCTTTATTAAATCCAGTAATAAAAATTAACCCCCTCCATTTCATCTCACAATAAAACACCCCATTTCATGAACCAGCTTATCTTCACCCCTTACCAAGGTAACAACTACAAAAAGAGCCAAGATAATAGACTTTGCATTATAGGCGAATCGCATTATACAGAAGATGCCATTTATACCGAGCCCACAGACTTTACCAGTAAAGTAGTCGCCGACTTCGTAAAAGGGAAAGACCAAATTGCATTCTTCAGAAACATCGGCCTTCTATTCAACGAGCAAAACCGTAACGAAATATGGCCCAATATAGCTTTTGCCAACGCTATTCAACGCGGAATGACTGATGCCAAAAGCCAGCCAACAGAAGAGGACATAGCCACCGTAATTCCCGCCTTTTGGCTTATCCTCCAGGAAGTCCGGCCTACTAAAATCATTATTTGCTCCAACAGAATGTGGACCAACTGGCTCCCCGACTACGACCCCAGATCAACACGGTTGCATAGGCTTGAAGCAGAAAATCGATCTTCCAATATCTGGAAATACGACTACGGCACCGGCCAATGCCTGGCTATCGGCGTCAATCATCCGTCAAAATATTTTAGCCGCGATCAATGGCGTCCTTTAGTTATGAAATTCCTCAACCTTGAAGCATGATCAAAATACCATAACAGTCTTTAATTTGCCTAGCTAGCGTATGCCTCAGAGGTTCCTCCTATCTTTCAAAACTCCCAATACTTTCATATGTCAAAAATAAAATCAGAAACAGCGAGATACATTATCCCAGACAGGCTATCCGACGTCATAACACTCATTTCTGTTCTCGCAACAGACAGTCAGTGTTTTAGAACCGAAGAAGGACTTACGATTGCCCTTAGAAGTAACCCCAAAACATCAGCCAGTTGGATTAAATTAGCTACGGAACATTCAGAATTTTTCCGACTTAATGGCGACGGTAAATTCATAGCGCTCTTATTAAGATCATATTTGCCCGAAGAACCTGATGGCGAAGGCAAATATATAAGACCACCCCTTACAATAGATGAAACTCAAAATTTAATAAATTCAGCTATTGCCCTTCACGACAAAGAGATTAATCGACTACAAAGAAAAAGTTATAGAATTCCCATAATTACCGCCCTAATTGCTTCTGTAACTGCGTTGCTGATATCAGCAGTTACGACCTATACTTCACGCCCCAAACCGGATACAGCGTTATACAACAAGATAGACTCAACCATTCAACTCTTACAGCAACTACACTCAAAGCCAGACACATTAAAACCATCATCCAAAACTATTCAGCCAATGCCCCCTCATTAAGCATTTTCCCGCCCCTACTTCCCCAACCTCTCCCGCCTCCGTAGAAAAGCCTCCTTCAACTTAGTCAGATAAGGAACCGCATCCTTCTTTCGCGTATCCGTGGCATAAAGCAGCTGATCAAAATCAGAGAGCTGCAACCCATACCGTCGTTCAAAATCCATCTTCAGCTGAGCTGCTGTCGCCGGCTTCCCGTCTATAAAAACGGACTCCGCTTCAGCCAAGGATTTTATCAACTCCACTGCTGCCGACTTAGACTCCCGCCATTCCTGGTGGAGATGCCCGCTATGGCTACTACCTACACCACCTATCCTATCTAGCCTCATAAGCCAGTCCCCATGCTGCCGTGAAACTAGCGAGGGTTGCTCCGTTAGGATCCAGTACCAGACACAACGGATCAAAGACCGAACTCGCGCTGTATCTGCGTGTAAATGACACATCAATCTTTGAGTTGCCGCTCCGGTAATACAACCAGAATTCCGCATTATCCCTTAAAAAGACTGCCCCCTTCTCCTTTTCTTCCCTAATAAAATCATCCAGCTGATCCGACGACGTCAACATACGGTTAAAATGAAACTCGTGTACCAGCAAGTAAAAGAACAAGCGCGAGTAAAATTTTGGCCAGATCTGCCGGAAAAACAGCACTTCTGAGGGCTCATCTTCCAAAAAATCACCGACCTTACCTTGTAAAGACCGTATCGTCTCTACAATCAAATGAATAACCTTTGAAAAATCATTGCCTTCTGGTTGCAGATCAAGTTCCCCGTTAACCCGATCTTCCATCTCCGTGTACAATAAAAAAAAGGCATCCAGAACAAATGTCTTCCTTTCCATAGTTTTTAAATAAAACTATCAGAATAGAATTAGTGGAAAAGCAACACCTCTTAAAAAGCCAAAAACACGACCAAACACCACGTTCAGATTACGTATATTTCTATTCCATTTATACGTATTTATGCGAATTATGAACAATTATCACCAATTAACAACGACCATCCATACCCTAAGGAAGGCAAAAATCATCCGTATGATATCGAATCAAAAGAACATGTTTTACCTTTGCGCTAATTCATTAAAATCATGATCACACAACACCAATACATTGATCAGCATCCAATCAAGCCCAATAGTGAAAGGCTCATACTCGGCACGATCCACCCACATAATCATGAAAAATTTGACCTGCAATTCTTCTACGGCAACAAATGTACCATCTGGAATCTCCTACATGAAGCATTTCCGGACGAAATAACCGATCCACGTTCATTACCAGAGATCCTCAAATTTCTCCAGGATAGAAAGACAGCTATCAGTGACGTGATAAAATCCTGTAGAAGAATAGACATTAATTCCCCCTTGGACCAGGATCTCGAACCTATTGAATACAACGAAACCTTATTGGATATCATCAGGCATTCTAACATCAAAGAAATCCTCTTTACAAGCGGATTTGGTAAAAATGCCGCGTTCAGGATCTTTTACACCATTCTTCTAAAAAAAACCATAACCACTGAAATCCGGAAAAACAAAGGCATCTTACTGGACAGCTCTATTTTTGGCCGTCCCGTCCAACTCCGCGTCCTCTACTCCCCTTCCGGATCAGCCAACAGAGGCTTGAAGAGATCAGCCGCCTACATCAAAAATCAGTCAAAGTATAGCGGTTTTCCCAACCCCATTCAGGCTTTCAAAATAGACCATTACAGGGATTCATTTGGCGCTACCTTATAACAAAATCAACCCTCTTCAAAAGGATATATGCTCGAAATAAAAAAAATAGACCGGTTTCTAAATACCTATAACGAGAAAATAAAAGCGGAAGCCGAACAGCTTAAACCAATAAAAGTTTGCGAATTCGATATGACCAAAAAAGGAATAAAGGACATTCCTTATCACAAATTCGACTACCCTGGTATTTACTTTATACATATCAAAAACAATGCACTCCATCAAACATTTGAGTCGTGGGCTAAAGAATTTGTTGCTAGTTGGACCCACGAACAATACAAGGGCAAATTTGTACCTAATCCCAAAAAAATCCGTATCAAGCAGCATCTTAAGCTAAAAAGCTGGATTCCTCTATATATAGGTAAATCCAAAAACATCTCCAAGCGAATCTCGGAACATATCCATCTGGAAATGGATCAGAAAACCTATGCGCTAAAGCTGAAACACCGGGATCACCTGAAAAACGACAGGTTCAAAATCAGTACTATTCAAGTAGATGTCCAAAACTATGACTGGATAATGCCCGTATTAGAACAAGCCCTTCGGGACAAATACAATCCGATCATAGGGCGACAATAGTCCTAAAAACAATAACCCCCATTCAGGCTTTTAAAATAGACCATTACAAAAGATCATTTGGCGCCAAGGCAAAAACATATTAAAAGGTTTTCTGAAGATCCTAAAATTTGCCATATAGAAAATTTTTTCCCTTAAATGGGGTCATTTTGATACCCCTTTTCCATTAAGAGTATATGCAAATTCCAGGATATTGTTAGCTTTGGCTATATGGCAATCACCAATGAAAGATTGGCCTACCATCTGGCCAGATTTAATCAATCACTAAAAAAGTATCCTGAACGATATCTTCCAATCTTCCCTCAGGAACCACCGATTACTGAGCCCCATTTGAGCTACCTATGCCCTTTATGCTTGCAGTCGGGGGTAATCTGCTCTCCAAAAATTGGCATAGAACTTACACATCAATTTTCAATAGATCATTACCCGCCCAAAAGCGTCGGTGGAAACGAAACACTACTGGTCTGCAAAAGTTGT
>JAATGQ010000004.1 GCA_015654595.1 Chitinophagales bacterium | reverse complement strand
GAGTGTTTTTCCGTCCCAGTGGGATTGGGAGAGTTTCTGGTCATTGACGGCGATCTTTAGTATTCTGCTGGCGTTTATGAATGTGCTGCCGATTCCGGCGTTGGATGGGGGGCATGCGTTGTTTACGCTGTATGAAATGATCAGCGGGCGGAAGCCGAGCGACAAATTCATGGAGTATTCGCAAATGGTCGGGATGGTGCTGTTGTTTGCGCTGATGGCGTATGCGTTGGGGCTCGATTTCTTCCGGTTGTTCAAATAGGGCGGCCGGAAAATTTTCGTATCTTTGCAGACCGGTGCGATCCTTTCTGTGGTTGGATAGTTCCGGAATTTGGGGGTGCCCGGTTTTGACAGCATAGATCTTTGAAGGTGTAAGCATGTCGTGCGTTGGATAATTAGCACGTTAATCTGAATATTCAAACTTCAAATGGCAATACTCAGTATGCCATGGCTGCCTAATCAGTGATTAGATAGTCATTTGGGCCGCCCAGCAGGTTCGCCTGTTTCCAAGCTGCGCCGCCGACTCAAAACAAACACAGGATGCGACAACGGAAGGCTGTGACCGTTGTTTAAGTACCATCCAGCTACGGGGTACATTGGTTTGTCCGGTTCCGGTATACTCCCGACAATTAATTCAGGAATAAACATGTAGAAAGCCTTTGGGGGATGTGTTTGGACAGGGGTTCGACTCCCCTCAGCTCCACTTGAGGGGGAAATCGCAAGATTTCCCCCTTTTTTTCTCCCAAATTAGTAGGTTTTTCTCTCTCATTATCAATTCACTATGCGATAACTCGAGAATGAGGTAAGGTGTTCGATATACCTTGTTTTCATAGTAAAGGGAATTATCGAACACCGTACGGACAAGCTCCTGCTTTTGGGCGGCATTACAGGTGTCGAAGATGTGGCGCATCAATTAGCCAGTCAACGGTTTGCAGTAGGAGGGTATGGGTAGTATTGCTCTCTTTTTTAATTGGTCGATTTGTGCGCGCAGATAATTACGCTGTTTGGTGTAGTCGGCGTTCCATCGGTTGTAGGTCTCGAAATTGACTTGGTCTGCGATCCATTTCTTTTCAAGGGATCGAAGATCGGTTTCTACCTGGTCAAGCTCGGACGACCGTTTGTCGATCAACCGGGTCCGGTCTTTCATCCGGATCTCAAGCAGAAATTCACTTTTAAGGGTCAGGCTTTTTACCATTTGAGAGGTAAGGCTCATATAGTCGAAGGCTTGTTTAAGTTGCTCATGCGCATGGACTGCCGGGATGTTGTTGTGCTTACTCGTCTTGCAGCACTTATAGTAATAAAAGTACTTTCCGCTCTTACCGCGGCTGGCTGCACCGGTAAGGGGAGTTCTACAGTGGCAGCAGATAGCTCCGCGAAGGGGCAGGTCTTCTGAGATGATCGTCCGGGGCTTGAGTTTTTTTAATAAACAGTCTCCAAAAAAGGATTCAAAATTTTAATTTTACCTACCCGTTTACGTTAGAATAATTTTTTTGACATCCCCCGTTATGCTATCTTTGTAGCACCTTCACACTTACTTCCCAACCTTTACTTTTCATTTAAGGCATTTCTTGCGCTGGACGATCTATTGCAGTCGCAGGTCATTTTTAACTGTTAACGTGAGTTTATGAAACCGAAGTATGACATGCTCTGGAAGAGCATGATCGAAGAAATAATGACGGATTTGCTGCTTTTTATCGACCCGGCAATAGGGAATGAACTGGACCTGGGCCGTGGCTTTGAGTTTCTCGATAAGGAGCTGGCCGAGATATTACCGGATCCTAAAGCATCGAACACCAAAGCAGTCGATAAGCTGGTGAAAGTATTTCTAAGCGATGGTACTGAGCGTTGGATATTACTTCATGTGGAAGTCCAGGGAAAAAATGGAGACGTCTTTCCCGCTCGCATGTTTGAATACTATGCCAGGTTACGCAGGCATGGTCATCCAGTCGCTGCGCTTGCGATATTGACGGGAGGGGAGAGGAAAAAAGGACCGGGTGTGTATGAAGATCGATGTCTATGGACATCCCTGCGGTATGAGTATAAGACGTTACGATTGATAGATTACACCGATGAAATGTTGGCGGCGAGTATGAATCCATTTGCGGTGGTGTTGTTGGTCGCAAAGGAGGCATTATTGAAACTGAAGGGTACCGACGATGAAAAGGACCTCGCCTTATTGGAACAAAAGCTATTGATTGACAGGCTGCTAAATTCAAAGGAAGCACTTTTTGGAGAGCGAAAGACGCGGGCCATCAAATACTTCCTTTATAACTATGTGGCTTTTAAAAATCCAGAAACAAATCGTAAATTTGTGGAGGAAAGTAATAAAGATAAAAACAATATTACTATGGGTATTATTGAACAGATGCACGAAATAAAGCGCCAGGAAGGCGTAGAAGAGGGGCGCCGGGAAGGTATCCAGGCCGGCTTGGAAAATGCCGTACGGAAGTTGCTGATCAACACCGAATTTTCGCCAGAGGAGATCGCCAAAGCGGTGGAGGTACCTGTGACCCTTGTAAAGAAGATCAAAAAGGAGTTAAAAGGATAGGAATTCCCTGATATAGAATATTGAAGCCGCCTGGATGATCTGGGCGGCTTTTTATTTTGACCGCGCACTACGCACTTGTGCGTAGCCGGCGCGGCAAGATATTCGCAAGGTTGGGGGTGATTTAGGCGAATTTTTTGGAGTTTCAGGGCTTTGGGCAGTTGTATATTTAGAGACTGTAAAGGTAGCCTAGTTTCGACCTCATAATCTGCGAAACCATGACAAAGCCGTTTGACATTTTGTTTACAGACATGGATTGGGGCCTGAAGGCCGAAGAGACGGTGTATCAGGATGCCGACAAATACCTGCATGGGATTCGGCTGATCGGGGAGAAGAATCACTAAACTGCAAAGCCTGCGCGTTAAATTCACCAAGAATCTGCAGAACGAAATAGCTTTTTTCCGGGAAGTTTGGCCGGCATGGCGTACAGCCGGGGCAGGATCCTGGACCGTCTGGCTTCGGTGATCGACCCAGAAGGCGCAACGATGGCGAGTATCGGGTCGCGTGCTGTCTGGAGGTGCAGAGCTTTGGAGAATGGCTGCGGGAGGAGCGGGGCCTATTATCTGTCGGATCGTTGGCCGCGGCGGACCTGGGCTACAGTTTTGGCGGCAGTGATAGGTTGTCTAAAAGTATTATAAGTTAGGCTTCCACCGATCAGGGAGAAGGTTCCGTAATTGGCTCATTTTGGTGGTTGGCATTCTCTCCAGGATATCTTTCATATACTCCCAGGGATTAACCTGCTGTTTTTTGCAACTGGCCAGTAAAGAATAGAATAAAGCCAGCCTTTTGCCTCCTTCGTTGGAGCCGGCAAACAGGAAGTTTTTGCGACCGAGCGCAACGGGGCGCATGGCATTCTCGATCGTATTGTTGTCTGATTGTAGTCGGCCATCCCTCACATACAGTGATAGCCGATCCCACCTTGGCAGGCTGTAGGCGATGGATCGGGCCTTCCTTTCCCCGACCAGGCTGGAAGTCATAAAAGATAAGCTGGCCGGACGGACTGTGATAAGCCCACAGGTAGCCGGTGTGGGCTGCGGCCTATTGTGCTTCTCCCGCTGCGGGTAGAGGCGGGTCATTGGCGATAGATGGCGCTGCTGCTTTGGCCGATGCTTTCCAAAAATGTAAGGGCAATTTTGAGTCTGCGTTCCTGGAATACGATAAAAACTTCCGCCCTTTTGTTGAACAAGTGCAGGCGGAAGTAGTAGATTTTGGTCTGGAAGCCCTTATACCGGGAAGCGAAGCCGCTATCCGGAAGAGAAACATAGAGGGCTTTGGCTTTTAGATCGGGCTAATATCCTGCCTGGTACCATTCGACCGTGAGGTGTTCGCTGGAGCTGCCGATACCTCCATAAAAAAGAGCATGCGCGCCTAGGCTGGCGCCGACAGGCAGCCCAGGCAGGGCAAGGGAAGAGGCTGTCAGCCATTTGCCGGTGTTTGTGTCGTAGACATCGACAGTCTGATGTAAGCCATTGGCATCATTTCCGCCGGCCAGCAAAATCAGGTTGCCCACGCCTACCGCTGTCGTGTATTGTACTGCCGTAGGCATGTACGTTGTTGTCCAGCTGCCCGTTTTGGCATCATAGATATCCATGATATTACTGTATGTGTTCCCGGCCGTATAGCCGCCGGCAAAGACGATCTTGTCTCCCGCCGCCGCTGCTACGGGATTGGAACGAGCCTGGCTCAGACGGGCAGTCATCCAAAGGGTGGTTTTTGTATCGAAGATATCTATGGCCGCGGTGACCGTGTCCTGTGGTGTTGCGATCACTGCTCCGCCTGCAAACACGATCTTTGTGTCGGCGCCTGCCGCCGCCAGCTGTTGACGGCCTAGGCTAAGCGTTGCGGTAGTCCATGCGCCAGTAGCAGTATTGTAGAGGTCGACAACATCGGAAACCGACTGTGGAGTAGCCGCATTTTTGTTATAACCGCCGGCGAAGAGGATGTAATCTCCGGCTGAAGCCCCGGCGAGCAGCATTCTTGGCGCGCTCAACGCTGCGGAAGACCAGGCGCCGGAAGTCACGTCGTAGATGTCAGCCACTTTGCTGGGCTGATTCAGATTGTCCTGACCTCCGGCGACCACGATCTTACCACCTCCACCTGATGCTGCGGCCAGGGCATGTTTTTCCGCCAGCACCGCCGCAGTCCATTTTTGTGTTACCGAATCGTATATATATACCGAATCTGGAAAGTTTGTAACTCCGGGGGTTGCTCCGCCTGCAATCAGGATCTTTGACCCAGCAGCTGCAGCACATCCCATGTAGCGGGATTGGGTGCTGAGCGTTGCGGTGCCCTCATAGGTAACGGTAGTATAGTCCGTTGTTGTACTGCCGCCCGTTGAATTACCTTTAGTCGAGTGCTTACTACAGGCTGCAAACAGGACGAGACTTAAAAGACAAATAGTGCGATGCATAGACATAAGTTATGATGGCGCGAATGTCTACAAAAAATCACCTGTTCTACCTGTATTGCAACAGCCGACGCGGATTTTGCTACGAACGACTAAAAAGGCCGACGAACGCAGGTCCTTCCTGTATTGGGGCTGCGACTACCTGGAAACCGTCAAGATTTGGTATTGCCATTGTATCATTAATTTCTGATGCAAATCTATATCCCGATTTTTATTGTTTGGCTTTTGGTGCTCTAACTTGCCGGTTCAGAAATGATATCTGCTCCGGCTCCGGTATAAATGTCAATGACTTTTATAAGCCTCGATCCGTGATCATACAATTTGCTGTTGTCTTCAATCACCACTTTTTCTTCTTTGCCGGTATCAAAAAATGAAACTTGTTTTCTTCTTTGATTAAAATGCAATCTGCAGATAGGACGCCTGTTGTTGTCGTCGAATAAAATACCGCAATACGTTTGATTGTCCCGAATGACTACCCGGCTGACATTGATCTTTGCCGCCAGAATAGCTCTAATAATATAAAAAGCCTCCATCTCTTCGGCAGTGGTAACAATGCCATTGTTTTCATCGGTCGTTGTCAACTCTTCCTTTGCAATTTGCTCTGCTTTTAGTTGTTCGGTTGCCAGGGCTGTCTTTAACCTCTCATTTATCGTGTCGTTTATGAATTGGTTAAAGGTTCTTTTTACCAGTCCCCTAAACATCTCCAGTATTTTCGCCGTAACCATTGAATGATATACATTCTTTGCAAAATATTTGGTGAAGTCTTCTGACGGCTCGCTGATTTCTTTTATGATCAGCGTTCTTAGCTCGGACATGTATTTTAACTCACTCGCTGTGTTGTTAATACTGTCAAGATTAAAATGGGTTTTGGTGAACTCTTTCAATTTTTCTACCTGCGCTTCTTTCATGTCGTCTATCCGGAATTCGAAAAATGGTTTGTCATCCATTTTATTGGATTCGATCAGGTCGGTATAAAAACGAAAGGTGATACCGTTTGTGAGAACTCCAAACTTTGCTGATGTCGTATGAAAGTATCGGAATAACTGGCTATCGTGCGGGTCCAGGTTGGCAGACCAATGTTTGCATTCGATGAGAATAATAGGGTTGTTGTCTTTTATAATAGCATAATCGACTTTTTCGCCTTTTTTTATGCCAATATCAGCTACAAATTCGGGGACTACCTCCAGGGGATTAAATACATCATAACCCATTACCTGGATGAAGGGCATGATCAATGCGTTTTTTGTCGCTTCTTCTGTGAGGATCTTATCCTGTATTTTGCTTATTCGATCGGCGAGTTGTTTGATTTGATCTTTAAATTCCATACGGCTTAGTTTTGTTGGTTTAAACTAGACGCCGAAAAATAAGCTTTGTTATGTTGCTGGACTTACGGTTTCCCGTATTGATAGAAAATCGCGAAACTTGAATTGTTTAGGATTTTAATGGATTGGAAGGGGTGGCCGGATGAGTCAGTTTACTGAAAAAGACAGCCAGCAGCACGAACCCGGCAATCCCTTCGCACAAAACCGTAGCAGGCGCGCCGATCCGGGATGAGATAGAACCGACCAGCAGACTGCCAAGGGGCACCATACCGAAGATAGCCATGAAGAGCACGCCGATGGCGCGGCCGCGCATGGCAGAATCGGCTTCGGACTGGATGATAATGTTGGAGATAGTGTACTGAGCCATTGACCCAAAGCCGGCTAGTGCGCCGCAGAACATGGCCAGCGGGAAGTTTTTGAGTTGGGAGAATGCGATCAGCGCAACGCCGGAAATGACCAGACTTGCCAGCAGGATCTTTCTCAGATTTGTGCCAGGTTTGCGGGTAGCCAGAAAAATGGTACAGATGACCCCGCCCACTCCAATAAAGCTGTTGATGAGCCCGTAGGTGGACGCATCGCCTTTGAACACAATCTTGGCAAAGACGGTAAGAAGGGTATTGTAGGGTAAGATAAGCGAACTGGTTAACGTCAGCAGCAATATGACCGTTGCAAGATTGGGCGTCTTTACGACATACATAAAGCCTTCGGCGAATTCAGTCCAGACTTTTTTCTGTGTCTTTTTAGGAGGCTGCGGCGGTACCTTCATCATGACGACAGAGACGATTACGCCGCCAAAGCTCGCTGCATTGATGAGGAAACAGACCGGAGCGCCCCAGTATTTCAGAACGACACCGGAAAGGGCAGGACCTAGCAACATGGCGACGTTGGCCATCGCCGTTGTAAGCGCGAGTGCATTGGGTAGATCCGCAGGATTGGCGACCACCTGGTGCAGCAGGGTTTGCCGGGCCGGTATGTCGATCGCATTGATGACACCCAATAGCACGCTCAGCGTCAATATGACCCACACCGGCGCATGACCTGTGTAGACCAGCAGCGCCAGGAACACAGACTGGATCATCGAGGCGACCTGTGTAACCTTGATAACGGTATAACGATTGTAACGGTCGGCGATGACACCGCCCGGAATAGAGATCAAAAATGAAGGGAACTGCTCAGCAAAGATCGTCACCCCCAGCCAGAATTCGGAATGAGTAATGGAATAGACAAGCCAGGACACAGCCACACGCTGCATCCAGGTACCAAACTGCGAAACGGACCTGCCAAAGAAATAAAGGGAGTAGTTCCGGCTGCGGAATGCTCTGAATAGTTGTATTTCGCTGATCTTGCTCATTGTTCTTCTTTTGATCGTAAAAACTCTTCTTTCAATTTTTCAAATGCGCAGCCATTCGTTCGTTCAGGCGCCGTCTCAAGACTTCAGCCACTTCGTCGCCATCTCGCTCAAAACACGGATCGGGGCCTTGTAGGAAGGGGTAAGGTTCTGGTCGGGAATCTCATTGCGTATCCCCCGGATGCCGCTGGTAATGATAAAGACCCAATGGTTGATCTCTTCGGCACTCAGGTCCCTGATCTTTTTTCCTGCTGTTGCGGCTGACAGGATCTCTTTCAGAATAAGTCCTTCTTCGTGGACTAATTTATGGTGGATTCCTTCGAACGCTTTCGTATTCTTTGTAGGCGCCATCGATGACCACATCGTGTCCAGGGTTAGTTTCCATTCCCTGGATATCCGGAGTTTGGCTATGCAAAAAGTGTAGACCTGCTCTTCCAGGGGATGAATGCCGGCGACGGCTTTGCGGATCTCTTTTGCGATGTCCTGGATGATGGCGTCGATCGCGGCGTGAAAGACTTCGTCGCGGGTCTTATAATAATAATAAAGCGAGGTCCGGCTACGCCCGGTGGCTTTGGCAATATCGTCCATCGATACTTTGTCTGGACCGAACTGGCGGTAGAGACGAAGAACTGCCTGCAGGATTTCGGCCTGATCGTCTTGTGGAGAGATGGGAGACATGACACAAAAGTAAAAGTTTTTCGTCAAAAGTTCAAAAAATGACGAAATGTCGAACTGCCTGGCGCGGAAAAATGACCCGCCGGGCGGAGCCGGGTGCGAACCGGGGCGCCGCAGACTACCCCGTATTGTCCAGTCCGTACCGCGCTTTTGCCATTGGCTTGTCGTTTGCGGCTGCGTTCCTTTGTAATAAAAAAGATCATATGCGTATTGTGGCTCTTGAAGAACATATTGCCCTGCCAGAGATGGTCGAGCAGCTGCCTGCGGAACTTCGTCCCAATCTTTCCCCTGCTATACAAAGGCTGGCGCCGAAGCTGGCAGACATTACCGGGGACAGGCTGCGTTCGATGGATGCCAACGGTATCAGCATGGAAGTGCTTTCCGTGGACAGCGCCGGAGCGCAGCTTTTAAGTCCGGAAGCAGGGCCGGCGTTTGCGCAACGGTATAACGACCTCATTGCGGAGAGGATCGCGGGGCGCCCGGACCGTTTTGCTGCGTTTGCGCATCTTCCCATGACTGCTCCACAGGCGGCGGCGGATGAATTGGAAAGGGCGGTGAGCCGCTACGGCTTTCGCGGAGCTATGATCCGCGGTCTCTCGCAGGATCGGTTCCTCGATCACCCTGACTTCGCTCCCTTGTTGCAGCGCGCAGAGAAACTTGGCGTACCGGTCTATATCCATCCGGGCATGCCGCCAAAAGCGGTGGCTGACGCCTATTATAGCGATCTGGCAGGTCATCCGGGTCTTGTGGAGTCATTGGCCTGTTATGGCTGGGGATGGCATTCGGAAACAGCGATACACGTGTTGAGATTGTTCCTTGCCGGCGTTTTTGATCAGTACCCCGGACTTCGGATCATTATAGGTCATATGGGCGAGATGCTGCCGATGATGATGGCACGGTCGAACCGGGCGTTTGCCCCGGGAAATGGCGGCGCAAACCAACGAACGCTGATAGAGACATTCCAACAGCAGGTATTCATCACTACCAGCGGTCTTTTTACCCAGCCGCCCCTGCGTATAGCCCTGGAGACGTTTGGTATCGACAATGTTTTGTTTTCGGTGGATTATCCTTTTAGCACCCATGAAATGGGAATTGAATTCCTGCGGAATATCGAGCTTCCGGAAGCGCAGATCGAGCAGATCGCACACGGCAATGCCGATAAACTGCTACATTTATAGGGATGAGTAAATTTCTGTTGGATCATCTTAGTGATAAGACAAGTTTAGGAGTACAGGTCAAGCCTTTCCAGCGGAGCGATTCTTTTGAGAAAAAGGCCCGTGATCTCGGCGCGCATCGGGACGACCATTATATATTCCTGCTGTTAAGTGCAGGTTCGGGTGAGTTGATGGTGGACTGGAAGACTATCCAAATGGAAGCCGGACAACTTTTTTACGTCTTTCCCGGACAACTGCATTATCATATCCGGCCCCGGCAGGTGGAAGGCTGGTTTGTTGCCGTCGATCAATCGCTGATGCCGAACGGGTGCCGGAATATATTCGAAGGACGATTGGAGATGCAGACGCCGCGTCTACTGAGCCCCGCCGTGATGAAAGAATGCAGCCAGCTGCTAAGCCTGGCGGAAAGCCGATACGCTGCCCGAAGCGAGGGCCGGCTTTATGCACCGGTGATCCATTCTCTTGTGCAGTCCTTTCTCTGGCTGGCGGCGGATATCTATGACGATGCGGGCCCTGTCAATAAAGTGCTGTCGAGGCCTGCGGAATTGTGCAGGCAGTTCAGGGTTTTATTATCGGCGAATATCCGCACTATAAAGAGCCCCTCGGGTTATGCCGCCCGGCTGAATGTATCGGCGGCCTATCTGAATGAAGCGATCAAGGCGGAGACAGGCCTTGCCTGTAGTCATTGGATCAAACAGGAGATCCTGATGGAAGCCAAACGGCTGCTGTATCACAGCGAGCTAACGGTAAAAGAGATTGCTACGGAACTGGGCTATGAGGACCCAGCCTATTTCTCACGCTTTTTTCGTCGTGGGGCAGGTACGACCGCGCAGACATTCCGGGCGGAATCGAGACGGTGAGAGAAAAGGCCAGACAGTATCGCTCCACTGGCCTTTTCGAACTAGCCTAAAAACGTCAATTCTTCTTCTGATAACGAGATATCGGACGCCTTTACATTCTCCTCCAAATGCCGGATGGACGTGGTGCCGGGGATAGGCAGAATAAAAGCAGAGCGATGCAGCAGCCAGGCAATATTTAACTGGGCTGGCGATACGCCTTTGGCGCGGGCCGCCTCTTCTATTTTGTTCTGACCGGAAGGCAGCGAGGTTTGCAAAGAGAAAAAAGGAATAAATACAATCTGCCGTTCTTCACACAGCTGGAGGACTTCTCCTCCCTGAAAGCCATACGGGCTTTGGGGATCGGTGACCCGCTGCGCATAGCTGTATAAGTTCTCTACCGTGGCAATTTTCCCCATGCTGACAGCCAGATTGAATTTGGCGGCACTCGCATTACTAAGCCCCAGATGAAGTATTTTGCCTTCCTTCTGCATTTCCAGCATAGTTGCAAACCCTTCCTCGTAATCAGCCGGCGATCTCTCAGACTTGCCGTAATGCACCAGCGGCAGCTGTTCCAGTTTTAACTCTTTCAGGTTGTTCTCGACACTTTTTCTTAGATCTTCCGGCCTGTCGTAGGGCTGCCAGCTTTTGTCTGTCCCCCGCTTTGAACCAACTTTTGTGGCGATCACAAGGTCGGCAGGATAGGGATATAATGCTTCGGCTAAAAGTCTGTTGGTCACCCCAGGCCCATAAAAGTCGGCGGTGTCGAAAAAATTAACACCCAGCTCCACGGCTTTTCGTAATACGGCAATTGCTCCATTCCTGTCATGAGGTTCGCCATAAAAATCATCGCCTGTAAGCCGCATGGTTCCATAGCCTGGCCTGTTTACTGTCAATGGGTTCGCGGTATCCGCTCCAATAATAATCGTTTTGCTATTCATCTTTTTCAATTGATTTTCTGTATGCCGATGGTGTTATCGTCATGAATCTTTTAAAGAATTTGGTAAAATTGGATACATCGTAGTCCAACCTATGCGCAATCTCCTTTATCGTGAGGTTCGGGTCCGCCAGCAGCCTCTTCGCCTCTACCAAAATCCGTTGTTCATAAAAGTAACAGGCATGATGGCCCGTTTCTTCTTTTATCACTTTGCTCAGATGCACAGGATGAAGACAGACGATGGCGGCAATTTCCTTTAGCTCATACATTTTATCGACACGTCCCGCTAAAAAGTCGTTCAGGTGATCATCCACCGCCTTTATGAACTGTATCACGATCTCCG
The DNA here is from genome assembly GCA_015654595.1 of Chitinophagales bacterium. Classification (GTDB taxonomy): domain Bacteria; phylum Bacteroidota; class Bacteroidia; order Chitinophagales; family Chitinophagaceae; genus Puia. The sequence continues at coordinate 12,230 of JAATGQ010000004.1, read as the reverse complement.
CTTTACGGGAAACGGGAAGCGCAGGATATTTGACCATTCTGCTTTTATTTATCTGTATGCAAGTTAGACATAAGATTTTGCGCAAAATGGTGAAGTGTCAAGTTTATTCCTGTTTCCGTGATGAAAAAGGCCAGACGGTTTTCTACCGCTTGCCTTTTAAAACCAGCCTTTTTTAAAATACCCTCGCGGCTGCATGAACGCTTGTTAACAAAATTCGATAACTTTAAAGGGAAGTGCCGACGGCATTAACAACTTAACTATGCGGAAATTCGTTATGTTCTTTTTGGTCGTCCTGGTGGCAACCGTCATTGCGACACTCTATGGCGTTGGCCATGACCAGGTGACTTATACCATCAGCCCCGAATATTATACGAAGTTCAAGTTCATCCAGTTCAATCTGGCAGACTCGGGCGCCGCGCAGCACATGACGCAGCCGCGGAGCGCTGTGGTATTGGTCGGCGTCAAAGGCAGCTGGTGGATGGGTGCCGGCATTGGAGTGGTGCTGGGATTGTTTGCGCTGATCTATCGCAATGCGGACAGTATGTTCCAGTCGGCGGTACAGGCGTTTGGCGTGCTGATAGGGATTACGATGATCTTTGGCGGTATCGGTTATTATTATGGCCATGATACCGTTGTTAAAACGAAGGATAATCTACGGGTGCCATCCAATGTTGCCGACAAGGCCGCCTTTATTACTGCAGGAACCATCCATGATTTTACGTACCTGGGCGGAGCCGTTGGGCTGTTTGCCGGCATTATTTTTCTTCTGCTAAAATATATACGCCTCAGAAGACGCTGAGGATAAAGGCATACTGCAAAAAGCACCGCGCTTCGGAACAACGGGATGTTTGATTAAATTTGGGGGATAACTGTTTTTCTCTAAATTTGAATTTATTTTTTTAAGAGGCTCCCCGTTGCATGAAAGCAATTGAATTTGACCAAAGCTGGCTTTTGGCGATTGCCCGGAAGGATCAAAAAGCATTCGAGCGGTTGTTTGCATTGTGCAAAGACAATGTTTATACCGTTGCGCTCGCCTATACAGAGGACGCTGTCGAGGCCGAAGAAGTGGTGCTGGAAGTTTTTTTGAGGGTCTGGAAGGCAGGGGAGAAGCTAAAAGAAATTACAGATTTTAGCGCCTGGTTATATACGATCACAAAGAATTGCGCACTGACGGCCCTGAAAAGAGAGGTTGTCCGAAAGAAAAGAGAAAGGGCTTTTCGGGACGTCAATAACACAACAGAGCCTTACGAGCAGCAGGACGTTTATACAAAGGACATGGAGCTTGTTTTGCAAACTGCTCTTGGCAGACTGAGTCCCCAGCAAAGAAAAATATTTGAACTATCGAGGCTGCAAGGCTACGACAGGGCCGCCATCGCCGAATCACTGGGCATCGCGCCCGCGACCGTCAGCGCTCATCTGACCATCGCATTGAATGCTGTAAGGGCGTTTCTCAAGCGGAATACCCGAATTATCTCTTCCCTGGTATCTCTATTTTTATCTTTTTTAAGTTTTTTTTATAAAGACTAATAATCCCCTTCAACTACCTGAGTCTATATATACGGTAGTGTACTTTATATATGGATAAAGAAAGAATCGTTTGGCTTTTCAGAAAGTATTTGCAAAAAACCGCTACGCCGGAAGAGCGTGCGGAATTGTTTGCTTTGCTGTACAGTGAATCTATCGATACTTTATCCAGACTACAGGATCCGATATCTCCAGCCGATATACCAGATGAGCTGTTCACTCGGCTTTCAGCTTCTTCTTCTCGACGAATTTTTGACGAGATCCTGGCGAGGGGTGAAGAAGGCGTAGCGGACGAAGGAATAAGGCAGAAGCGTCGCAGTCGTGTTATCTGGCTCCGCGCAGCTGCGGCAGCCGTTGTTCTTTTAATCCTTGGCAGCAGTCTGTATTATATCAGCCAGCAGCAGAATAAAAAGATGCTGGTAGCAGAAAAGATTGGCGGAGCTAATGACCGGAAACCCGGTCATCAGGGGGCGGTACTTTCCCTGTCCAATGGACAAACTATCATATTGGATACGGCGCACAACGGTTTGCTCGCCGATGGTTTTACAAAATCATCCGAGGCGGTGCAGGTGAAGGACGTTGTGTTGTCTTCCGCCACAAGCAGCGCGCATGATGGCAAAACGAATGGCGTCGAGCCGGCGTATGCCACGCTTTCGACTCCGGCGGGCAGACAGCAAAAATTGGTGTTGAGCGATGGGACGGTTGTTTATCTGAATGCCAGCTCTTCTATTTCTTTTCCGACCGTCTTTGGGAAAGGCCAGCGGCAGGTGACCATCAAGGGCGAAGTCTATTTTGATGTTGTCCATGACGCTCAGCATCCCTTTGTAGTAAAAGCCGGCGACGATGAGATACGTGACATTGGTACGCGCTTCAATATAAATGCCTATCCCGATGAGCCTGGTATAAAGACCACGCTTGTAGAGGGCTGCGTTCAGATCAATGACCGCTATGTGTTGAAGCCCGGCGACCAGTACAGCGAAGGACAGATAAGGAAGGTCGATACCGATGCGGCCACAGCATGGATGTCAGGCTTTTTCCACTTCGAACACGATGACGTATCTACCGTTATGCGGCAGATCGCCCGATGGTATGATATTTCCGTAACGTACGAAGGCGCTAAACCCACACAGAAATTTGGAGGAGATATACAACGCAACCTGATGTTGTCTGAAGTGTTGGAATTGCTTGGCGGAACAGGAGTCGATTATAAGTTGTCCGGAAACAAACTGATCATAAAATCGCGATAGGGACACCACCCACACCTTACCTTCCTTTTAATCATTTTATTTAACCAAAACTCTCCGATGTATGCAACGGATAGGACTGCTATTCCTTTGTCTGCTATTTTATTGTTTGCCGTCTATGGCCTCATCAGGCGGCAATGGCATCACTTATTCAGTAAAGAATGCGCCTCTGGAAAGAGTGCTGCATGATTTAAAGAAGCAAAGCGGATATGCCTTTTTTTACACCTACGGAACGCTGGACAAGGCAAAACCGGTGACATTCCAGGTGAAAGACGCTACGATACAAGAGGCGCTGGATCTGTGTTTCAAAGATCAGCCCTTAACTTACACGATCAAGGACAAGACCGTCCTTATCCAATCAAAAGATAACGGAGCCTCTGCTGCCGCACCCGACCCGGTACATCCCGTCCATGGCAGGGTCGTCGATTCTGCGGGTAAGCCTTTGGCAGGTGTCTCCGTAAGAATAAACAATACGACGACCGGCGCCATTACCGACAACAATGGAGAGTTTCAACTCCAGGTGAAAAACGGCGATGTACTGCATTTTTCTATTATCGGCTACGAGGGCCAGATACTGCCCGTTGGAGACAAGACAGAAGTGATCGTGAGCCTGCTGACGCACGCAGCGGCTTTGGGCGATGTAGTCGTGGTTGGTTATGGCACACAGCGGAAACAGGTGGTAACGGCTGCCATCTCGACGCTTAATGAAAAAGACGTAGTCAATAAACCCATTCCGGATCTTACCAACAGTCTTGTCGGACGCGTTGCCGGCGTTATCGCTACACAGGCGGGCGGCGAGCCGGGATTCGATGGCGCAGGGATTTTTATCAGGGGAGTATCTACAACAGGCAATACCAGTCCGTTGATCATCGTGGATGGCATACCCAGATCGTTTTCGCAAATCGATCCCAACAGCGTTCAAACCATCACCGTGTTGAAAGACGCTGCAGCAATTGCGCCTTATGGCGTCGCAGGCGCTAACGGGGTTATCCTGGTGACGACAAAGAAAGGCGCTTCCGGCATACCCACTATTACCTATAATGGATATGTCGCTGCGCAGGCGCCTACGAAGCTTCCTAAAATGGTAAATTCTTATCAGTATGCACAAATGCGGAATGAAGCAAATGCCAATGACGGCAATCCTGCAGCCTATTCTGCTTATGATATCCAAAAGTTCAAAGACGGGTCAGATCCGGATGGTCACCCCAATTCCCAGCCACTCAAAGATGTTATCCGCAGCAATTCCTTACTGACCTATCACAATTTTACCATCTCTGGAGGTAGCGAGCGGATAAAGTACTTCGCCAGCGGCGGATACATGTATCAGGGCGGCATGTGGTCGACAGACTATCTGAAAAAATTCAATGGCTCGTTCAATCTGCAGGCAAAAGTGACTAATACGACAGAAGTCAGCGTCAGTATCCTGGGTTGGGAAGCGGATGGGTATTATCCTACTTATACTGCGGCCTTTATGTTGGGACAGGCTTTTCGTACACCGCCGACTTCTGCTGTCTATTATAGTAATGGGTTGTGGGGGAGCTATATCGGGCAGTCGCTTGTCGGGGAGATCTTTCACAGCGGACAGCAGGTCAACCAGGGAAATGCGATGCAGATGCAGCTATCCATTGAGCAACAGCTGCCTTTTATTCATGGGCTGAGCATAAAGGGAGTCGTTGCTTATGATCCGACCAAGAACTATACGACCGTATGGAAAACCGGACCGGTCTTTTATAATGTTGACACAACGGTACATCCCTACGTGTATAACAAAGGACAGCAGGACAACACACAGCCTACCTACAATCAGGAATATGACCAGAATCAGGCGTTTACTTACCAGGCTTACCTGAATTATCATGACGTATTTGGCAAGCATAGCATCACGGCGTTGGCGGTGGCCGAGGGCCGGGAACAGCTTTATTCTACGTTTAGCGCCGGAAGGATCAATTATAGCCTGGATCTGCCTGGTCTTAATTATGGCGGCGCCGATCCCTCGGACTTGTCCAATGGGGGCTACAATTCCAAGGCTACCCAGATTGGTTACGTGTATCGGGCAGCTTATGCTTACGACAACAAATATTTGCTGGAAGCAACCGGCCGCTATGACGGTAACTACTATTTTGCGCCTGGCAAGAAGTTTGGTTATTTCCCTGCCTTCTCAGCAGGTTGGGTGCTTTCCAAAGAATCATTTATTGAAAATGCGCTGCCCTGGGTCGATCTGTTGAAATTAAGAGGGTCCTGGGGTGAGTCTGGCATGCTTGCCGGACAGGCCTTTCAATATCTCTCTGCTTATTCTCTTTACGGAAATTCGGCCGTCCTGGGTGGGGCCACTTCCGGTCTTTATGAGCTGAGCCAGGCGAATCCTGATATTACCTGGGAAAAGGCGAAGAAAACAGATGTTGGCCTCGAAGCTGCTTTCCTGCATAGTGCGCTGAGTGTTGAACTGGACTATTTTCACGAGATGCGCAGCAATATGCTGGTTAAGCCAAAGACAACAGTTTCCGATGAATATGGTATCGGTCTGCCGGATGTTAATGCAGGTGTAATGAGCAACCATGGCTTTGAGGCCACCGTCAGAGGAAACCATCGGTTTTCAAAGGACTGGAATCTGAATGTGACAGGAACATTTACCTATGCCAGGAACAAAGTGCTGCAAGACTTTGAAACAGCAGCAACTTACAACAATCCAAACCGTCGTCGTACCGGCAGACCTTTTAATACTCAGTTCGGGTTAAAGGCAACCGGTTATTACACGGCAAATGATTTCGATGCCAGCGGCAATCTGAAACCTGGCCTTCCCGTACCTACCTGGGGACCTGTTCATCCCGGTGATCTCAAATATGCGGACGTGGGCGGTCCGAATGGCGCAAAATCCGATGGCGTAATCGATAGCTATGACGAGACCCGGATTGGTAATCCCAGCACTCCTGGTCTGATCTATAGCCTGGAACCAAGACTCAGCTATAAAGGGTTCGACCTCGATCTGCTGTTCCAGGGAGCAGGCATCTCCAGCACGAGCTTGTATAGCTCTATCGTATGGCCTTTCTATTCTTCCGGTTCCGCTACCGAACTGGAATACAAAGATCATTGGACACCGGAACACCAGAATGCCCTGTATCCAAGGTTGACCGGTACGCCTACGGATAACAATACGCAGTTTTCTTCCTGGTGGCTCCGGGATACACGTTATGTCCGGTTGAAAAACCTGGAACTGGGGTATACGTTGCCGGATAACGCGATAAAGAGAATGCATATTCATAGCGCACGGTTTTATATCTCCGGTCAGAATGTATGGACCTGGACACCCAAGATCAAGGAAACCATAGACCCTGAAAATGTAAACGGCCAGTACACGACTTATTACCAGCAGCGCGTATGGTCCTTTGGCGCCAATATCACCTTTTAACACAAAGCATTACTGTCATGAATTTATATAGCAAAACATTCGTCATCTGCTGGCTTGCACTGGGATTGGCATCCTGCAGCAAGCATTTCCTGGAAGTCACCCCGGGTGGGGAAGTTTCGGATGCTACCGTCTGGCAAAATTCTACCAATGCCGATCTCTTCCTGAATGATATTTATAACCAGGAATATGACATGAACAATACGTACCAGTCGCTGGAGGAATTCTCTGACAACGTGATGTGCGGCGCATCCTGGTTTGATGCCCAAAGCACGTTGGAAGCGGGAGCCTTGTCGCCAAACAGCGTTCCTGGTAACCCGGCCAATCTGTTTGGCTGGACGGCAAACTATCAATATATCCGGAAATGCAATCTTTTCCTGACAAAGGTTCGGGCCAATGCTGCCAATTTCCCTTCCGACTGGATGAATGAACGGATAGCAGAAGCGCAGTTTCTCAAGGCCTATTTCTATTCTTCGCTTTGGGCAACTTATGGCGGCGTTCCGATCATAAACGTGCCGCTGAACAACCAGACGGGAGATTCGATCCTTTACCCGAGAGCTTCGTTTGAAGAGACCTACAACTTTATCGTAGCACAGTGCGACTCCGCAGCCAGCGTGCTGCCGCTGACGGTTGCCAAAGGCTCGGGCAGACCAACAAAGGGCTCGGCTTTGACGCTGAAAGCCTGGTGTGCGCTCTTTGCAGCCAGTCCACTGGCTAACTCGGGTCAACCACCTGCCGGCAGTGACCCGCAGCATATGGTAGCGTTTGCTTCTGCCGACGCCGGACGCTGGGCGACGGCTGCAGCTGATTTCAAGGCCGTCATGGATCTGAATGTATACAGTCTGTTCCCGGACTACAATACGATGTGGCTTCAGGCCTATAACGACAACGTAGAAGATATCTTCTCCAAAGAATATTTGTCAGTTACCCATGGCGGGCAGCGGGAAGGATTCTGGGGTCCTTGTATAGTCGATGGTTCGGAGCAATCCTGGGCGAGTGCCGATCCTACGCAGGAGCTGGTGGATTGCTATTACATGGCCAATGGCAAACGGATTACCGATGCAGGTTCCGGTTATGATCCTACTCATCCTTATCTGAACCGTGAGCCGCGATTTTATCAATCGATCGTGTTTGACGGCGCGCCCTGGCAGGGCGATACCATTTTTACCCGGATGGGGGGCAATAATCAGATCGATCTTGGTTCTACCAGTGATATTACGAATACAGGATATTATATTCGCAGAACGATTGATGAAAGCATTAACGGGCAGGCAAGCCGGGCGACTTCTCCGGGTGGGGAGAATTATAAGGTCTTCCGGTATGCAGAAGTTTTGTTAAGTTACGCGGAAGCGCAGAATGAAGCCGTTGGCCCCGATGCGACGGTATACGATGCCGTCAACAAAATAAGAGAGAGGGCTGGTATTGCTGACCTGGCGGCAGGACTCAGCCAGGCCGATATGAGAGACGAGATCCGCAATGAACGTCGCGTGGAGTTCGCGTTTGAAGACAAACGCTGGTGGGATATCCGGCGCTGGATGATCGCCGACGGTTCAACTGGTGTGATGAATACCGCTGCCCATGGTATGCAGGTCACGGGGCAGAACGGAAATCTTACCTATACCCTGGTTAAGGTTCTGAATCGGATATTTTATCCCCAGAATTATTGGATGCCTGTTCCACAGGATGCCTTGGATGTCAATTACAAACTGGTTCAGAATCCAGGCTATTAAGGCGTCTCTCGTGTAGTAGTTCGCATATAAACCAGGGCCGTGTGCGGGAGACCGCTGCACGGCCCTCTATCTATAGCATGATGAATAGATTTCTTGTTTTTTTAGCTTTTTGCTGCTGGTTGACTTCCGCCGCAAGGGCGCAGTCGAATGACCACATGTTTTCGGGGCAGCCTGTTTCGAAATCGTCTATCGACATCGACTCCCATGGATTTACGATCAATGGCAAGCGAACCTTCATCGTATCGGCAGGGCTGGAATATGCTCGTATGCCGCGTGCGCAATGGAAGGACCGGCTTTTACGGTTGAAGAGGGGCGGTTTCAATTGTGTGGAGATCTACACGTTCTGGAATTTTCATGAGCCTGTGGAAGGGAAATTTGAATTCTCCGGCGATCATGACCTGGACGCTTTTTTGAAGCTGGTAAAAGAGCTGGGGATGTATTGTATAGCCCGTGTCGGACCTTATTACTGCGCAGAATGGGACTTTGGCGGATATCCGCACTGGCTTCGCTTCAAGAAAGACATGGTGGTCCGCACTCCGGATACCACTTTTATGAAATATATGGATCGCTTCTTTGACAAGCTGATGCCGATCATTGCACAGAATCAGATCCACAAAGGGGGATCGGTCATATTGGTACAATTGGAGAACGAACATCCGGCATCCTGGGGGACCAATCTGCCCAATGAATATTTTAGACATTTACAACAAACCGCGCTCCGGCTTGGGATAGAGGTACCCTATTTCTTTAGCGGTATGCATCACGATCACGATCCGGCAGGAAATACGAAGGATCTGTTCAATCCAAAGCGGCCGAGCCCGTGGATGTCGACAGAGTTCTGGAGCGTTTGGTTTGACAAATACGGGTCGGGGCAGCAGGAGTCGGATGTGTTTGGACGGAGGGCCTGGAAGATCATTACCCGTGGCGGCAACGGGTATAATGTGTATATGGCGTATGGCGGTTCTAATTTTGGCTATACCAATAACGACGAGGACGCGGCTTCCTATGATTACGGCGCTGCTGTTGGACAGACGGGAGATTTACGGCCGATGTATTACCAGTTCAAACGCAACGCGCTGTTTGCGCAGAGTTTTGCGGATATATTGGAAAACAGCAATGCGACGCCTGAATTCGATGATATTGCGCCGGAAAGTGATTTGTCCATTACAGGCCGAACCAGCAATAAAGGGGATATCGTATCGCTGGATAACAACAGTTCGGAAGAATCCAAGATCGCTTATGTCAATATCGGCGGTAAGTCCTATCCTTCGGCTGGCCAGCTGGTACTGGATCCAATGGAGATCCTGCCGTTGGTACACCGGTTTTCGCTGACTCCCGACGTAGCCATTGACTGGGCGGTCACCAGGATATTGGGTATTCAAAAGACGGAGCATACGACGACGATAGTGACTTATGGAAAGCCGGGGAGTTACGGCAATATCCTTTTTAACGTTAATGGGCAGGTGACGATAGAGAAGGGGGCGGCTGCTTTTGAGACGACGGATAAGAAACTTGTCTTGCAGCTAAGTTTCTCGGGTGAAGAACCGAATGTGTATAGCTTTCGCATGGGCGCCGGGTTGATCCGTGTGGTGGCTGTCGACGCGGTACAGGCGGATCGTACCTGGTTTATCAATGAAAATGGAATAGCCTGCGTGGTTGTGGGCCCGGAATATATCGGCGCCATAGGAAAACATGACGGCTTATACCAGCTTTCGTGCGAACGGCCCTGGTATCCTGCAGCGCCGCGTTCTGAGTATGCCTGGATCTACGATGACAGCGGGGAAAAGAAATTGAATAATGGCCCGGAGCTTGGTAAAGGCCGGATCGATCATCTTGATCTTGCCGGGGAATGGCTGGCTCGGGATGGAGCAGGGCCGGCGGCAAAGAATTATGATGACCATTCCTGGCTGACAGGTAAAATGCCGCAGCAGATGGGAGCTGACGGGGATACCAGCGCTTATGCCTGGTATAGAACGACGGTGCATCTGCCTGCGGATGATTGGTATAGCCTGGATATCAGCAAAGGACATGGGCGGTATATTGTGTTCCTGGATGGAAAGAAGGCGGGTGAAGGAGGGAAAGACGGTCTTTCCTTTAAAGGTCCGAAGGGCACTCATTCTTTAGCGGTATTCTCTACCCACGATGGCCGGGATAAGCTGGTCAGTTATATAGGAAAGCTGGATGTCGATGAGAAGGGGCTGGAAGGTGCAGTAACTTTACATAAGGGCGCTATTCCTTTACTCACGCATTGGAAGTTCCTGTCTTCTACTGATTCAGCGCATATCCCTGCTGCTTTTACGGCGGCATTGGATTACCGGGCTGGCGCCGATGCATTTGACGGAAAGAAAGGATATGGCTGGTTTCATGTCTCGCTGGCGACGGCAAAGACGGTTCCTACTTCCATTGTGTTCAGCAATGTGGATGACAATGCTGTCGTCTATATCAACGGACAGCGGGTGGGAGAGCAGCGGGGCTGGGGTAAACTGTTTTCTGTAAAATTCCCTGCGGGTGTCAAAAGGGACAGCAGCGATATCGATGTTTTTGTGGAAAATAAAGACGGCCGGGGTGGTCTCGGGGGAAGGATCAAGGCCATCTATGGAAATGACCAGGAACTGGCTGGCTGGCGGCAAAAGGGCGGCCCTGGTTCTTTTGATGAAAGCGTCGCCCCAATCCGCACCCCGGCAAAGGGTGAGGCGATCGGAACACCGGTCTTTTACCGCAATTATTTTTCTTGCGACAAAACGCCAGCGAATGTCCAGCCGATGTGGCGAGTGACCTTTGAAGGACTTAGCCATGGTTTTGTCTGGGTCAATGGCCATAACCTGGGCCGTTATCCGGAGGTTATTCCGATCGACGGCCTTTATATTCCCGAATGCTGGTTGAACAAGGGGCAGAATGAGGTGGTCATATTCGATGAATATGGAAATAGCCCCGCTTCCGTAAAGATACAGGCGGAGCAGGCAGCATCGAGGTATAGCTATGAGATAAGCGAGTGATCCCGTACCCGCTGATTGATAACCCCGCCGGCGGGGCAGCGGTTTGTTAATAGGTGTACATTTGACAATTATTATCGACGGTCTTGCGAAATTTATTATCTTGTGTGAGAATTGCTTTCAAACCAAGATTACTTGCCAACGGAAAATTTCGATACCGAAACCCATCTGCTGCTGCGCGTCTCTCAAGGCGACCCAATTGCCTTCCGGCGGTTGTTTGATGCTTTTTCCAACCAGGTATATACCCTTTGTATCAAGGTCACAAAGGAACCCGAGCAGGCAAAAGACCTCACCCAGGAGATCTTCGCCCGTCTCTGGACCCGCCGCGAGCGTCTGGCGTCGGTGCATAATTTCCGCGCTTTTCTGCATACTGTCGCGATGAACCTGCTTCGGAACCACCTCCAGAAAAAAGTGCTTGACCCCTCCAACGAAGAATATCTGCTTCAGTATTTTGGCGACAGCGATGCAGGTCCCGATGAATTGATGGAGATCAAGGAGTTGCAGCAGGTATTGAGGGATGCCGTCAACCGGCTGCCGCCGCAGCTGAACCGAAGCTTTTTGCTAAGCCGGATGGGAGGAATGAGTCATGCCGAGATTGCCAGGCAAATGGAATTGTCGCCGCTGACGGTTAAGAGTCATATTACGCGGGCGCTTCATTTTATCCGCTCCTACCTCGAACAGCACCATACGATGGGCTTGCTGCTGCTCTATTTAGGCTGTGCAGCCCGTTTTTTTTGAAAAAAAGCAGGAATCGATGCCTCCCTGTCTTTCTTTCTTCTGTCATTTAAGGAAAGGACATAACGATGCCCCTGCCATGACACTGAAAGAATTATTCTACAAATACCTGGATGATTCGATGACTCCTGAGGAGCTGAAGCTTTTTCGGGAGTTGGCTTCTCTTAAAGAGAACCGCCTGGAATTGGACCGGCTGCTGCGGGAGTGGGTAGACAGGGATTTCCCTTTCGCTGCTGCCGAAGTCGTTGATACCCAAGCGATCTATTCCGGAATCCTGGAAAGGGTCGACCTGGGCGGCGGAGCGGCTGTTACCGATGAGCAAAGGTCTGCATTGGCTGCCGATCAGCGGCAGTCTGGACTTACGGCCGATCAGCGGTGGAGTGGGCGTCGTATTTCCCTTACCTGTCTTATTCCTGCTGCGGCCTGTCTGTTGCTCGTCTTTGGGCTGCATTTGTTTTATCGTCCTGTTTCTCCTTCAACTTCTATTGTAAACGCAAAGCCTGCGTCGATCGTGCCAGCAGGTAACAAGGCTGTTCTGACGTTGGCAGACGGTCGTCAGATCGTGCTGGACAGCGCTGCTGAAGGCAGCCTTGCGGTTCAG
>JAATGQ010000009.1 GCA_015654595.1 Chitinophagales bacterium | reverse complement strand
CTGAGCAGGAAATGCCAGGGCGTTTAGAGGTTATATCTGACGGTGTTGGGCCGGGGGCCGATGTTGCCGGTCAGCTGATCAAGAGAATCCGCATTGATCGATACCGTCTTGAGAGGGGTATAGTTTTCCGTATGCGTAATCATCGAGGCTTCGATGCGATCGGTCAGGCCGATCGCGCTTGGCGTATGGATGGCTGCGCCGAACCGCCAGTTGTTGTTGGGGCGGAAGATGGCGCCTATCTTGGCATTGATGCCGACGCCTTTGGAGGTATAGACCTGGTGATAGGTAAAGGATGCAAAATCGTTGTTGGTGTTGCCGCTGACATCCGTCTCGGTATAGGTCTGCTCTCTTGTATAGCTGACGATCGGGATACCAAGACCCGCCCCGATATACCATTTATCGTACTGGCTGGTGGCCAGGGAGAGCGCGATCTCTGTACTGCCGCCGGAGGTCCGCAGATGGTTTTGCTGCAGCAGGATGCCCGCTTTCTGGGGCTGGCCGACCACCTGGAGGGTGCCATTTATCGTGGCGGTGTCGATCAGCGAGGTATAGAGCGCCATACGGGTCCCATAGGTCACATTGGGGCTGAAGATGGCGTCATTGATAGTAAGCCCGGAGTTACTGAATTCTTCGGCAAAGGCTTCGGACATGGAGCTGTAGGTATTGGTACCCTGGTAATTGATCTGGTGATCAAAGGATCCTGTCCGGTTGACGGCAATCGAAAAGGCGTTGTATACGCCGGGATTACGTCCCGGATAGCTGAAGACAAAGCCGCTGGCGCCAAGGTTGAAATTATTGGCGTTGGGAGCGGTCTGACTGGTACCCAGGTAGGAGCTTTTGTTTTGGAATACACTCCAGCCGGGGGTAAGCACGAATTCGCTGGTTTTATAAAGGCCGAGACCGGCGGGGTTTACAAAGTTGGAAGAAATATCACCGCCAATCGAGCCCATGGCTCCGCCGATGGCTTGTTCGCGGGCGGTACCGCTGGGGAAGATCCAGGCGTTGCGGAGGGCGTCTTCCGGAAGCTGGGCTTTGACGTGCAGGCACACAAATAGCCCTATAAGTAAAAGGAACTTATTCATGATTGGTGTTGTAGGTTAGCGATTGCTTTTGACGGCTGATATGAGTCGGGTGGAAGGTCGTAGACCAGCTGGCACACCAGATGGCATCCCAACGGCGTACCGGCGTACGGATGACGCCGATTAATGTCCGGGCCGGCTGAAGCCGCCGCCGCCGCCACCTCTGAAGGTTCGGCTTGGGCTATAGCTTGGCGTATACGTCCGTACCGGCTGAGGGTTATTGTTGAAAGGCCGGTAGTTGTTGTTATTGTTATTGACGGGTCTGTAAGTGTTGGTAGTCCGGGTCGATGTTGTGGTGTTTGTATTTCTGACCAGACCGTTGTTGTAGGCGGTAGTCGAATTCATGCCGGGGCGATAGAGCCTGGCAGTACCGGTTGTTCCGCTAACGCTGCTGCGGAGTCCATTGCGGTAAGCCATTGCATTGAAAGGCCGCAGGTTGGAATATACGCTGGTGACAGGAACGTGGCTGGCAACCAGTACCCCTCCGCCATAGTAAGGATTGTAGAAATAAGGATTATACCAGCTGTTCCAGATAAAGTAGCTGTTCCAGTAGCAATAAGGGTCCCAGAAACCAAATGTGGGGCCGAAACCATATCCGAAACCGTAGGCCGGATAGACGCCGTAGCCGCCATAATACGATGCACTGGCTGTTGGATAGTAATAAGAATCGTAAGCACTGTAGTCGTCGAAATAGGACCAGCGGTCGGGATCTTCAGCCTTCATCCGGACGTAGTTGTCGTCGGGCGTACTGTAATATTCATCTTTTTCGCTGCTGCCTGCCGATGCTGCGGCTCTGCTCTTGCCGGAAGAGTAGTATATGTCGTCGGTCGACTGCGTATTGCGGGAGGAAGAGCAGCTGCTCAAACCCAGCAGAACGGCGACAATGGTTAGCAGGGGATATATGCGTTTCATGGCAAATGAATTATAAGTAGTTATTTTCACTTCGAAGTTATTAAATTTGCGCTCCTTGGTGTTAAAGTAAAGTTACAATTAAATAATGCGTCCAGGAATTAAAAATTGGCCATTTATTGTTAAAAGCTCATTAATTACCGATTAATTTGTATTCATATCATCACTTATGAGTAAAGAGATTACAAGCCGGGAACAGGATTATTCAAAATGGTATAATGATTTGGTGATCAAGGGTGGTCTGGCAGACCATTCGGAGGTCAAAGGCTGTATGGTGATCAAACCTTACGGATTTGCGCTTTGGGAGAAGATGCGGGACCAGCTTGACCGGATGTTCAAGGATACCGGCCACGTCAATGCGTATTTTCCATTGTTTATTCCGAAGAGCTTTTTGAGCAAGGAGGCTGCACACGTAGAGGGTTTCGCCAAGGAGTGTGCAGTTGTGACGCACTACCGGTTGAAAAATGACCCTGACGGGGGCGGTGTAATCGTCGATCCTGAAGCCAAACTGGAAGAAGAACTGATCGTTCGTCCAACCAGTGAAACGATCATCTGGAATACCTACCGGGACTGGATCCGGAGTTATCGGGATCTGCCTTTGCTGATCAATCAGTGGGCGAATGTGGTTCGCTGGGAGATGCGGACGCGGTTATTCCTTCGGACGACTGAATTCCTGTGGCAGGAAGGGCATACGGCGCATTCGACGGCTGTCGAGGCTATTGCCGAGACGCGTCAGATGCTGGATGTTTATGCCACGTTTGCGGAAGAATACATGGCATTGCCGGTCGTAAAGGGCGTAAAGACACCCAGCGAGCGGTTTGCGGGCGCAGTGGACACCTATTGCATTGAAGCGCTGATG
>JAATGQ010000226.1 GCA_015654595.1 Chitinophagales bacterium | reverse complement strand
TATCTTTGCTTCGATTCTCGCATCAGATGATGCAACAATAAAGTCCTACGAAAATCCTACCCTGTGTGACTGAGAGATCTGAAGCGATTTACTTTATTATATCCGTTTTTCTGAGGTTGATGGCTTGCAAGTAATCTCCCGTATTCCGTACCTATGGAAGATTGTAAACGCCAATATAGGCGGCTTACCATCTTAAAACGTTGGACAATGTACAACAAAAGGCTTTTATTGTTGGGCGTCACCATCATCGGTTCTGGATGGATGTACCCTACCAAGGCGGATTCATCTGTAAAATCGGGTAAAACGGTGGCTTACACGAGTTTCACCGGCCATGCTTCCGATACAGACAGAGTCGCCACAATGACTCCCTCTCTGGCTGCTGCTGTTGCCAATTCCAATTCCTCCGATGCCATTTTCCAGGAGCTGTTCATTGCTTCCTCTATCGGAAGCAGCAACGGCGTCCGGCTTAATCCCAAAGCAGTCAGCTTTATCCAGGATTACATAAAAGAGAACTGGGAAGATCTGCAGGATGTCCGCATACATGGAAAACCCTATTTCAATATTATTGAAGGCGTCCTTTCGGAGTATGGTCTCCCTAAGGAGCTGAAATACCTGGCGGTCATCGAATCCAACCTGAAACCAACCGCGGTTTCAAGAGTGGGCGCAAAAGGACCCTGGCAGCTGATGCCGCAGACAGCCCGCGATCTGGGTTTGAAAGTGAACAAAAAGGTCGACGAAAGAAAGAATTACTACAAAAGCACCCGCGCCGCCGCCCTGTATCTCCGGGACCTTTATAATGAACTGGGCGACTGGCTGCTGGTTATCGCGGCCTATAACACCGGCACCGCGAATGTATATCATGCGATCCACCGCAGCGGAAGCCGCAATTTCTGGGATCTGCAGTATTACCTGCCCACAGAGTCCCGCAACCATGTCAAAAAGTTTATCGGCACACAATACACTTTCGAAGGACAAGGCAGCGTGACTACGCTGACCCGCCAGGAGGCGACCGAACAGCTCTCCGGCTCGGATATGTATGTTTTCAACCGAAAACTCAGCGCAGCAGAACTGAACGACTCTAAGACGGTGTCCGTGTCCGGAAAATATCTTTCCTCCGTAATCACCAAGTATACGTTGATGGATGCAGCCACCTTTATGCGGTGGAACCCAGCCTTCGATAAGGTGATGGCGAGTAGTAATAACAGTTATGATCTGAAGCTGCCCGCAGATAAGATGGATCTCTTTGTTGCGAACAAGTATCAGATCCTGCAGGAGTCGATTCAGCAGATGGGCAACGAACGCGTGACCCCATCCGACAGCGCGTCGCTGGCAGGTAATTAAGAGCGTTTACATTAACCGTCTATAGCAGCAAGGCCTCCCGATGGGAGGCCTTGCTTTATTATGTTGATACATCATTCAGCTCTGCAGCGCCTTTCGGATACCCGCCGCCTTTAGCATGCACTCTTCGTATTCTTCTTCGGGATTGCTGTAAAAGGTAATACCCGAGCCGACCTGGTAAGAAAGAAATGAATTTTCCTGGTTATACATCAGACTTCGAATCACGACGTTGAAATCAAAATCTCCTGACGGCGTCACATATCCGACAGCGCCGGAAAAGATACCGCGGCGGGAACGTTCGTACCGATCGATCAGCGAAACGACCTTCTTTTTGGGAGCACCGGTCATCGATCCCATCGGGAAGGTTGCGGCAATCGCCTCCGGCCAGGGCAGATCAGCGGGCATCCGGCCCGTGATCGTGGAGATCATCTGAAAGACATGCGGAAACGCATAAACGCCAAAAAGCTCAGTCACCTCCACCGTGCCGGGAATACAGATCCTCGAAAGATCGTTCCTTACCAGATCCACGACCATCACGTTTTCCGCGCGATTCTTGGCGCTGTGAAATAATTCTTTACCCTTGGCTTCATCGGCAATCGGATCACCTGGGATACGAGGCGCCGTTCCTTTTATCGGTTGTGAAAAAAGCCGGTCGCCTTCCTTTTTCAGATATCGCTCGGGGCTGGCGCAAAACAAATAGCGCTGATCCAACCGGTAAAAGGTTGAAAACGGATTAGGAGAAGCCTTGCTCAACAGGTTCCAGACGGATAATGGATCGAGACTGACCTGTTGGCTATAAAACTCCTGGCAGAAATTGATCTCGTAGCAATCTCCGCGCAGAATATGAGCCTGTAATTGCCCGATGATCTCCAGGTATTCCTCCCGGCTGATCCGGGGCGTAAAGCCTGAAATAGAAGGCGGGGAAGACCCTGACAGGCGAGTGCCGGCGATAGCCCGCCAGATTGCCTCAGGATCGCCTACAGAGGCAATATGGATTTCGGCCGCATCCAGCTCGATCACGGTCTCAGGAATAAAAAAGAATAGATCGGGGAAACCTATCTGATCAGTCAGATCGGTGGACGATGCTGAAGGCCGTGGAACCGGGCCGCTGGATGGAGAGGACAACTCTGAAGGTGAGCCGTCCGGCACGGGCGAAAGTTTTGAGCCGAAGCTGCCAGCCGCGGTTTGCAGACTTGCGTCGTCTGCGACTATCGGCTCCGTTTCTTTCGCGAGACCATAGCCAAAGTGTCCGAACATCCAGTCCTTGTGTTGGCTGCTAAAAGCAAGCAGCTGATCGATGGCCATACCTGCCGGACATTCCAACTGGTCAACAGCACCAACAGCCAGCAGACAATTGTAAGAGGAGGTGGAAAAGACAGGAAGCGTGGATGTCTGACTATCCAAAAAACAACAAATGTTGAATGGGGAGGCCCATGTCAACATTTGCTGCTTCGTATACTGAAAGTCTTGTATCGGAAAGGATGCGCAGGTTCTTGTACCTCCGTTGCCAGCAACGTGGTTAGAAATCCTCATCTTCTTCTTCGAATCCGCTGTCATTAAAAAGATCAAGGTCCTTGAAATCTTCATCCAGGCCAAGATCATCATCGTCGCTCTTGGTTGTCTTTTTAGATGTATTTCCGCCTGTGCTCTTTTTAGTCTTTGACTTCGGGATGTCGAATTCATCGAAATCGGGATCCCAATCATCGTCTTCTTCTACTTTGTCCCAATCATCTACTTCGTCCTCGATATCGTCGTCGTCATCATCGTCGTCATCTTCCTTTTTGCTCTTGGGAGATGCCGCTTTTGACGCTGATTTCTTTTTTGGAGTATCATCATCATCGTCGATATCATCATCATCTTCATCCTCCAGCGGTTTTTTCGCTTTCGGTGAAGGCTTGTCTTCCTTTGGTGTCTGAGGCGCGGATTTCTTTGAACCCTTTCCCTCCTTATCAGATTTTGGTGCCATGTCCAATAAGATTGTTATGTAAATTTTCAGCGAAGTTTTTAATCCGCCAAATTTTTTTAAAATTAATTTTTTACCAGATAAGAGCTTCGATTTTGTATGATATGAAGCAGGATTATCAGCCTTCTATGAGCTGATCCCGACCCGGACCGTTAGAAATATAAGCAATTTTCACTCCCAGGTATTTATTGACAAACTGCACATATTCCCTCATCTTCTCTGGCAAGTTATCATATTTTTTCAAAGAAGTAATATCTGTTTTCCAACCCGGAAGTGTCTCGAGGACGGGCTCGATTTTTACCCGGTTCATCTGGAACGGAACTTCGTGGGTCGTCTCTCCGTTGACCTTATAGGCAGTACAAACTTTCAGCTCGGAAAATGCGTCGAGAACGTCTGCTTTTGTCATGACAATTTTGGTCACACCATTTATCATGCAGGCAAATTTCAGGGCTACCCCGTCGATCCATCCGCAGCGACGGGGTCTTCCAGTGGTTGCGCCGAATTCGTTGCCGATCTTACGCAGCTCTTCGCCGGTTGCGTCTTCCAGTTCTGTAGGGAAAGGACCGCTGCCGACACGGGTACAGTAAGCTTTGCTGACACCGATGACGTCCTTTATCGTTTGCGGAGCTACTCCAAGACCGGTACAAACGCCTGCAGAAATTGTATTGGAGGAGGTCACGAAGGGGAAAGTACCAAAATCCACATCGAGCATGCTGCCCTGTGCGCCTTCTGCCAGTACTTTTTTACCCTGAGACAATTTATCGTTGATAAAGTATTCGCCGTTAACGATTTTGAACGAACGCAGGAAGTCCAGCGCTTCGAAGAATTCTTCTTCCCACTGGGAAAGGTCTTCGTGGAAGTTCAGGCTGTCGAGCAGCTTCTGGTGCTTGAGTCGCAGCCTGATGTATTGGGTAGTAAAACTTTTATCCAGCAAATCGCCAACCCGAAGTCCGTTGCGACCGGTTTTATCCATATACGCGGGCCCGATACCTTTTAGCGTACTGCCGATCTTTTCCTGTCCCTTTGACATTTCAGAAGCTTTATCAAGGGCGCGGTGTGTCGGCAGGATAAGATGCGCGCGTTGGGAAATGTACAGGTTCTTCCGATAGTCTACGCCAAAAGCCGCGACAGACTCACACTCCTTTCTAAGCGTAACAGGATCGAGAACGACGCCATTACCGATGAGGTTGACGGTATTTTCGTGGAAGATCCCGGATGGGATCTGATGCAGAACGATCTTTTTGTCATTGACATACAAGGTATGTCCTGCATTGGGGCCGCCCTGGAAACGAGCTATTACATCATAGCGGGGAGCAAAAAAATCTACGATCTTTCCTTTTCCTTCATCGCCCCACTGGAGGCCTAAGATTACATCAACCATTCAATACAGATTTAATAGTGAAAAGCCCGCCTGGTTATTTCCGGGCTACCGCCGGGCCTTTTTGAGGCGGCAAAAATAGGTGATGTCGGCGTTTTAAAAAAAGACAAAAATTTTTTAGCGCTGCCAGGCGCATGAATCGCCCGGGCGCGAGCTTTGCGGTCAGCCGGATCAGGATGACCCCGGAGTCCGTCAGGCCGCCTCGGTATCGTACCTCGTAACCTGGTGGATGCCGCTCAACTGTTTTAGTCGGGAAACCAGTTCTTCCAACTCCTCCTTGTCATGTACATAGATCTTTATATTCCCTTCGAACAACCCTTCTTTTGCCTCGATCGTAATCGCATTGATATTCAACTTCAGTTCTCCGGAAATCAAATTGGTGATCTTGTTGACGACCCCAACGTCATCCATTCCCACCAGCTTGATACCAGTCAGGAAGGAGATCTCCTTGTTCTTTGCCCACTTTGTCTTGACGACACGATGGCCATAGTTCGCCATCAGTTTGGCGGCATTCGGGCAGTTGGTTCGATGGATCGTCAGCCCCTTGCCGACAGAAACGAATCCAAAGACGTCATCACCCGGGATAGGTTTACAGCAGTTGGCGAGGGTATAAACGATCCTGTCACTGCTTTCTCCAAAGATGATCAGCTCCGTATCTTTCTTGGGAACATGCGGGACATTGGAGTCCGGGGTGGTCCTGGCTTCTATAACGGGCTTTGGCGGTTTAGGCGGCTCCAGCCTGTCCCCCAGTAGCTGAAATTCTTTCAATTCTTTCAGGTCGATATTCTTGACCGAAACCTGGTAAAAGAAATCCAGCGAGGAATTCAGTTTGTAAAAAGTGGTCAGCACATCGATATTGTGCTGGTTAAAGCCTGCGCCAAAGTTTTCCAGTTTGCGCTGAACAATATATTTTCCCTCGTCGGCAATTTTTCTCTTTTCTTCCTTGAGGGCATCCTTAATCTTGCTTTTGGCCTTTGCGGTAACGACGATGCCCAGCCAGTCTTCATTCGGTTTTTGCTTGCTGGACGTGATGATCTCGACCTGGTCGCCGCTGCGCAGCTTATGACTGATCGGCACCAGTTTGTGATTGACCTTTGCGCCGATACACTGAACGCCGATGGCACTGTGGATGGAGAAGGCAAAGTCGAGGGCCGTAGAGCCAACCGGCAACATTTTGACATCTCCTTTTGGCGTATAGATATATATTTCTTCCGCCAGGAAGGAGGTCTTGAAGTCCTGCAGAAAATCGATGGAATCGGTATCCTGTGTGTTGAGTACTTCTCTTATCTGCTGGAACCACTTGTCAAAACGGCTTTCGTCCGAGGTCCCTTCCTTGTATTTCCAGTGAGCGGCCAGCCCCTTCTCGGCAATCTCGTTCATCCTTTTCGACCGGATCTGTACTTCCACCCATTTCCCCTGGGGGCCCATCACCGTCGTATGCAGCGCTTCGTATCCATTGGACTTGGGATTGCTCAGCCAGTCGCGTAGTCTTTCCGGCGAAGGATTGTATTCGTCCGTGATCATGGAATAGACCTTCCAGCATTCTTCTTTTTCCTTTTCCGGAACGGTATCGATAATGACGCGGATCGCAAAAAGATCATAGACCTCCTCAAAAGCAACCCCCTTCTTACGCATCTTGTTCCAGATGGAGTGTATGCTTTTGGGACGGCCATATATTTCAAACTTCAAGCCGCCGGCCATTTCCAGCTTGTCCTTCAGCGGCTTGATAAATTCGTTGATAAAACGGGATCGTTCGCGTTTGGTCTCGGCCAGCTTGCGGGCGATCTCCCTGTACTCTTCGGGCTCGAGGTACTTCATCGCCAGATCTTCCAGTTCCGTCTTGATCGTATACAGCCCCATACGATGGGCCAGCGGAGCGTAAACGTAGACTGTTTCGGAAGCTATCTTCAATTGCTTTTCCCGCTTCATGCTGTCCAGCGTACGCATGTTGTGCAGCCGGTCCGCAAGCTTGATCAGGATCACCCGGGGATCGTCGGTCAGGGTGAGGAGGATCTTTTTAAAATTTTCGGCCTGTCTTGACGCATTGACATCCACGACATTCGATATTTTCGTCAGACCGTCCACGATGCGGGCGATCTCGCTGCTGAACTCTCTCTCGATGTCTTCTAGCGTAATGTCGGTGTCTTCGACGGTGTCGTGCAAAAGAGCGCAGATCGTCGAACGAACCCCGAGCCCTATCTCCTCACTGCAGATCCGGGCCACGGCCAGCGGATGCAGGATATAGGGTTCTCCGCTTTTACGGCGCATGGTTTTATGCGCATCGGCGGCCATTTCAAAGGCGGTACGAATTAATTCTTTATCGCCCTGCTTGAGCTTGGGCTTCAGCGAACGCAACATGGCGCGGTATTCCCGCAGGATCAATTTCTTCTCCTGGTCCTCTGTCAGATTGTATTTTGGTATTGCTGCTACTGTTTCAATGTCCATACATTACGAATTTACAAAAAAAACCCCTACTTTTGCACGCCTCACGGAAAAGGCCGATACGAAATCCTGGAGGAAACAGTTTGGATTCTCTCGATTTTAACCGGTTGATCCTGAATAATATGCGGGCGTGGCGAAATTGGCAGACGCACTAGACTTAGGATCTAGCGCCGCAAGGCATGTAGGTTCGACTCCTATCGCCCGCACAGGTAAAAGGCTCATTTCGGTGAGCCTTTTATTTTTGGACTGGCGGGCGTGCAGCTTGTCTGTAATTGTTCTATAGCATAAGACGTGGACTCATTATTGCATAAATGAAGCTAAAAGCAGCTCATGGAAGACAATAATACAAAAACCATCTCCCGCATGCTCTTGGGCGCCGGCCTGATCTTCGCCGGCATCGGGCATCTCACTTTCGACCGAAAGGAATTTCGCGCCCAGGTACCCAATTGGGTTCCCCTTCAAAAAGATGACACGGTCGTCTATTCTGGACTCGCAGAGATTGGATTAGGCTCGGCCCTGGTCCTGGCAAGCGGCAAGAGCCGTCCACTGGTCGGCAAAATCGCCGCCGCATTCTTTGCTGCCGTCTTCCCCGGCAACATCGCGCAGTATACCCATCGCCGCAATGCCTTTGGTTTGAACTCCGACACAAAACGTCTTGCGAGGCTCGCATTCCAGCCCCTGCTCATCGCATGGGCCTTAAAGAGTACGGAGTAGCGTGCCCGAAGCCCAAGACGTTCTACCGTTACGTGGGATTAACTTTTGATATTTCCGAAGCAAAATATTCCTCTACGCGGGCCGCTGCCCGCCTTACTCCATCTTCCTGCGGGATCTTTTCTCTGACCTCGGCCACCCGCGACCGGCACTTCGGCATTAAAGCGCGCTCCATCGCCTCCGTTAGCCGCTGGATGTTCATTCGGATGAAAGGCAGCAGCCATTCATGGCTGATCGTCTTTACGATAAACAGGTTCGGATGCCTCTTCACCCGCAGCGGTGCCGACCATCCCTGACAAAACACAATACGGACGCTGCGCCGGTCCAGCCACTCTTCCATCATCGTGGCCAATAACTCCGGTCTGGGGATAGGTATGCTTCCTAATCCAATATAAACAGGCTTCTCACCCGCCTGCAACCATGCCTCCAATCCTTCTGGAATACTACCCAGGTCCGATTCTGTTGTCCTCTTCTGCAGTCTTATCGCATTGCCATTATTCACTGTCAAGGATACGCGATTTCCAGCAGCGGATATGAAGGGCTGCCGATGCCGCCGTTTGCATCCGGCAAACATAATGCGTTGCGTTAAATAGAAACTTTTATGATGGCGTAAAAATTCATCTCCTTTGAAAAAAGCAGCATGGAAATTGTTAATTTAGTTTAACTACTTAATTCGTACAATCAATCTGCTTCGACTCTAGCGAACCATCTGTAAAGAAGTAATCACTTCTATTTACCATTTATATTGCTTGTCCCATTCTTGCCTGGCCAGATGTGGCCTTGATAACAGCTGCCTGCCATAATCAACCGTGAAAAAAAACAATCGGAAGGCTATATTCTTCCCAGGTTGGACATCATACAATTTCCTTATCATCTAAAAGGACGCTTATGAAAAGATTCACTATTGCCGCTATTACTCCGCTCGAGAGACCAGATGTATCATTGGTATGCAATCTTTTAGCTGCGGGAGCCTCTGCCGTGCTTCACTTGGGCAGGGATAAGCGAAAAGCCGATGCAGCCCTGCTGGATTTAACCGCAAGAACACAAGAGACCTTTGGGGTATGTTTCGTTACCACCTTCGCAGAGGAAATAGATCTGCCTTCGCAGGTAGGACTGATCATTGCGCCCTTTGGAATGAACATAAATGTTCCTGCTCAAGCGCGTCTATTTCGACAGGTGCATTCGCTGGAAGAAGCCCTGATGGCCCGGAACGAAGGAGCACACGGCTTGATCATCAAAGGAAATGAAGGAGGTGGCAAAGTAAGTGACGAATCTTCGTTCATTTTATTTCAACGGGTCCTTGATCTTGTCGGCGCTATCGAAATATGGGTGCAGGGCGGTATAGGGATACACAATGCAGCTGGCATGGCGGCATCGGGAGCCGACGGCATCGTACTTGACAGCCAGCTGATCGCTTTCAGAGAATGTGCAGCACCGCTTGAGATAAAATCTGTGATTCCCAGGTTAAATGGCAACGAGACGAAGCTCATCGATCATTACCGCGTATTGGTACGACCGAATTCGCCGGCACTGCCGGACAATCCTACTCGCACGGATCTTGAGAAATGGTTCGGATCACTGGAGATTGACAAAGGCTATCTGCCACTGGGTCAGGATATTGCCTTGGCGACGGGCCTCGCGCAACGATATAAAAAATTATCCCAGCTGGTATTTGCTATCAGGGAAGCCGTCCATGGCCATTTATTGCAGGCAAGAATATCGCCGGCCATAGCTCCGGGAAATGCATTTGCCCGCGGACTGAACATCCCTTATCCTATTGTCCAGGGCCCAATGACACGTGTCAGCGATGTGCCGGCCTTTGCCGGTGCGGTAGCCGATGCAGGCGGCCTCCCTTTTATTGCCCTATCATTGCTTCGCGGTCAGACGGCCCGCCAGCTGATCCGCGAGACGCGCCAGCTGGCAGGTAACAGAGCCTGGGGTGTAGGCATACTCGGATTCATTTCCCAGGAGCTGCTGGATGAACAGATAGGATATATCCTGGAAGAAAAGCCTCCCGTAGTATTGATAGCAGGAGGGAGACCGTCCCAGGCGCAATCACTCGAAGAGGCCGGCATCAAAGTATTCCTGCACGTCCCTACTGTCGCGCTGCTGGATATGTTTATCAGGGAAGGAGCACGCAACTTTGTATTCGAAGGGCGGGAATGTGGCGGCCATGTAGGTCCATTGTCCAGCCTGGTACTTTGGGAGAGCCAGATCGAAAGACTCCTGCAGGAAGAGAATGCCGATGCTTTCAGTGTGATCTTTGCCGGAGGCATACACGATGCCTTTTCCGCAGCCTTCATTTCGGTCATGGCTGCCCCTCTTGCCATCAAGGGAATAAAAGTCGGCGTTTTAATGGGAACCGCCTATCTATATACTGAAGAGGCAGTAACGACAGGCGCTATCGTACGGCAATTCCAGGATCAGGCCATCGCTCATACGGAGACCATCCTGCTGGAAACGGCGCCGGGACATGAGACCCGATGTCTCAATTCCCCCTTTGCAGCGCAATTCAATCGGGAAAAGGAACAATTGCTTCACCAGGGAGTGGACAAACAGGAGATATGGTCTCGGCTAGAAAGCCTGAATGTCGGCCGCCTGCGTGTTGCGGCAAAAGGAATCGATCGCAGGGGCGAAAGCCTGGTGTCCATTGCCGAAGAAGAACAGCTCTCAGAAGGCATGTTCATGATCGGCCAGGTTGCGGCTCTCAAACATAGCGTCATCACGATGGCGCAGTTACATAAAGACGTCGCTGAAGGCAGCGTCGAGCTTATCCGGTCAGTTGTCCCGGCAACGCCCCCACGAAATAATTCGGCCTCACTGGATATTGCTATCGTAGGCATGGCCTGCATTTATCCCGGCGCCAGGAATCTTGATGAATACTGGCGCAATATCGTCCTCGGGAAAGATGCTGTAACGGAAGTGCCCGACGAGCGCTGGAATAAACAATTGTATTATGATCCGCAATCCACCGGCGGCGACCATTCACCTTCCAAATGGGGAGGCTTCCTTCCGTCGATCGATTTCGATCCGCTGGAATTTGGCATACCTCCCCAATCTTTGGCGGCTATCGAACCGGTACAACTACTCAGCCTCCTGGTAGCCAAAGAAGCCCTGAAGAATGCAGGCTATGCGGATAAAGAGTTCGACAGGGAAAATGTGTCCGTTATTATGGCAGCCGATGGCGGCAACGATCTCAATAACAATTATACCTTTCGCAGCCTTTACCGTCAGCTGCTCGGTGAAATGCCGCCCGAGCTGGATGCCGCCCTGCCCAGGATGACCGAAGACTCTTTTCCTGGAGTACTTGCTAACGTTATAGCCGGCCGCATTTGTAACAGGCTCGACATGGGCGGACGCAATTATAGCGTAGATGCAGCCTGCGCCTCATCGCTCGCCGCTGTGGATCTGGCTTGCCAGGAGCTGCAGCTGGGCAAGGCAGAAATGGTGCTGGCCGGGGCAGCTGACCTGCACAACAGCATCATAGATTACCTGTTGTTTTCCAGCACCCATGCGCTGTCCCGGACGGGAAGATGTAAAACGTTTGATTCGGCTGCCGATGGCATTGCCTTGGGCGAAGGCGTCGCTATGCTTGTTCTTAAAAGGTTAGAGGACGCCAAAAGAGACGGAGACAGGGTATACGCCGTTATCCGGGGGATAGGAGGATCCAGTGATGGGAAAAGCCTGGGCCTCACCGCACCAAGGAAAAGAGGGCAGTGGAAAGCGCTGCAACGGGCCTATGAACAGGCCGGACTGTCGCCGGTAGAAGTAGGCCTGATCGAGGCGCATGGGACCGGCACCGTCGTTGGCGACAAGACAGAGCTGAGCGCATTGACCGAATTGCTCATCCAGTCCGGTGCGCCTGCCGGACACACCAGCCTCGGCTCCGTCAAAACGCAGATCGGCCATACCAAATGCGCTGCCGGCCTTGCAGGTATCATCAAAGCTGCCTTGTCGGTCTATCACGGCGTAAAGCCGCCGACGCTGCACCTGCAGGAACCGAATCGATACTATAAGCCGGACACGAATCCCTTTCGTTTCAACAGCGAAGCAGGGCCCTGGCTGGACCGGACACGCATCGCCGGCATCAGCGCCTTCGGCTTCGGCGGCACGAACTTTCACGCAGTCATCAGTAATGTTGAAGACAGACAGGCCACAGAACCGAAGGCTTCCGTGATCAAATCCTGGCCCTCGGAATTATTTGTCTTCCGGGGAGATACATACGCAGAAGCCCGGACACTGCTGATGACCGTCCGCTCGGTACTCCTGGATAATGATAAGCTGGATGGCAAAGATCTCGCCTACAGCCTGGCCCTCCGGAATGAAAAAGCCGTTCAGCTGTCGATCGTGGCTGGCAGCCCGGAAGACCTGCTGCTGAAGATAGACCTGGCCCTCTCCGGTACAGCCGCTGAGGGTATCTTTCCTGCTGAAAAAAAGGAGGGGAAGGTCGCTTTTCTTTTCCCGGGACAAGGAAGCCAGCGCGTCAACATGGCGAGGACATTGTTTACCACCTTTCCCGCGATGCGACAGCTGCTCCAGTCAAAATCCGAATATGCTCCAATCGTTTTTCCCTACAGCGTTTTCGATGAGGATGCTGCACAACTACAGAAAGACCAGATCAAAGATACCCGCCGGGCGCAACCCTTGCTGGGAATCGTAGACTGGGCGATTGCCTGCTTTTTACGCCGTCTGGGCGTCGAACCGGACATGGTGGCGGGCCACAGCTATGGAGAGCTGCCCGCCCTTTGTTTTGCCGGAGTATTCAGCCCCGATGACCTGGTGCCCCTCAGCGAGAAAAGAGCCATGTCAATACTCGATGCGATTGGAGAGGACAAAGGCATCATGGTGGCAGTGAACTGCCCCGAAGAGATGCTGCAGGATATGGTTTCTGATGAAAAAGGGATATATGCCGTCAATCACAATTCACCCCAGCAATGGGTACTGGCGGGTGCAACACAAGCCATGCTTCAGCTGATCGAAGAATTGACTGCGCGGCAACTTTATTTTGTACGGCTCGAAGTGGCCTGTGCCTTTCATAGCCCTCTCGTGGCCGGAGCAAAAGCGCTTTTCGAGACTGCCCTAGAAGACATCGTAATGAATTCCCCTTCCTTGCCGGTATGGTCAAATACAACCGCTTCTGTCTATCCGGCAGCCCCTTCCGCCATCCGACGGCGGCTGGCAGAACATCTCGTAGAACCCGTTCGCTTCTCGGAAGAAATAACAGCCATGTACCAGGATGGCGCCCGCATCTTCATTGAGGTAGGGCCCGGTAAAGTGCTGTCTTCTCTGACCCGCACCATCCTCGGAAAAGACGAGCTCGTCCTGCATACGGAAGATAAGGAAGGCATCACGCATTTGCTCACTGTCATCGCCCGCTACATCGGCACCGGCAAAAAAATAAACCTGGAGCGACTCTTCGAGGACAGGAATGCCAGGCTACTCGATCTCGACCACCCGGCCGGATTGAAAAGAAATGCCTCTGTATGGTTCGTCAACGGGCAAACCGCCACTCCTTCTTCAGGGAAACTGCCGGCGCATGGCGCCCCACCCGTGGTGGAGCCGATCGTAATCGCCCGACCTGCATCCCCTGCCGCTGCGGCCTTCGATCAGCCTATGGCTTCTCCAGGCTCCTCCGTGCTGTCTTTCAATCACTCTTCTGCGGAACAGGTAATGATAGAATATCTCAGCAGCATAAAACAGCTCATCCAGGCGCAGCGGGATGTCGTACTTGGCTATTTCGGTCATACGCCAGCCAAAGCTTCGTCCTCCGCATTCCCAGCCGAGGGTCAAACTCTCGCGGCTCCTACCCAAAACCCACGCAGGCCGGCAGCTCAAAACTCACCCGCAGCTGCATCTCAGCCCCTCTATCCGAACGCGGCTGCTACCTCCTATGAAACCTCTGGCGCCAGCAGTCAAATCGCTTCCCCTTTCACCACCGCTGCAGAAACCGGTGACAGGGATATGAAAACATTGCTGCTCGCAATAGTCGGCAGCAAGACAGGTTATCCCCCTGAAATGCTTGACCTGGACATGGATATGGAGGCAGAATTAAGCATCGACTCTATCAAACGCCTCGAGATCATCGGAGAATGGAAACAGCAGCTGATGCGCGTTCTTCCGGAATTAGAAAACACAGATAAAACGATGGAGAAAATAGCTGGCGTCAAAACGCTTCGGGGCTTACTCGACTGCTTACCTGCCCGCAATGGTCCAGGCCGGCCAGCAAAGCACTCCACTGGTTCGGCGCCAACGGTACAGCAAGTTGAAAACACCGAAAATAAGAGCGCCGGAACCAACTGGACAGAAGAAAAGATCAGATCCATGCTCGTGAATGTAATCGGAGAGAAAACGGGGTATCATCCGGAAATGCTAGGCATGGAAATGGACCTGGAAGCCGATCTCAGCATCGACTCCATCAAGCGGCTGGAGATCATCAACGAACTCAGGGTCAGGCTCGCCGATGCCGGCCAGGTCATGCGCCAGCAAGGCAATCTGACAGAGCAGCTGACGGCAATCAAGACCCTTAATGGTCTCGTGGGCTGGATACACATGGCGCTTTCTCCCGCTATACCCTCTGTCTCCCGTACCGTCACGAACGCATCGGCAGCCACCACCGCTCCGGCAGCCGCCGAATCCGCTGCCGGCATGTCACAGGCATCTAAAGAGACACTGGTAAGACTACGATTCGAACTGACGCCCTCTGACCTGGAACGGCATGATATCGCCCAGCTTGCCGGCCGCCGAATCGCCGTAACGGACGACTCGGGACCGGTAGCCCCGGCCATCAAAGCCTTGTTGTCATCCCACGGAGCCATCGCTTCCATAGTTTCAGCAACTGATTCGCTTTCCACCTACGAAGGGCTGATCATACTCGATATATTCGATTCGCCCAAAAGATCGGACATCATGCAATGCTTTTCCATGATAAAACAACTGGACCCTGCAAAGATCAAGTGGGTCTATGCCGTTTCCGATTTCAATAACCATCTTGAGCGGAACACCGATCCGGGTCTTCTGAAGCATTTCCAGGGTTATCCAGGTTTTCTGAAAAGTCTCGGAAGGGAATGGGAACAGACCCGTTGCCGCACCATACATCTCAACACCAGGCTTTCGCCGGGAAAAATAGCATCGGTGGTCCTGGACGAACTGGTATGCCTCGACGCCCATTCGGAAGTTTTCTACCAGGACACCATAAGACAGATGATGGATCTCGTACCATCCGAACTGAAGATAGGAATGCAGCCCGACCTGCATCTCGACCGTTCGTCCGTAATATTGGTCCTGGGAGGCGCGCAAGGCATTACTGCTGAGCTGATGATCCGGTTCGCCAGAGAATATCCATGCCATTATATCCTGGTGGGCCGCTCTCCGGACCCCAGGACAGGCGCCCCGGATCCGTTGTCCAGGCATCTGAATAAAGATGCCATCCGCAGATCGCTGATCGCACAAGGGGAACTAAAGACACCCGCCGAGATAGAGAAAAGAACCGAGGAAATCTACAAACGGAATCAGATACTTCACACGATCGCTTCGCTGGAAGACACGGGCGCCAGAGTAGATTATCATTCCATGGACCTCCGCGACGAAGAACGCTTGCGCGGTTTGATCGCCGGTCTCTATAAGAGATACGGACGCGTAGACGGCGTCGTTCATGGCGCTGGTCTGCTGGAAGACAAGCTGTTTCAGCATAAAACCCCCGAATCTTTCGAAAGAGTGTTCTCTACTAAAGTGACTCCTTTGCGCATCTTGGAGGAAACATTATCGGCCGAAACGCAATTTGTGATATTGTTCTCCAGCGTTGCTTCGGTACATGGCAACCGGGGACAAACCGACTACGCCGCCGCCAACAGTGTATTAGATCGCTACGCCTGGGCACTGAAGAAAAAAATAAAAGGAAAAGTAATGGCAATCAACTGGGGACCCTGGAAAGGAACAGGTATGGTCTCCCCTTCGTTGGAAAAAGAATATGAACGGAGAGGTATATCTATGATACCACTGCCGGAAGGCATGGAAACATTCCTTAATGAGCTGAAATACGGCAATGACACCCAGGTACTGATCATGGCTGGATAAGTCATGACCGATACGGAGTTGTCAACCATAATATTTTAATAAAGAACCTTATCTGAATGAACAGCAATGTGGATATCGCCATAGTGGGCATGTCATGCATTTTCCCGGGAGCCGCAGATACGGCAGCCTTCTGGAACAATATCACGAGCAATGCAGATGCCATTCAGCCCATCCCTTCACAACGCCTCGCCCAGGCTTATACCGGCACAGCTCCTGCTGACATGAATCGTTTTTACAACAGCAGAGGCGGCTTCATTGATGGTCTTGCCACCTTCGACCCGGCCCTTTTCGGTATGCTTCCTGCGATGGTGGAAGAATTGGATCCGGCACATCTGCTGGCTTTAAGCCTTGCCCGCACCGCCCTCGAAGATGCTGGTTTCTTTGAGATAGACATCCCGCCAAAATGCACCGGCCTGTTTCTCGGTAATGGGAGTTACTCATCGCCCGGTGCGCCTCGGCCTATGCCAGTCACCTCCCGCGGCGGCATGGGAGATCAGGGATTTGTGACCGATGCAGCAATAGGCTTGTTTCCTAACCCCGAAGTTTCACTGATAGCCGACAAGCTCAATCTGGAGGGACCAGCCTATATGATAGATGCCTCCTTCGCCAGCTCCCTCATTGCCATCGACCATGGAGTAAAAGAACTGTCCACCGGCAGCTGCGATGTCATTGTCGCCGGCGGCCTACACCTCTCACGCACAACTGCATTATGGGATTTTTTTATAGGACGGGGGATGCTGTCCGCAAGCCATCAGATGAGGCCTTTCGACCGTAGAGCAGATGGCCTTGTCATAGGAGAAGGATGCGGCTTCGTCGTGCTGAAAAGACTCGATGACGCAATCCGGGATGGTCACAGGATTTATGCCCTTATCAAAGGATCAGGGGTTTCCAGGGAGGGGGCCAGCGACGCAAACCTCAACTCCTCCGCAAAAAGCCAATCGAAAGCAATACTACAGGCCTGGGAGAGAGCCGGGCTGAACCCCGCCGAAATCGGCTACATTGAAGCGAATGGCATAGCAACTCGCCTGGGCGACAGCATCGAACTGCAAACGCTTGCACATGTCTTTCCCCGGATTGCAGCGGACAACGGGCGGCGCATAAAAGCAGGCATCGGCTCCGTGAAATCGAACATCGGCCATACAATGTCCGCCTCCGGAATCGCTGGTGTCATCAAGACTGCCCTGGCTCTGTATCATGGGCAGCTGCCGCCGACCCTTCATTGCGAGATGCCGCTGGAAGGACTTAAAGCTACTACGTTCGAACCCGTTCAGGAAACCATCGACTGGCAGACCAGCGGCCTTGCAAGACTGGCGGGCGTCAACGCTTTCGGCATCAGTGGCATTAACGCTCATGTCGTTCTGCAGGCTTATGGCCAGCCTGTTTCGCCCCGAAGAAAAATTTTACCAACCAATGAACAGGAAGCCTCTCAGCGCACCGGCGATCAGGTGCTCTTCCTCGCACGGCCAAATAAAGATGAGTTGGTTGAAGCGCTGGAAAATAACGAGGCTGTGGGAGGTACCGGCGATTACCGCGTAGCAGTGTTTGACCCAACCCCCGAAAGGATCCAACGGGCCATAAAAATCGTCAGGCGGGATCGACCATGGAGAAATAAGCAGGACATATGGTTTTCCAATGAAGCCCTGCTAGGCCATGGCAGAATCGCATTCTTGTTTCCCGGACTCGATGGCCTCACAGCCGGGGAGACGGAAAGTATAGCCCGGTATTTTGATTTCCCCCTGCTGCACAACGGCGTTATTTTCAGCCCCGACAGACAGACCGGTGAACAGCACAATGCAAGGTCGGTCGTGTTGGACTCGGCAGTCAAACTGGCTGCCCGGACACGGCTGCTGGACGCTGCGCTGAAAAAATGCGGCATACATCCGGATATCAATGCGGGGCATAGCCTGGGGGAATGGCTCGCGGGCTTTGCCGCAGGCTGGGCAAAGGAAGAAGACGCCACATCCCTGCTGCAAAAGCAGGACCCTGACATATTCGAGGCAAGTGATTCGCCATTCCTGGCTGTCGGATGTGGCTACGCCCGGCTGATGTCCCTTCTTGATCCCCTCGAAGAAATTTATTTATCGACGGATAACTGCCCGCAGCAGGTAATCGTTTGCGGGACCGAAACCGCAGTCGGAAAGCTGAGCGCACGCTTACAACAAGAACAGATATTCTATCAACTATTGCCTTTTCGATCGGGTTTTCATTCTCCGTTCCTGAAGGAAAGAATGCAGAAGGTGATGAAGGAATTTGAAAATATCCGCATCCACAAACCCCGCATTCCGTTGTGGTCTGCCACCAACCTTGAAGAATATCCAGCTACGCGGGAAGGCATCCTTGCAGTGACCCGGCAACACCTGCTGCAGCCGGTTCGCTTCAGAGAGCTGACGGAAAAGCTCTATAAGGAAGGAGTAAGGGCATTTATTCAGGTGGGATCGGGGGGCCTCATCGGCTTCGTCGACGATACCCTGAAAGGCCAAAGTTACAGCGCCGTCGCCGCCAACATTCCAGGCAGACCGGGATTGTCCCAACTACAACGCGTCCTTGCAGCACTATTCGTGGAAGGCAGGGACGTATGGCCTGTTTTTTCGCCGCGTGAAAAGGAAAAGGCCCCGCCGGTCGGCTCTGCTATCCCCCTGAAACTTCACTTTCAGCCGGCAATGCGGCCGCATCCCGCAGAGACCTCTCCTATCCTGCACACGCTGCTGGAGAATTTCCGCGAGATCGAACAGATACAATCCGAACTCATCAGCTTATTCAACCAACGGCAGCGGAATCATCAACCCGGAAAAGCCCTCGCTGCGTCAACCCATGCCGCGGCTGCAGCTGTAACACGTCCGATCCCTGTCTCGCAGCCGGCCGCTGTACCGCAGCCTGCCCCCGCCTTTTCGCTACCGATGGATATCTCGCTTCAAAGCCACCCGTACCTCATCGATCATTCCCTGATCCGCCAGCGGCCCGGCCATAGCGATAGCAGCGATATGAACCCCGTGATTCCCATGACCATGCTGCTGGAACTCCTTGCCGACATGGCGGAAAGCAGCTTTCCAGGCATCACCGTCCGTAAGATGATGAACGTACAGGTATGGCAATGGATGAAAGTCGACACTCCATTCCGCACAAAGGTAACCGGCGAATGGCTCGCTCCCGGGACACTCGGCATGACGATTGAAAAATACGCTGGTCTGGAAATTCATTCCGCATCCGGCGCGTCCGTCACGCCCCCTGCTTTCGACATCGGTGACGCACTGCCTTTCCGACTGACATCCGATCACATCTATGAAGAGTATATGTTTCATGGACCTGCTTACCAGGGCATACGACAAGTCACAAAATTTGCAGCCAATGGGATTACCGGCTATATCCAGGGCTGCACCGGGAAAGGCTCACTGCTGGATAACGCCGGACAGCTCTTCGGCCTCTGGCTCCAACTGACCTTGCCTAACGAAAAGGTGGCCTTTCCTGTCAATATAAAAGAAGTGGAATTTTACGGCGACAGGCACATCCAGGAAGGCCTCTTCGAATGTACCTGCCGGTTGACCCAACTGACAGAAGATTTTGCAACAGCGGATTTCTTCCTGAAAAACAGCCAAGGTCCATGGGCTGTCATCCGGGGATGGAAGAACAGAAGGCTTGAAGTCGATGACCGGCTTTGGAAAGTTTGTACCGCCCCGCTACGCTATACTCTTTCGGAAGAGATATTGCCGGACATCTTTCTGTGCCAGGCTTCATACAGCAAAGTGTTATCGTGGGACTTTGTTACCCGGCGATATTTCAGTGCAGCTGAAAGGGAATTTATGTCCTCGCTTTCCCCCGCCCGGAAAAGGGAATGGTTGATCAGCCGCGTAGCGGCAAAGGATGCACTCCGCGAATTTTTCCAGCGGCACGATGGTCTGTCGTATTATCCGGCCGAATTACATATCAGCTCGGATTCGAAAGGCAGGCCTGTTTTCGAAAAAAATAGCTCCGCAGAAGTACACCTCTCGCTGTCGCATAAGGGCACCATAGCCGTTGCCATCGCCGCCGCAAAGCCCGTCGGCATCGATATCGAAACGATCATAGACAGGGGCGATGACTTTGCCTCCAATGTCCTCCATCCCGAAGAGCTGGCGCTGCTGCCGG
The DNA here is from genome assembly GCA_015654595.1 of Chitinophagales bacterium. GTDB lineage: Bacteria > Bacteroidota > Bacteroidia > Chitinophagales > Chitinophagaceae > Puia. Next base: position 1,634 of record JAATGQ010000226.1, on the reverse strand, counting down.
CCGGAGATCGCTCTGAGTGGCTAACGCGATGCTGGACAGCCAAAGAAGCCTACGGGAAATCCCTCGGCCTGGGCTTGCAGGGCACTCCCCTAAACTACCGCATCTCGGCTATCCGCGGCGAAGACATCTACATGGGAACAACAAAAGTTCGAACATTTAACTATAAAAACTATATAATCGGATGGACACACTAATTCAGAACGAGAGTATCGACGATAAGGAAATCTTCATCATCCTTAAACAGTTTATTTCAGAAGTTATTGGCGAAGAATTCCTGGAAGATATCGGCATCACCGAGGATACCTCTTTTTCGAAAGACCTTGAAATGGACAGCATCGAGCTGGTGGCATTCTCTGAAAAAGTCCGCAGCCATTTCGGCCAACACATCGATTTTCCGGGTTGGCTGTCCGGTATGGACATCGATCAGATGATACAGCTGAAAATTCATGACATCATAAAATTCATACAGCAATGCCGATCATCAAAGTAAACGGGAAAAACGTGCATTTCCAGGAATTGAATCCCGATGGCACCGAAACTGTTTTCATGCTCCACGGTATGTTGGGTAACCTGGCGATTTTTTATTTCCAGATCGCGCCGTTGCTGGCGGCCCGTTTCCGGGTCATCCTGTATGACCTGAAAGGTCATGGCCTCAGTGAAAAGGCACCCGAGGGCTATGACCTCACTTCCATGGCAGAGGACCTCATAGCGCTGATGGATTCATTTCAACTGCGCATGGTTCACCTGACCGGCTACAGCTACGGGGCGCTTATCGCCCTCAAGGCAGCCATTCTCTACCCCGTGCGTTTCAAAAAGCTCGCCATCATCGAAGCGCCAAATCCCTGCGATGAAGAGCCGCTCGAAATGATCAGCGCTTATAAGTATAACAAAGAAGCGCTATCGGAATATGTCTCCTCCCGCACCAATGGTTCGCTGCAGGCCAAAGGGAAAAGACGGTCGGCCAAAGATAACCGCCTTCATGATTTTCTTTTTACGGAAACTTCCATCCGGGAAGACATGCACCTGGAACGCAGCTTTTTTTATGGCGGCTCTATCAATGGCATTCTTCATAAAACGCTGCTCATTTATGGGCAAGGTTCGGACTGCCTGGCAGATGGCTATGCGCTCTCTTATAAGATGACTAATTCCAGGCTGGTGCTGCTGGAAGGAGACCATGCAGTTCCTGTACAGCAACCAATAGAGACGGCCCTGTGCCTCGAAAGATTTTTTTGTAAATAAATATTTTTCATCATGGCAAAATTCGCCTTTCTCGTCCCTCCCCTGATGGGACACGTCAATCCTACACTGGCTGTCGGAACAGAGCTTATCTGTCATGGCCACAACGTTACCTGGATCAGCCCTGATGAAAACCTCGCAGGATTGCTGCCCGACGGCGGACATTTTCACCTTATCCGATACGAAAACGCCGATACACAAAGGGAGGAAGACCGCCAGCTGCTGGATAGTATTTACAGGAAGAATGTTTATGGAGCAGAAAGTATAAAGTTCTTATATGAGGAAGTCCTGATTCCCCTGAATAGGTATCTCTTCCCGGGAATGATCAGCTATTTGAGACAACTGGAGCCGGATGTGGTCATCAATGATCACCAGGTCTTCGCCGGCGCACTGGCCGC
>JAATGQ010000166.1 GCA_015654595.1 Chitinophagales bacterium | reverse complement strand
TGGAACCCGGTAGCAAGTATAGCACGCGAAAACCGGCACAGCAATGAATATGGCCTGATGATGATCCCCTATCTCAGCGTTGAACCGGTAAAAGGATTGATTGCCCGCACCCAGTACAGCATTAATGCCAGATTCAGGATGAACGACGTATTTACGCCCCTGTTTTATATAGACAACCTGGAAAAAAATGATCAGACCACCATTCAAAGGGGCTCTAATCAATGGGTCGACTGGAACTGGACAAATACGCTGAATTATGCCAGGACGTTTGCCACTAAGCACAACGTCAGTCTCATGGCAGGTTTTACGATGGAAAAGTTCTCCGAATATAACCTGTCAGGTTCACGCGACGGAATTCCCAGTAATTACCCGGATCTACAGTACCTCAATGCCGGCACCCTGAATCCCCAGTCGTCGGGCACCAACATATACAGGTCACTGATATCATACCTCGGACGTGTGATGTATAACTATGATAACCGTTATTATGTAACTGGTTCAATCAGGGTCGACGGCTCATCAATGTTTCCTCAAGGGAATAAATATGCTACATTTCCCGCCGTGTCGGTAGCCTGGCGGGCTTCACAGGAAGCTTTTTTGAAAGACCAGGATTTTATCTCCGACCTGAAGATACGGGCTGGATGGGGACGTGTTGGTAATCAGAATATAAACCCAAATGCCTATCTCAACCTGATAGGCGCTGCAGATTACGTGTTTGGGGCAGACGGCACACGCTACGTCGGTACGGCAATCAGCCAGGTGGGTAATAATCAGCTTAAATGGGAGACCGTTGAAGATTATAACCTGGGAGTCGACGCCAGTATTCTGCGGGGCAAAGTCGATATCACCGCCGACGTTTTCTCAAAGAAGTCAAAAGACATGCTGATGCAGAAACAGAACCTTTCCATCCTTGGATACCCTATGTGGGCCGGTGAAATGTGGACCAACATCGGCAGCATGCAGGCCCGTGGATGGGAATTATCATTAAAGTGGAAAGACAGGGTCGGAAATTTTAACTATGAAGCCGGTTTAAACTTGTCGGGCGTAAAAAACAAGGCATTGAAATTAGTAGACAATACCCCGCTCCTGAGGGGAGGGTTCTTCAATGATTATATCATCAAAAATGAAGAAGGCAGTGAGATCAGCCGTTTTTACGGATACGTTGCGGATGGAATATTCCAGAATCAGACTGAAATAAACAGCCATACCAGCGAGCATGGAGATATTCTTCAACCCTATGCCGTACCCGGCGACATACGATTCAAAGATCTAAACCACGATGGCGCCTTGGATGAAAACGATAAAACCTATATTGGGAAAGCCTTTCCCGACCTGATGGCCGGTTTTAACCTGCGGCTTTCCTATAAGAATATAGACCTGGTATCGAATTTCTACGGAACCTTTGGAAACGATATTTATAACAGCGCCATGGGGGGCTTTTATGCCGGAACCGAAGGCCAGAACGTCTTTGCCGATGCATACGACAAAGCCTGGAGAGGCGAAGGTACAAGCAACTTCTATCCGCGCCTTTCGGTAAACGACAGGAACCTTAACTTCCGGCGTGTGTCATCTTTCTTTGTGGAAGACGGATCGTATTTTCGCTGCAACCTGTTACAGTTGGGATATACGCTGCCTAAAAAAATAACCCGCGGAACCGGGGTTCGTATCTCAGCATCGGGTCAGAACCTCTTTACTATTACCAATTATTCAGGAATGGATCCTGAACGTGCGGCTTTGGGCAGTGTACTGGAGTCAGGAATAGACAACCTGGGATATCCCAACCCCCGTACATTCTTACTGGGCATAAATGTTAACTTTTAATTGACAACAGAAATGAGAAACGCATTTAAAATATTTATCTGCTGCACGATCTTATATTCATTCAGCAGTTGCTCCGATTTTCTGGAACGGCCGGTGCTAGGCCAGGAAAATCTCGACACCTATTTTCAAACCGAAGAAGAATGTTTAAAACAGCTGGCCGGGGCTTATCAGGGTGTATTCTGGGACGACTGGTGGCAGGTTGCAGCTCCTAACGTTGGGTTTGAAATGGCCTCAGACGATCTCTGGATGGGGAATACCACCCAGTCGCAAAGCGACTGGATCAGAACGGCACACTATGGCAATCCCAGCCAGGATGGCCCTATCAGCAATTACTGGCAATACCGCTATAAATCCATCCTCAGATGCAATATCGTGATTAACAAGGTGCCCGATGCGCCCATCAGCAATGAGAACCTCAGAAAGCGGATTATTGCAGAAGCCAGGTTCCTTCGGGCATTCAACTATTTCGAATTGGTGAAGAACTTTGGAGGGGTACCTCTGGTCCTGGGATTAAAATTACCAGGTGAAATTCAGGGAATTACGCGCAGCTCTGTGGAGGAAACCTATAAGCAAATCGAGCAGGACCTGCAGGAGGCTATTGCCGATCTCCCGCTCAGAAGTGCATATGCATCTGCCGACCTGGGCCGTGTTACCAAAGGTGCAGCAATGGGCTATCTCGGTAAAGCCTACCTCTACCAGGAAAAGTACAATGAAGCAGCACAGGTACTGGGTGAGGTCATCCAGTCAAATGAGTACGATTTACTGCCAAATTTCGGCGATGTATGGTCTGTTGAACATAACAACAGTATCGAATCTCTTTTTGAAGTACAATACAGTTCTACAATCAGCTATAACCTGGGCGGCCGGCTTCCTGTGTTCACAGGCTCACGAAACGATGCGGGCTGGTCATGGGGCCTTCCTACCAGCAATTTGGAAAAAGCCTTTATTGATGCAGGAGACACGGAGCGTTTAAAATGGACCATTGTCAAAAATGGCGATGACGTACCCGGAGACGACACTCCCGAGGGTGCCAATTACGTAATTGCACCAGACCAGCATAAGTCGGCACGTATCAACAGGAAATTCTATATCCCTCACAGTCTTCGCCCTACACCATACGATGCCAATCATAATAATCTCAACCATCGTTTACTTCGTTTTGCCGATGTACTGCTCATGTATGCCGAAGCGACCAATGCAATTAACCGTGATGAAGATGCCCGCGGGGCATTGAGCAGGGTACGGGGCCGCGCAAGCGTCAACCTGCCCCCGGTTACTGCTTCGGGCACTGCCTTACGCGATGCCATCAGGCGGGAAAGGAGACTGGAACTTGCGCTCGAATTCCAGCGCCTGTACGATATCCGGCGTTGGACCGACGACAACGGGAAGAAAGCAATAGCCAATATTATGGGGCCGAACGGTTCTTTTGTGAGGTATAATCTACAGGAGTCTACGGATGAATACGAACGTACCAATCAGCGGGAGAACAGTAATAAGGGTACAACATTCCAGGAAAACCGCGACCTGCTGTTCCCGATACCCAACAGTGAAGTCCAGCTTTCAGGCGGAAGTATTGTTAAAAATCCAAATTTTTAACAGGGACAATCATTTGATCTGCCCTTTATTTGATAACAGACCCAATGTGCAAATTAATGAACATAAAAAGAATGATTCCAGGGATGCTCCTATTTGCTCTTTTAGCGGGCTGCAACAAAGCCCCTGCACCAACCATAGCGCCAAATACCCGTCAATCCGTAGATGGTAATGAGAGCGTAGTGATAGATATATCCAAACAATATCAGAAGATTGAAAGTTTTGCCGCGTCAGATTGTTGGTTTGCAAACTACATTGGCCGGGACTGGGCAGAAAGTGAGCGCGAAGATATCGCCAAATTATTATTCTCCCAACAAGTGAAAGACGGCCAGCCCGAAGGGATCGGGCTTTCAGGCTGGCGTTTCAACCTGGGCGGAGGCACCGCACAGCAAGGTGCAGCCAGCGACATTGCAGATGCAGCTAAGCGTGCCGAATCATTCATAGATCCTGTAGACGGCACCATAGACTGGGGGCGGCAGGCCGGGCAGCAATATTTCCTTAACAAAGCCAAAAGTTATGGATGCGAACAGTTTGTGATGTTCAGCAACACCCCACCCGTTAATTTTACGCGCAACGGGAAAGGATATTCACAGTCGGGAGCCAATTCAAACCTGAAAGATGAATATTACGATGATTTTGCACAATATATTGCTGAGGTAGCAAATCATTTTAAGAATAATGGAACCGCTTTTTCGTATGTTAGCCCTGTCAATGAACCGCAGTATAACTGGGACGGGCATGAGCAGGAAGGCTCAGGATGGCAAAACAGCGAGATAAAAAAACTTGCAGTGGAATTAGACCAGGCAATCGAAAATAAAGGATTGGATACCAGGATATTGCTGGCAGAGTCGGCAGCCTGGAACTATGTTTACGAAACCGACGGCGACGCGGGGCGAAAAAACGTTATAAACAACCTGTTTAACGCAGCATCGCCGAACTACGCAGGCAATCTGAAACATGTGGCACCCATCATTGCCGGTCATAGCTATTGGACGGACGGCTCCTGGCAGTCGCTGGTTTCCACGAGGACAAAAGTGGATCAAAGCGCTAAAGCAGCAGGACTTAAAGCCTACCAGACAGAGTGGAGCATGCTCGGCGACGGGTACGACGCCGGCGAATTCGCAGGCTTTGACAATGCTTCATACATGGACATCGCCCTGTACATGTCTAAAGTGATAAACTGCGATCTTGTATATGCCAATGTATCCTCCTGGTCGTACTGGACAGCCTTAGCCGCCGAGCAGTGGGGCCATAAAAACAGGTTCCTGCTTATAAAAGTTACACCGGCTGGAGGCGATTACGGGGATATTACACAAAGCGGAACGCACACGGCAACAAAAACGCTGTGGGTGCTGGGCAATTACAGCTTATTTATACGGCCTGATTATACCCGGGTAGACCTTCAGATCAACGGGGCGTCAAAAGAGTTGTTCGGCAGCGCTTTTATTTCTCCCGACAGTAAAAAGATCGTCGCGGTTTACACCAATCTTTCTGCCCGGCAATTTAATGCAAAGGCGCTCATTGAGAATGTAGAAATCGCTTCTGTCAGTACTTATACAAACAGTGCAAGCCAGGATATGGCTGAAAGAATGATCACTGATGTAACAAGCACTATTCCGGTCAATCCCAACACCGTAGTAACGGTTGTTTATAATTTAAAATAAATCAAACACATTCAATATATGAAGCTGACTCCCCTGTTTCCGATAGTTTGCCTGTTATTTCTTTCATCAGTATCTCTGTACGCCCAGCCCGGATTTGGCCGGCCGGAAAAGATCAATACAGACTGGTCCTTCCACCTGGGCGACGTGCCCGGCGGAGAGGCCCCGGGCCTCGATGACCAGTTATGGCAACGGGTAACCCTGCCTCATGACTGGAGCGTTAAACAACACCTGAGCCCCAGCCTGGCCAGCGCCACAGGATACCTGCCCGGCGGTATTGGCTGGTATCGCAAAAAAACAACTATCTCCCGGGAGCAACAGGGAATGAAAACATACCTCTATTTTGAAGGCGTTTATAACCGGAGCGAGGTTTTCATTAATGGTCATTCACTTGGTACACGCCCAAACGGCTATATCTCCTTTATGTATGATGCTACCGCCTATATCCGCTACGGTCAGGAAAACACCATTGCCGTAAAAGTAGATCACAGCAAATACGCCGATTCACGCTGGTACACCGGGTCGGGCATTTACAGGGATGTATGGCTGGTATCCTCCAATCCCGTACACATCGGGCAGTGGGGAGTGTATGCATATCCTGAAGTAACTGCAAAACAGGCCACGCTTCATGTAGAAGTTAACCTTGCCAATAGCTCAGCCGAAAACCTCACGCTCACCATAAACAGTGAGCTGCTTGCCCCTAACGGCCAGGTAGCAGCAAAGAAGATTACCAAAATAGCCGTTGATGCCGGTAAGGAAAATAAAGCCCTGCTGACCATAGCAGTAAAAAAGCCGCAATTGTGGGACCTTGACCACCCTGTTTTGTATCAATTGCGGACCACGGTACTGCAGAATGGAAAAGAAATAGACCGCTCGGTAGTCACTACCGGTTTCCGCAGCTTCATGTTCGATCCCGACAAGGGATTTGCCCTCAATGGGCAGTGGATGAAGGTAAAAGGCGTGTGTTTACATCATGATTCGGGCGTGCTGGGCGCTGAGTTCTACCCGGAAGTGTGGAGACGGAGGCTAATCGCCTTAAAAGAACTGGGCTGTAATGCTATCCGTACCAGCCACAATCCGGAAGCAACAGGCTTGTATGAACTTTGCGACGAATTAGGTTTACTGGTGATGAACGAAGCATATGACGAGTGGGAATTCCCTAAACGGAAATGGCTGGAAGGATGGAATGTTGGCACCCCCGGTTTTGATGGCAACTCCGACTTCTTCAAAGAATGGGGTGAAAAAGATCTTGCCGATATCGTACGGCGCGACCGCAACCACCTCTCTGTATTCGCCTGGAGCATAGGCAATGAAGTGGATTATCCCAACGACCCCTACTCACACCCTGTACTTGACGGGAGCCGTGAAGGCGGCTTTACACAGGCCATCTTTGGCGGATATAAGAAAGATGCGCCGGATGCAGCCCAGCTTGGCGTGATCGCCAAACGTTTGGCCGCCGTGGTAAAATTGTATGACAAAACGCGGCCCGTTACCGCAGGCCTGGCCGGCGTGGCCATGTCTAACGAAACTGAATACCCCGCCGCGCTGGATATTGCCGGTTACAATTATACCGAAAGCCGCTACCAGACCGACCATAAGCGGTACCCGCACCGGGTAATCTATGGAAGTGAAAACAGGCACGACTTTGAAGCCTGGAAAGCCGTGAGGGATAATAAGCATATTTTCGGGCAGTTTTTATGGACCGGTATCGATTACCTGGGCGAATCAGGCACCTGGCCATCCCGTGGGTTTTACTCAGGATTGCTTGATTTTGGAGGCTTCATTAAGCCCCGGGGCAATTTCCGCCAGGCTCTATGGGCCAACAGGCCTGTGGCCTACCTGGGAACATATCCCGCCCCGGGCGCAGGCAGCCGGGCAGAGCAGGCACCTTCAATGGATGCCTGGCCGGTGTGGAATTACAAAGACGGACAATCTGTACGGGTAGTATGTTATACCAATGCAGACAAAGCCCGCCTGGAGCTGAATGGAACTTCTGTGGGCGAAGTTAAACCGCACAATGACGAGGACGGAATTATCTACTGGGATATTCCATACGCCAGCGGAAAACTGGAAGTGGTAGGCCTAGATGCACAAGGCCGGGAAACTTGCCGCTACGCTATCCAGTCGTCAAAACGCCCCCGTGCATTAACGGTGGTGTCTGCAGAAAAAAGCATCAGCGCCAAGGGCGGAGTAGCCCAGGTGGCCTTGCAGGTGGTAGACGAAGACGGCGTGCCGGTGATGTTGTCGGATGATGAAGTAACCTGCCGGATTGACGGACCTGCCAGATTATTAGGATTAGAAGTCGGTAACAATACCGATATGTCTGACTATACAGGTAACAGGCGGCGGGTGCTCCACGGAAAGGTCATCGCCTATATCCAGGCAAACGGGCATGCAGGCGAAAAAGTGCAGGTGCACTTCAACGCTCCCTGGCTGGAACCGGTTAATGTAGAACTGGAAATAAAATAAAAGGCGATAAGGCAGGTAAATTATTTAGCAATTCGTCACAATGAGGGTGCAGAGCTTTTCCTGAAAGCAGTGATAAACTGCCCGGCAACGAAGGCTACTGCATCTTCATTGATACTTGAATAATTTAGTTTTAATATCCTTTTTTTTAGGCCATTAACAATTTTAAAAACCGGTCTTCTGATATAAATATTGTTTTCGAGGAGCAGGCGCCTGAGCTTGTTGCAATCAGTTTTAACAGAAAAGACGAGATACATACAGGTGCCTGTAGAAGGAAGTATGATCTCAATGTCAGAATTCTGCATATTGCACAGGGCCTTTTTTAACAAAAGTGCGGCCTTCCGGCAGCCTTCCGACCGGTCTTTCACAGCATCTTTAAAAGCAGGTTTGCCCAATAAGTTGTTGACAGCTATAAGGCGGCATGCAGCTGCCATGCTGCACTCTTCAGAAAGGCTCCGGAGTGATGTAATAAAGTTTAAAGGCCCCACTGCATATTTAACGTCCATACTGGGTAACTATTACATCCCCGTTCAAATGATCCGGAGTTCGGCCAAGGGCGATATTTATAAAGGCGTTAATATAAAGGGCTGGGATTTCAACTGGTGCCTCATCAAACAGGGAAAGCCCTCGGCCCTTGACGATCATTTCGGGCGTGATATGAAAGACAGGCTGCTCTGGCAGAAGGAGGTACTCGAAGATATCGCCGGAAATGTTCCAACCCCCCGTTTCCTCGACTTCTTTGAACGGCACGATCATTCTTACCTCGTAATGGAATATGCCGAAGGTGAACCACTGGGGCAGAAAGTAATTGAAGTGCTGCAAGGAAGAACCTGGTTAGGACTGAAAACAGATGAAAAGAAACAATTACTCCGCTGGTACATGGAGACGCTGAAAATAACAGAAAAGGTCCATCAAAAAGGCTACGTACACCGCGATATCTCGGATATGAATTTCATCATCTTAAAAGATAACAGCCTGTGCATAATCGATTTTGAACTCTCCTACTGCTTGTCCAGAAAGAAACCTGCCGCCCCGTTTGTACTGGGCACCAGGATATATGGCCCCTGAGCAGATACAATATGCAGTGCCTTCGATAAAAGAAGACGTCTACTCGCTGGGGGCCCTGTTATGTTTCATCCTGACGGGAAAACAACCGCTTGACTTTATAGAAGCGCAACCGCAAAAGACACGATTGAAACTGCAGGGCCTTGCAGAGCCAGGCAAGTTCAGCAATATCATTATGAAGTGCCTCGACCCGCAGAGGGAAAAAAGACCTGCGGTAAAAGAGCTGAGGGAGCATCTGTTAGATTATTACTGTTCATTAAACTGATAAACAATGAAAGCAAAAGAATGGATCCTTGAAATTTCAGCATACCTTTCTGCCCTGCTGTTTTTGTATACAGCCGCCAGCAAGCTAATCGACCTTGATAAGTTCAGGGGGCAGATCAGCAACCAGGTATTCGATGAGGTGTACACACCATGGCTCACTTATGGGATACCGCTTGCGGAGATCATTGTTGTAGTGTTATTAGTATGGCCCAGGATGAGAAAAATAGGGTTTCCGGCTTTCACTTTTCTGATGATCCTGTTTACAGGATACGTTACCCTGGTTATTTTCGGCTACTATGACAGGGTACCTTGCGGATGTAGCAGCGCTTTTGAGCATCTTTCTTGGCCCTGGCATCTGGCAGTAAATGTAATTTTCACGGCATTGGGGATAACGGGTATCATCCTGCAACAAAAAGAGAACAAGTCACTGGGGAGTAAATTACCAATACGAATGTACAGGCCGCGGCCTGTTTAGAAGATATTCTTTGCGCGAAGAACCGGGGGAAAGCTGAAAACCCGTAACAGAGTAGGCAAAAATTGAAACTACTTAAATAACAAAGTTATGGTTTTACAAAAGAGAAATCTCTTACAAAGAGTAAGGATTGTTTTTATGGCATTAACAACAATCCTGGGATTTGGCGGTGCAATGGCGATGAATGGGAACAGCAGACAATCCCATACGTACCAGTACTCAGGCACTGATGGGGCTTATTATGTCGTAGGTCAAAGCCTTACAGGCGTTACTTACGATTGTGATGACGCTGTTTCAACAATTTGCACTATAACTTCGGCCAGTGAACCAGATTCGCAAAACCGAATCTTAAAGACAAATGCAACTACAAGAAATGGCGAATTCGTTCAGTAGAATTGAGAGGCCGTCTCAAAAATACCGAGACGGCTTTTTTGATTTTAGGAATTTCTGATGGCTTTAGTGCGGCAGTAGTGTTTTTGGGTTTATTGTTGGCATGTAAAAGCTGTTTGGGGTTTGTGGGGAGTTCTATAAGGTTGTTT
>JAATGQ010000064.1 GCA_015654595.1 Chitinophagales bacterium | reverse complement strand
GATCGTGAAATTATACATCGGGCTGCCGATCACCAGAATGTCCGCGTCCTTTACGGCCTGGACCGCCTCGTCGGACCGCCGCACGGCTTCTCTTTCTTTGTCGGTGTGCTGTTCCGCCGGCGTGAAAAAGCCGGCAAGGTGAGCCTCTTCCAGGTGCGGGTAAGGCGACTTCACCAGGTCCACTTTTGTAACGGTACTATCGGGATATTGCTGCTGCAGTCTGGCAATCAATGCGTCTGCCAGCTGAATGCTATTGGAGGCTGCGCCTCTCGGGCTCGATACGATATTTAATATTTTTTTCATCCGACAAAGCTATCTACCTTGGGTATCCAAAAGATATCGCTATCCTTTTGGATACCGGTATCCCAGAAGATACCCACTAAAAGAAATATAGTATGCCATTGAATAAAACAGCCGCAAAAGACGGCCGTGTACATACCCGCATAGCCTGCGATCAAAGCATGGGATATATTCGCGACACGCTATACGTGTTAGGCGGAAAATGGAAGCTGCCGATCATTTCTACGCTGGTCGAACGGCCGCGTCGGTTTAAGGAACTGCAAAAGGAATTGGGTGATATCACCCCGAAGACGCTGTCGAAAGAGTTGAAGGAACTCGAATTGAATGAATTTGTGATCCGTACTGTTTATGCCACCTCGCCGGTAAGCGTAGAATACGAATTGACGGATTATGCGATTAGTCTTGACCCTGTCCTGCAGGAACTGCGCAAATGGGGGTTTGAACACCGCCAGCGCTTGCGTCAGACCATCAAACGCGACCGAAAAGCAGCTGCTGAAGAAAGTCATTCCTGAACATCCCAGCGGGATCGTATTTTGAGACCAGCTGTTGAAAATCCGCCAGTTTTGGATATACTTTCATCAGCGTGCAATGGTCCATCGTAAAGAGCTTTCCCCAATGCGGTTTTGCGCCGAGCGGCGCAAGCTGCGCTTCGATCAGCGGCAGCAGTTGTCTGACGGCTTCCCACTCCGGCTTCCAGGTAAAATGGATAGCCGCAGATTGCTGCTGGTAACAGGGACTCATCCAGTGCTCATCCGCCGCCACACAACGGATCTCCGAGATCAGTAAATGAGGCGCTATCTTTTCCGCCAGTCGGCCGATCTCCAAAATCGCTTCGTAGGCACGGTCGATCGGCACAAAGTACTCCGACTGCAGTTCGGCGCCGCTGCTTGGCGTAAAACCCATTCTGAAATGAGGCAGCCGCTCGTGCCAGGGTCCCGGAATGCTCATCTGTTTTGTACAATTTTCGGCGCCCAGGCCCCTGATCGGGTGAAGATCCTTTGTTGCCGCGGCAGCGTCATAAAAGGTCGGATAAGCCTGGTCGTATAATTGCTCGCCCTCGCGGCTCTTGATCCAGACCTCATTGATAAAGGAGCTGCGCCAGTCGGTAAAAAGACTGACGCTATACCCCGAAGACATGATTTGAATAAAATACTGTTGCAGCAATACAACGGGCAGGTTCTCGAATACGCGCTGTGAAACGGTAAAAGCCGGTTCGATAGCCAATGTCAGCTTCGTCACTACCCCCAGTGCGCCGAGGTGTACGACAACGCCATTAAATTCCGGGGCGTGGTCTTTTGTCCATTTCACTGTCGACCCGTCTGCCGTAATCATCTCCAGGGCCGCTACGGCAGTCGACAGACTACCATTGCCAACGCCTGACCCATGCGTTGCCGTTGCAACGCCTCCGGCCACCGAGATATGCGGCATGGAGGCCAGGTTATGCAGCGCATAGCCCTGTTTATCCAGGTAAACAGCCAGGTCTCCATACCGGATGCCGGTCTCCACGGTAACCGTCAGATTGGTACGATCCAGATCGATGACCCTGTCCATGGAGGACAGTGAAAGAAATTGATGCCGCGAATCGGCGATGGTATTAAAACAATGCCGCGTTCCAAGGACCTTGAATGGTCCGCCGCGTTCGATATGCGAACGTATAGCAGCCTCCGAACTTACTTGTTTCAGAAGGGAAGCGCTATACGTTTGATTGCCGGCCCAGTTATGTAAGTCGTGCATGATTGATCATTAATGCCCCGGATATGGCAGCTTTCCGGGCGTAACATCGTTCTACAGCTTTGCCTGCAGCTTGTTCAGCGCAAAATTAAATATATTTGGGGACGAATACCAACACCTCCTTATGGCCAAGTCAAAAGAACGTCTTATTGCTGTCAAACCGTCCGGCGTGAAGGACGAATCGGTCACACACCTGATCCATGATCTCGTTCGCCAGATCCCCCGCGGACGCGTAACTACCTATGGCGCTATCGCCAAAGTCCTGGGATTGGCCAATCCCCGTATGGTGGGCAAAGCCATGTCCCAGATCGACGGCAAAGGCAAACCTGTTCCGGCACAACGCGTCGTTACGAGCTCCGGCCGCCTGTCTCATGATACAAGCCATCACCGTCATACCCTTCTCGAAAAAGAAGGCATTCTCCTGAATGGAGATAAGATTGTCGATTTTAAGAAATTGTTTTGGGATCCAGGGAGGGAGTTGTAAATCCCTTTTCGCGGAAAAAAGAGGCGGCCCATGGGGCGCCCCAGAAATAAAGAAAGCGCATTCCTGAGAATGCGCTTTCTTTTTCTATAGCTACTGTCGAAGCCTATCTGCTAGCTGCGTCTGACTGCAATGTGCTTGCAGAGGAAGTGGCGCCTTGGGGGTTAAAGTCCTCCATCTTAGGCGTAATAACCACCTTGATCGTGTTGCTTTGCGGGCCATTCATGTTTGGATGCTGCAGGGTAACATTGATCTTGTTCACACCGCTCTTCAGGAAATGGTTTGCAACGGTCACCATACGGCCTTGCTTTAAAGCATAAGCGTGGTGCATGTGTCCCATTCCGTTGGAGAAAGCCATAGAGCCTTCGGAAGAGTAGTGGTGGTGAACCTTCTTAGGAGCAGCCGTCGTCGTGTTGTTCGTGCTGCCGGTGTTGCTGTTGGAAGTAGAAGCCATGCTTCCGCTGGCCTTGTGCATCGGATGTGACCGATGGTGTCTTGGAGCGGGAGCAGCAGTTTCTTCTGGAACAGTTGCACCTGCTACGGAAGAATCGCCGCTGGCGACAAATACATTCACGTTAGAACGGTTCTTGATCACGTCTGCGAGACCGTCCAATGCTTTCTTACCGTTGGCGGATACGGCCGTGCTGTTCTTGTGGAACAGTTCGTTCTCATCCAGTCTTACATAGATGACGTTGTTGGTCATTTCCACGTCGCCATTTGAAATTCCAGCCTGGGTCAGCGCGCCTTTTACGTCATCGCTAACCTGCGACATCTGATTCTGCTGATCCTTGAAATAGCCCTGATAGTAACCCAGGGACTTCTGAGAAGCGGCATAGTCGCTGGTGCTCTTGTCCAATGACTGCTGAAGTGCCGTATTCTTGTCCTGAAGGTTACGTACATTGCCATTTAATGAATCTACCCGCTGTGCCAGCATAGCGCTGTCATTTCTTGCCATCGCCAGCTCATTCTGGGATTTGTGGTATTTTTTACTGGACACGCATGAAGTCAGCATAACGCCGGCCACACCTGCAGTAATCAATACGGTGTTCAATCTTGCTTTCATGTTGAGTTGTTTTAAACTGATGATTTTAAGTACACAGAACTTTCTAAAAATCTAATGCCAGGGGTAAGTCAGGGGCAATTGGGGAATTTTCTCCAAACTACAACTTCTCTAAACGCTTCAATGCCTGCTCAATATTGACGCCCTTACCCAAAACAGGTTTGAACAGATCGCCTTCCCCTTTTATCCTCGCCACGGCATTGGCTATCGTAAATTGTTTCATCTTCAGCCCTTTCTTTATTTCCTCCCAATGCAGCGGCATAGATACGGTCGCGCCGGGCTTTGGTCGGACTGCATAAGGCGCTGCCAGCGTTGCCTTTGGCCGGTTCTGCAGATAATCGATATAGATCTTTCCCTTCCGGAGGTTGGTCATCCGCTCGATACTCGTAAATTCTTTCAGCTCCTGATGAACGCGTGTCGCGATATATTTCCCGAACAACTGGCAGGTTTCATAAGGATATTTTGCCTGCAGTGGAATGTAGATATGTATCCCCGTTGATCCCGAAGTCTTGGGATAGCCGGGAACTTTTATCACGTCCAGCACCTGCCGCGTAACCTGCGCTACTTTTATCACCTGTTCAAAGGTATTTTTCTCCGTCGGGTCGATATCGATAACGCACCAGTCCGGATTATCGGGCTGCTGAATCCTGCTGTTCCAGGGATTCATCTCGATAGCGCCCATATTCGCCATCCATAATATACTCGCTTCGTTTTCCGCTACCAGGTAATTCTTATGCTCGCCTTCGCTGGTGGTATAAGGAAATTGAACGATCCACGGCTCAGCGGTCTTCGATACGTCCTTATTGTAGAAGCTTTTCCCTTCGATCCCATTCGGGAAACGGTTCAGAGACTGGGGTCGATCCTTCAGATAAGGAAGGATATACTCTGCTACCTGATAATAATAATTCAGAAGATCCCTTTTTGTAAACCCCTCTTTTGGCCAGAAGAGCTTGCTCAGATTGGTAAACCGCAGCTCATGCCCGCCAATCGACTTCACCTGTGTCTCTTCAGTCGGGTTCAGCAAAGATCCGCGCCCAGCCTTGCTGCCGCGTAACTTTATCGGCGATGCTGTCGCCTTCGCCACGTCCCCTTTCGCATTTCGAGCCGAACCCGTCAATGCAGCAACCTCCGCCTTCGTTGCCCCGGCGCCTTTTGTCTTCGAAGCCGCAGCCTCCCTCTTCTTCTTCGTCGAAGCCGGCGCTGCCACAATATCTTCTGTATGTTCAGGCACTTCTCCCTGCACATCCTTTGCGTCCTTGTCTTCCCGCATGCCCTGAAAAGACGGGTGACGCATAATCCCATCTGCCGTCAGCTCCGCATAAGCCACCTCGCATACCAGCTTTGGCTTTAGCCAGAAAGCGTCCGCATGAGGCGGATTCGGGCGGAAACGAGACGGCTCGTTGACATCGGGCGTTATCGTAAAAGGGGATTTCTTCACCTCCAGCGGCTTGAACATCGCTATCAACTCCTTTTGCAAGCGTTCGTTAAATCCTGTCCCGATCTTTCCTATATAACGCAGCCCATCCGCATCGTTCACGCCTACCAAAAGGGAGCTGAACGGCTTTGGAGAATCTTCATTCTTTGTATAACCGCCAATCACCACCTCATGCCGGCGGTGCGATTTTATCTTCAGCCAGTCCCGGCCACGATCGTTTTGCTTGTAGACGCTATCCGCCTTTTTCGCTATGATCCCTTCCAGCCCGATCTCCTTTACCGCCGACAGCAGCTCTGCAGCCGTCGTATTGAAAATTTCACTTTCCCGGATGATGCCCTCTTTTGGCAACAAACCGTGCAGCAATTCTCTCCGCCTTGTCAAAGGCAGGCCAGTAAGATCATAGCCGTTGAGCCAAAGCACATCGAAAACATAATACACCAGCGAACCATCGGCTTCACTTCGCCAGTTCTGCAGCGCTCCGAAGTTGGACACGCCGTTGGCGTTGATGACAACGATCTCGCCATCCAGCACGGCCGATAAATTCAAGGATTGCAGAACGGCATGAATGGGATAATATTTTTCAGAGAAAGATTTTTTGTTACGCGAGAGAACACTGACATTTTTCTTATTGCAGAAACTGATGGCCCTGTATCCATCCCATTTTATCTCGTATATCCAACCCGGCTCATCGACAGGCGCATCCACCAATGTCGCCAGCATCGGACTAACCGTTTTTGGAAATGCAGCTTTAACGCCGTTCTGAACAGTATCCCGTGCCATATATTACCTTTTCGGCAATGATAAAAAACCCATGCCTCCGATTATAAATGACAAAGTTCCAGGATCTCTTTTACCAAGACCTTGAATGCACTTGGAATAACAGACTTCTGGAAATAACGTTCCATACCTACATCTGAGGCGAGTTCGATGAATCCTCTATCCCATAGTCTGCCCCAAACGACGACAGGAACAGTCAAAAATCGTGTATCCTCAGTCAGTTTTTTCAGCAGATCCAATGGCGGGCTAAGTAACGAATCGTCGATCAGGATCAGGCAGGGCAGTTGATCGATCTGTTTGTTCAGATACTGCATAGCCTGTCGCCCGCTGATGAGCCTGGAGACGCCCACTTTTGCGGCAAGCTGCCGTACCACTTCCTTTAATTGCCTGTAATCATATTCATAGGGGTCCACCAAAAGAATTTCCTTTTGTAAACCTTTCATACTATAGGTATCGATTGAAGCTTCCTCATAACATAAGAGGAAAGGCTAATGTTTGCTGTAATGACTATCAAGCAACAAAGATCTTTCCAAAAATGGGACTACCCAGTTCCGGACTCAAAATCAACCATTTAGTACAAAAAGATAAAACCTATGTTGTACAGGATTTTCCACAAACCAGCAACAGATATGCCCAAAAGCGGCAACGCTGCGCAAAACACCGGTCCAAAGAGGCACAGAACTCCTGGATAAAGGATCTTGTAGGGGAGCGGCAGTAGACAGAAGCAATACTAACCGCTCTTCCCTGCTGCAGGAGATATGATCCTTCCTTGTGCTTAAATTTTAATTTGGACGGATCAAATTAGTCTACTATTTTAG
>JAATGQ010000058.1 GCA_015654595.1 Chitinophagales bacterium | reverse complement strand
GTATGAAGCCTGTTTCGGTTTTGGTGAGGCCTGCGAGGATGCGCAGCAGTGTTGTTTTGCCTGCGCCGGATGGGCCATAGATCGCGAGGAGGCGGCCGGTTTCCAGTTGGAGGCGGATATTGAAATGTCGGGGGCCTTCGGCGGTATGGAGGACGCGGGTCGCCTGAAGGATCAGGGGACCAGATTGCGGGGTAAAGGGAGGTGGAGTATTGGAATGCGCGGCGGTTGATGCGGCGCCAGAATGCGGGGTGCCGGGCGGTGAGGTATTGGGTTGCGGGATGATGGGGCCGGCAGGTTGAGGATTGTGGGGGCCGCCTGATTGTGAGGTGATGGGGCCGGCAGATGACTGTGGGCCGCGGGGATTTGGGCTGTTGGATGGCGGGGTGTTGGATTGGGAGGCAGGCGTCATGCGTTTCCGGTTTTTTTGAATTGATGATTGACGAGATAGACGAGCAGCAGGACTGAAAAAGAGAAGGCCAGCAGCGCGAGTGCGTAGTGGTTGGCTGTGGCATAGTGGGTAGCCTGGACCTCATCATAAACGGCGATGGATGCCACGCGGGTTTGACCGGGCATGCTGCCTCCTATCATCATGACCACGCCAAATTCTCCGATGGTGTGTGCAAAGCTGAGTACTGCTCCTGTAATGATCGCATTGCGGATATTGGGCAGCAGGATCCGGAGCAGGGTTGTCAACGGGGATCTGCCCATCGTTGCGGAGGCTTCGGCTAGGCTTTCCGGTAAGGCTCTGAAGCCTGCCAGCAGCGGATTGACCATGAAGGGAAGGCTATAGAAGAAGGATGCGATGACGAGACCTGTAAACGTGAAGACGAGGCGGATGTCGAAATAGTGATCGAGAAAGTGGCCGAAGGCATTGCCTGGCGTAAAGGCCAGCAGCAGATAGAAACCCAGTACGGATGGAGGCAGCACCATCGGCAAACTGATCAGCGCCTCAATGGCGGTTGTCCAGCGGCGTCGGCTCGAAGCCAGTCCCCAGGCGATCGGGATGCCTGTCAGCAGCAGGAGCAGCATCGTGATAAATGCCAGCTCAAGGCTTAGCCATATGGGTGACCAATCAATCATAGGCAAGACTTACTTCGTTGGTTTTTATCAGTGCGATGACCTCATCATTTTCTTTTAAGGCCAGCTGCTGCCAGGCGCTGCGGGTGATCACTGAGCGAATCGTGACGGGGCCTGATGCGCCAGGCCAATCCATCGTCAGTTCGCAAAGAAGGTTGCCGACCAACATGCCGCTGATGCGGCAGTGTAGTTGATTGCGGACGCTGATCAGCAGCGGGGTGCTTGTTTTTTTGGCGACGATGACCTCTGTTTCTTTAAACAGCGCTTTTACGGGATGGCCTTTTTTAAGCCAGCTGCAGTTACCTGGTGTGTCGACCAGTACAAAGGAATAGAGATACTGTCCTCTAACCAGTATTTTCACCAGTGAAATGTCGGCTTCTGTCGTGATCTCTTCTATGTATCCGGGAAGGCTGTTCATGTCTTTTTATGATTTGGCGAATCCAAAGTGTTGGAGTATGGCCGTTGCGATGGGGGTTGTTATCCATGCCGCAAATTTTTCTGCGTCTGCGTTCCCCTTTGCATGCTGCAGCAGTACGAAGCCTTGTTGGAGGGGCTTGTGCGCTTCTGCGGGGATGAGCCAGTATTTACCGCCCGACTGCTGCAGGGATGGAGACAGGGCCAGCGAAAGCGCGATCAGGCCGATGTCGGCGGCTCCTGACTGGGCGTACTGTGCGGTCGCCGCGATGTTTTCTCCGATGACCAGTTTGTCTTTTACTTTATCATAGAGATCATAGTGCTGCAGGCTTTCTACGGCGCGTTGGCCATAGGGGGCGTGGGCGGGGTTTGCGATCGCGATCTTTTTTATGTTGCTATTTAATAAGGTGTTCATTTTATCTTTTGAAGGGTCGACCGTTTTGCTCCAGAGAACGAGTTGACCGATGCCGTATAGTTTGACGTCTGAGATCGTTTTGTTCTGGTCTTTGAGGCGTCTTGGGTATTCGGCGTCGGCGGAGAAGAAGAGGTCGAAGGGGGCGCCGTTGCCGATCTGTTCGAAGAAGCTGCCGGAAGAGCCGTAGATGACTTTGATAAGTGCGTCGGGGTTGGCTTTTGTAAAGATGGTGATGAGGGAGTCCATGGCGAACCGGAGGTCGGCGGCGGCGGCGATGGTGGCTTCGACGGCTGAGGAGGGAACGGTGGTTTCAGCGGCTAAGGCGACGGTGGTTTTGGCAGCTGAGGAGGCGACGGTGGCTTCGGCGGCTGAGGCGGGTGCGCCGGATAGAGGGACGGTGTTTGCTGGGGTCGTGGGAGACTGGCGGCCGGAGGGGATGGACGTGGTGTTTGCTGCGGGGGAGGGGGACTGGCCGAAAGGGAGGGATGCGGCGGTGTTTGCTTCGGCCGGGTGCTTTTGGCTGCAGGGTGGCAGGAAGGAGAAGGCGCTCATTGTAAACAAGATGAGGAGAGCTTTGAACATTTCTTGCTGTTTTATGTAAATTTAGGTCTAAAAGATTGGAATTATGAGTCAACTGTTTAGCTCTTTGACGATTAAGGATATTGTCCTTAGCAATCGCATTGTCGTTTCTCCGATGTGTCAGTATTCTGCGAATGATGGTATGGCGAGCGACTGGCATCTGGTGCATTTGGGAACCAGGGCTGTTGGCGGCGCGGGGCTTATCTTCACCGAAGCGACGGCAGTATCGCCGGAGGGGCGTATCTCTCCCAGCGATCTGGGGATCTGGAAGGACGAGCATATTGAAGGGTTGAAGAGGATCGTGAAGTTTGTGAGGGCGCAAGGCGCGGAGATAGGTATTCAGCTGGCGCATGCGGGTCGTAAGGGAAGTACGTCTGAGCCCTGGAATGGGAGTCACCTGGTAAAGCCGGAGAACGGCGGTTGGCAGCCAGTCGGGCCAAGTCGTATCCCTTTCAATGAACATTATGGGGTGCCGGAGGAGTTGACCAAAGAGGGTATTGAAAAAGTAGTGGAAGACTTTAAGGCGGCTGCGCGCAGGGCGATGCTGGCCGGGTTTAAGGTTGTTGAAATACATGGTGCGCATGGCTATCTGTTACATGAGTTCCTCTCTCCTTTGAGTAATCAGCGTACCGATGAGTATGGGGGTTCGTTTGAAAACCGGGTCCGGCTGTTATTGGAGGTTGTGGAGGCGGTGAAGTCGGCGTGGCCCCCGGGATATCCTTTGTTCGTCAGAATTTCTGCGACGGACTGGGTTGACGGCGGCTGGTCTTTGGAAGAATCGATCAGGCTGGCGGGTTTGCTGAAAGAAAAGGGTGTCGATGTGGTCGACTGTTCTTCGGGAGGGTTGTCGTTTCATCAGAAGATACCGGTTGGACCGGGCTACCAGGTCCATTTTTCGCAAAAGGTGCGGG
The DNA here is from genome assembly GCA_015654595.1 of Chitinophagales bacterium. Lineage (GTDB taxonomy): Bacteria > Bacteroidota > Bacteroidia > Chitinophagales > Chitinophagaceae > Puia. Next base: position 45,587 of record JAATGQ010000058.1, on the reverse strand, counting down.
AGGCGACGGGTTTGCTGACAGGAGCTGTCGGGATTATTACTGATGCGGTGCAGGCGGAGTCTATCCTGGTGACTGGGCAGGCAGATCTTGTGTTTATGGCGAGGCAGATGTTGAGGGATCCTTATTTCCCTTTGCATGCGGCTGATGAATTGGGCTTTAAAGAGATGCACTGGCCTTTGCAGTATGAAAGGGCGCAGCGCGGAAAAAAATAGATCGGATTTGTTAAACCTTTAACATTTGGATTGTCTCTATGTGTTTAAGACGAGGCGGAAAGGTGGATGGATCGAGGCATTTTGGGGACAGTCGGCCGAAGAGGGGTAAAAATGAGTGTGGTGGATAAGAATTGTTATCTGTTTGTAAAAAAGGTGGTCAAAAACGCCTTCTTTTAGTAAGAGTTTTCGAATTTTGCAGCGCTAAGCGAGACAATACTGTCATTAATTGCAGAGGCATTGATAAAATTTGGAATTATAACTGACCCTTAAGAATCTGGATTTGATTAAAACTTTACTGGCATGGACATTAGCGGATATTTAAGACGTATTAATTACAGTGGTATAGTCTACACGGATCTGGCCACTCTGCGTGATCTTCAGCTCAATCACGTTCAATCTATTCCTTTCGAGACACTGGATATTTACAATCAAATTCCTATATATCTAAATATCAACTTTTTATACCAAAAGGTCATTTTGGATAAGCGAGGTGGTTATTGTTATGAGCTGAATGTTCTTTTTCATCGTCTTTTGGTTCTTTGCGGTTTCAATGTGACAATCATCGGCGGCAGGCTGCATCATGGCAACAACAAATATGGCCGTGAATTCGAGCATATGGCTTTACTTGTGGAATTGAATGGAAAGAAGTGGCTGGTGGACGTCGGATACGGCGATTTTAGCCTGGTTCCCCTGGCTATTGCTCCTGGCGAAATTCAGAGTGATGGCCGGAATTTTTACCAGGTGATCGACAATGTGGTCATGGATGGGAAGAATTATATGGCGGTAGCGAAGTGGAATGCTTCGAAGCAGGATTTTAAGATCGATTATGTGTTTACGCTGGCGCCGAGGAAGTTGTCTGACTTTTATTCGATGAATGAATACCATCAGACTTCCCCGGAGTCGCATTTTCGTCGCAGCCTGATCGTGACGCTGCCTACCCCGGAAGGGCGGATAAGCATTATCAATAATAAGTTGATCCGCACGGAGAATGGGAAGCGTTCTATCCAGTTTATCCAGGATGAGAATCACCGGGATGAAATTCTGGATGAATATTTTCATATGGATATGGTTTATCTGCTTTGACATCATTTATACTATCAGGGAAGCCGGTCTGCGACCGGCTTTTTGTTTTTGGGGAGTTTTTGGGGCTTACCAGGGGAGATTCAGGAACGGGCAAGGGCTGGCTGTGCACATTGTGGATTTTGGATTGGCGGGGGAATGTTGTCGGTACGGGGGGATGGGTGTAATTTCGCGATATGAACCTTTTAAACCGACAGTTTCTTTTTTGTACGATGATTTGTGTTTTTGCGGTGAGTTGTGGTCAGTTTGGGGATGGCAAGCCGCATCATAAGCCTGTGTCTGCCGCCCCGGTGGATAAGACGGTCGTGCAGCCGGATATTTTCGAGGTGGCGCCGAATAAGATTGCGGGGTGCAGCGGCCTTTATATGTATGATTCGCTGATGACCTCTTATGACAACCTGGATGTGGATAAGGGGAAGAAGATATTGGCGGTGAAGACGGAATCTTTGGCGTATCTGAAGATAAAAGGGAAGGATGTGTTTTTGACCTATGATAAGGCGAGCAGCGGGTTGATGAGTGATGGGAATAAAAAAGAGGTGTATAAGGGGGCTGGTATTACTGCGGTACTGGTGATACAGGAGATTGGGGCGGAAGGGGAGACGGTTCGTCAGGGCGGGACCTTGGAGATCAGTAAGGGGAAGGCGAAGGTGAAGATCAAGATAAAGGGGCTTAGCGGGTGTTAATAAAAAAGGCCGGCTTTCAGGGCCGGCCTTTTTTATTGGGGTTGATGATTAGAGGTGGATGGCTTCGCCGTAGGCCACTTCGATGGCATCCTTAACCGATTCAGAGATGGTCGGGTGGGGATGGATGCTGTTGAGCACTTCGTGGTAGGTGGTTTCGAGCTTGCGGCCAACGACGGTTTCAACGATGATTTCTGTCACGTTGTAACCGATCATGTGGGTTCCGAGCCATTCGCCGTATTTAGCGTCGAAGATGACTTTTATAAAGCCTTCTGTGTGTCCGGCTGCAGTTGCTTTACCGGAAGCGCTAAGCGGGAATTTGCCAACCTTGATCTCGTAGCCTGCGTCGCGGGCTTGTTTTTCGGTCAGACCGACGGAGGCGATCTCGGGAGTACAGTAGGTACAGCCGGGGACGTTGCCGTAGTAGAGGCCTTCGGGTTGGTGGTTGTATTTCTTTTCGTTGTACCCGATATTTTCGACGCAGATGATACCTTCTTTGGAAGCTACGTGTGCCAGGGCCTGGCCGGGGACGCAGTCTCCGATCGCATAAACGCCGGGAACGTTTGTCTGGTAGAATTTGTCAACGAGGATACGGCCCTTGTCGGTTTTGACGCCGAGTGTTTCGAGGCCGATATTTTCGATGTTGGCAGAGATACCGGCTGCGCTGAGGAGGACTTCAGCTTCGAGGGTGACTTCGCCGTTGGCGGTCTTGACCTTTGCTTTTACGCCATTGCCGCTGGTGTCGACGCTGGTTACTTCGCTGCTGGTGAGGACTTCGATACCGTATTTTTTGTAGATCTTTTCGAGTTCTTTTGAGATCTCTTCGTCTTCTACCGGAACGATACGGGGCATAAATTCGACGATGGTCACCTTTGTGCCCATTGCGTAGTAGAAGTAGGCAAATTCAACGCCGATGGCGCCGCTTCCTACGACGATGATGCTTTTGGGCTGTTGGGGCAGGTTCATTGCCTCGCGGTAGCCGATGATCTTCTTCCCGTCCTGCTTCATGCTGGGCAGTTCGCGGCTCCGGGCTCCGGTAGCGACGATGATATGTTTTCCTTCGACGAGCTGGGTTTTGCCGTCGGCGCCGGTTACTTCGAGCTGGCCTTTGGCTTTGAGTTTACCGTAGCCCATGATCACGTCGATCTTGTTCTTCTTCATCAGGAATTGAACGCCCCGGCTCATTTTATCGGCTACGCCGCGGCTGCGTTTGATGACGGCGGGGAAGTCGGGAGTTCCGGATGCTTCGATGCCGTATTCTTTTGCATGCTTGATATATTCCTGGACTTGTGCGCTTTTCAGCAACGCTTTGGTAGGGATGCAACCCCAGTTGAGACAGATGCCTCCCAGGCTTTCTTTTTCAATGATCGCTGTTTTCAGGCCTAACTGTGAAGCACGGATGGCGGCTACATAACCGCCGGGACCGCTACCGAGAACGACTACATCGTATGCCATGTATATCCTTTTTGATTTTTAATTTTTAAAAATGCGACCTGCGAAGCTACTGCACATTGCGCATATAGCCAAAAACCAAACGGTCGGGTTCGCCTGGCGGTCAGAGGAGCGTTAACGTTAAATTGGCTAATTTCGCGCGCAAACGATCAATCAAACATGATGAAACTTGACATATTGGCGATAGCGGTGCATCCCGACGATATGGAATTGGGGTGTGCCGGTACTTTACTGATGGAGAAGCGCAACGGCAAAAAGACGGGGGTAATCGATCTGACGCGCGGGGAGTTGGGGACGAGGGGGACGCCTGAGCTGCGGGCGGTGGAAGCGGCCAAGGCGGCGGAGATACTTGGGCTGGATGTGCGGGAGAATCTTGGCATGGCGGATGGTTTTTTCCGCAATGACGAGGAGCATCAGCGGAAGCTGATCCGGGTTATCCGCAAGTACCGGCCGGAGATCGTGCTGGCCAATTCGCTGGAGGACCGGCATCCTGACCATGGTCGTGCGGGGCATCTGATCTCGGAGGCTTGTTTTCTGAGCGGCCTTCGTAAGATCGAGACGTTGGATGATGCGGGGCAGCCGCAGGCGCACTGGCGGCCGAAGTATGTTTTTCACTATATACAGGACAGGTATATGACGCCAGACTTTGTGTATGACGTATCGCCTGTTTTTGACACTAAGGTCGCCTCGATCAAAGCGTATTCTTCGCAGTTCTTTTCGTCTGACTATTCTGCGGATGAACCGCAGACGTATATATCCACTCCTGAGTTTCTGAATGCGGTGATCGGCCGGCACCAGATGTTTGGGAAGATGATCGGGGTGCCGTATGCGGAGGGCTTTATTACGGAAAAGATGATCGGTATCCGGGATTTTGCATCATTTGTACAGTTGGATACTTAGTCAGGGGTTGGGGGCGTTATATATTAAGTCGTTATTAACAATATTTTGAGCGATAAAAGGCGTAATTTCGTAGAATTATTTCATTTTCAATAAAGGCTCCTCATCATGTCCATGTCCATCCCAAAGTTCACGAATGGTACTCATTCGTTTCATTCGGAACTGAAAAAGCGAATCAGTAATTATTTTGAAGAGGTTGGGCACTCGCAGACCGGTAATTACAACCTGTTTATCAAGGCGGTGCTCCTTATGGTAAGCTTTGCCTTCATCTATATCCACCTTGTTTTTTTCACACCCAATGCTTTTTGGGCGATTGTCGAGAGTGTGCTGCTGGGTGGGTTGACTGCCGCGATCGGTTTTAACGTGATGCACGACGGCGCGCATGGCAGTTTTTCCAAATATAGGTGGGTGAACAGTTTTGCTGCGTTTTCTTTAAATATCCTGGGCGGTAACAGCTTTATGTGGAATATGAAGCATAATGTCGTTCACCATGCTTATACGAATGTTGACGGCGTGGACGACGACATCGATATTCAACCCTGGATGCGGATGAGCGAGACGCAAAAGCGTTATCGTATGCATAAGTATCAGCATCTGTATTTCTGGATGCTGTATTGTGTACTTTATATCTTCTGGATCTTTGTACTGGATTATCAGAAGTATTTCAAGAGCAAGGTTGGCACGATGCCGCTGAAGAAGATGAGTCTTTCGGACCACCTGGTCTTCTGGGGTTTCAAACTGTTCCATGCTTTCCTTTTTATCGGTCTTCCGATCTATCGTCTTGGATGGTATGACTGGATGATCTCTTTTATCATCTTTACGATGGTAGCTGGTTTTGTGTTGAGCATGGTTTTCCAGCTGGCGCATACGGTGGAGCATACGGCTTTTCCGGTTGCGAATGCTGAGACCGGAAAGCTGGAAGATGAGTGGGCTGTTCACCAGATCAAGACTACCGCAAATTTTGCTACGCACAATCCGGTGGTGTCCTGGCTGGTTGGCGGGTTGAATTTCCAGATCGAGCATCATCTTTTCCCGAAGATCTCGCATGTGCATTATCCTGCGATCAGCAAGATTATCCGGGCGACCTGCCAGGAGTATGGGCTGGTGTATATCGAGTATCCGCGGGTACGGTATGCGGTTGCTTCGCATGTGGCTTTCCTGCGTCAGATGGGAAGGGCGAGGTAAGCTCTCTTTATTTTTCTTCTTATGATATATTTTGGCCCCCGCCGTCAGGCGGGGGTTTTTTTGCGGCAAGCTGTGCAAAATGGAAGACGTTCTCGCATAAAGGCGCCGGAGACCGCGGAATACACTGAGGCGAAGCGTCAAGGATGGGAGCAAAGTGCCATGCGCTGCGGACAGCCTGGCCCGAAGGGAGACGCCCTTAACTACCGCGAAATTTTGGGGTAAGTTATGTAACTTTGCACCTCATTTTAATTTTCCAGGTATGAGTAAAGTAAAGATCGGGCTGGTGCAGATGAGTTGTGTTGCTGATAAGGCGACCAATCTGCAAAAGGCAATGGACAAGACGCGGGAAGCTGCCGGAAAGGGCGCCCAGATCGTTTGTTTACAGGAGTTGTTTACTTCGCTGTATTTCTGCGATGTAGAGGACTACGCCAATTTTTCTTTAGCCGAGTCGATTCCCGGGCCTTCTACGGATGCTTTGGGTAAGCTGGCTGCCGAATTGAAGGTGGTGATCATTGCGTCTCTTTTCGAGAAGCGTGCGCAGGGGATCTATCACAATACGACGGCGGTGTTGGATGCGGATGGCGCTTATCTGGGCAAGTATCGGAAGATGCATATCCCGGATGATCCTGCTTTTTATGAAAAGTTTTATTTTACGCCCGGCGATCTGGGTTATAAGATATTCAAGACGAAGTATGCTACGCTGGGCGTATTGATCTGCTGGGATCAGTGGTATCCTGAGGCGTCGCGTATCACGGCGCTGATGGGGGCGGAAATCCTGTTTTATCCAACGGCGATTGGTTGGGCGACCAGCCAGGATGAAGCGACGAATGAGGAGCAGTACAATGCGTGGCAGACGATCCAGCGGAGTCATGCGGTTGCGAATGGGGTGCACGTGGTTAGTGTGAACCGGGTTGGTTTCGAGCAGGATGGCGCGATGAAGTTCTGGGGCGGCAGTTTTGTCGCTAACCCTTTTGGGGCTCTTATTTACAAGGCTTCTCACGACCAGGAGGAGACGACGGTGGTGGAGATTGATACGGCGGAAACGGACCGTTACCGGACGCATTGGCCTTTTATGCGTGACAGGAGGATCGATTCTTATCAGCCTATTACTAAACGTTATATTGACGAAGATTAATCCTTAACCCGTAGAGATTCTTTATGACACCCAAAGACCTAGGCTATTATTTCCCGGCGGAATTTCACAGGCATACTGCGACCTGGCTTAGCTGGCCACACAAGGAGGCTTCCTGGCCAGGCAAGATCGAAGCGATCTATCCTTCTTACAGTCAGTTTGTAAAGGAGCTGTCGAAGGGGGAGTTTGTCCGGATCAATGTCCGGGATGCGGCGATGAAGCAGGCTGCTACGGCGCACCTGGAGAAGGCTGGCGTGGATATGGATATGGTCCGGTTCTTTTTGCATCCGACGAATGATGCTTGGTGCAGGGATCATGGTCCTGCTTTCCTGGTGAATCCGGCGGCGGAGATCAAGAAGGTGATCGTGGACTGGAATTATAACGCGTGGGGCGGGAAGTATCCGCCTTATGATCTGGATGATGTCATTCCGAGGTTGGTCGGCAAGAGTTTAAATATGCCCGTTTTTGAGCCCGGAATTGTGATGGAGGGCGGGTCCGTGGAATTTAATGGTAAGGGGACCTTACTCACTTCGACTTGTTGTCTGCTGAATCCGAATCGGAATCCGTCTTTGAACCAGGCGCAGATCGAGGAGTATTTACGGAATTATTATGGTGTTGAGCAGATCCTGTGGGTGAAGGAAGGGATTGTAGGGGATGACACGGATGGGCATATCGATGATACGGTTCGGTTTGTGAACGAGGAGACGGTGATTACGGTCATCGAAGAGGACAGTGCGGATGAGAATTATGAATTATTGAAGGAGAACCTGGCTGATTTGAAGAAGATGCGGTTGTTGAATGGGAAGCAGCTGGAGATTGTGGAACTGCCGATGCCGAAGGCGGTGGTTTATGAGGATCAGCGGCTGCCGGCGTCGTATGCGAATTTTTATATTGCGAATGAGTCGGTGGTTGTGCCGACGTTTCGGTGTGACAGGGATGAGAAGGCTTTAGAGATTATACAGGAGTGTTTTCCGGCGAGAAGGGTGGTGGGGATTGATTCGACGGATATAATTTGGGGGTTGGGGAGCTTTCATTGTTTGAGTCAGCAGGAGCCTGATACAGATGGGATTTGGAAGATTTAGGCGGCTGGATTGGGTTGGATGATGAATGGGGAGATGCTGGAAGCATCTCCGGCCGATCCAGATGGGATTGGGAAGATTTCGTTTACGCACATTTTGGAAGGGATGAACTCTTTCGTATTGGCTGTGTTTCATCCGCAGCGAAGCCCTAGGTGCATATTTATAAATTAATCCTCTTTTTTTTATCATCTTTTCAAGTAGAGCAGGCTGTCGATCAGTTCGGTGTTGAATTCGCCGATGGTGGTATTGGAGAGGAGGTCGGTTATGCGGTGGCGGATTTCTTTGAACTCGTTGTGGAGGGGGCAGGGGTTGGTTTCGGAGCATTGCTTGAGGCCCAGGGCGCAGCCGGAGAAGAGGTTATCGCCGTCGAGAGCTTCGACGATTTCGCTCAGGGGACGGTTCAGGGATTCGGCTTCGAGGTAGAAGCCGCCGTTGGGCCCCTTTGTCGAGCTGATCAACTTTTTACGGCTAAGGTCCTGGAGGATCTTGGCCAAAAAGTGTTCCGGGGAATCGATCCCTTCTGCGATCTCTTTTATTCCGGTGCGATGACCGTCGACGCTTTTGTAGGCGATGAAGAAGACAGCGCGGATCGCATATTCGCAGGTTTTAGAAAAGATTGCCATCGTTTGAGATAAAGGTAGAAATAATAGAAGAGCTTTTTATCTTTTATTGCGAAGCAGGATACCGATCTGGTTTTTGGGCTATGAGGAAGAGTTCGGAGCCGGCGCGGGGTGGGATGGAGTTATAGCAGGGGGAGAGGGTTTTGATGGTGAATTTTTTTTCGAACAATTGTTGGTATTCGGAGGCGTGGCCTCCATAGGGTGGACCGGAAGGGAAGTCGCGATCGAAGAGGAGGCCGACGAGTTTGCCGCCGGGGTGGAGGAGGCGGTACATTTTTTCGGCGTAGGCGGGGCGGAAGGAAGGGGGCAAAGCGCAAAAGAAAGTTTGTTCGATGATCAGGTCGAATTGCTTTTCGAGCAAAAAGAAGTCGCCGGTAAGAATGCGGAATGTGGAGGGGAGGGACGCGGGGGGTGTGGAAGGATCAGAGGATAGGGCTGGCGCGCGGGATGGCGTGGATTTCAGGGACGCGGAAGAATCGAGGAGAAGAGATTGAGTCGTGGACACGGAAGAATCGAAGGGAAGAGGCGGCGTGAGGGACGCGGGGGGCCTGGATGAATCAATGGATAAAGATGGGGGGAGGGATGTGGACGAAGAGGAAAAGGATAGAGAGGCGAATTTTTCGTGGAGACGGGATGTAAGGATTGGGGAGATATCGATGAGCGTCAGATTGGAAAAACCATGTTCCAGAAGCCAGCTGGCTTCGTAAGCGTTACCGCAGCCAGGGATCAGTATGGAAATATTTTTGTCGCTAAGCTGCTGAAAGTAAGCTTCTAATGGGGGAGAAACGGCGCCGATGTCCCAAAAAGTCCTATTGTCACGATATTGTTTGTCCCAAAAGAGTGCATCGCTCATTGAGTAGCTATTTTTTTAAAACAGAATACGAGGTGAGACGGAATACGGAAGAAAAGTAAAGATAACTTGTGAAACATTCGTTTTTTTATGAATAATTTATAAGATTTGCATGGCCTGTGAAGGCGTATTGAAATCCGATCCTTTAGAAAATCGTACTCTATGAACCCAAGGCTCACCCCTCTTATCGGGGTTATGATGCTTCTCCTGTTACAGGCAGGCATTCATACAACGGCTCTGGCGCAAACTACGCCGAGTTGTGCCAACCTGAAGATATCCTATAGCGTCACCGAATCACGATGTACGGCTACGGGTTCTATTAAAGTTACCGTCACTGGCGGTTCCGGCACTTACAACTACTCCGTCGCCGGTCCTACTACTTCTGGTTATACTTCTTCCAATGTTATTACCGGTTTGCAACCGGGCACCTATACGCTGACCGTTAAAGACGTAAGCAAAAGTTGTACGACGGCTGTGGCCAATGTTGTGGTCCCGGGTAATTATATCGAGCCGAGGTTCGGTTTGACGGAAACGGATGTGACATGTACGAATGGCAGCGATGGATCGATTTCGGTATCTGGTATTGAAAATGGTCGCCAGCCTTTTATTTATAAGCTGGTTTCTCCTTCGGCAATGGGTGTAGGTACGTCTAATTCCACTGGAACCTTTACGGGTCTCATCCCAGGCACCTATTCGGTTCAGATGACGGATAGCTGCGGCGATATCCAGACGCGTACGGTCAGTATCCAGAACTATACCTGGTCGATCTCTTCTACTGCTGTCGTGCAATCCAGCTGTCAAAACTATAAAGCAACGATCAACCTGACGGATAGCAAAGGGAATACCAATGCTTCGGGAACGGCGTTCAGCGCTTTCAAATACGGTGTCGTTACGAAGGCTGGGGACACGACCTGGTTTTCCGCGTATAATTTTTCGTTTAGTTTGGGAGACAGCCGAAGCGTAACGCTGGTTGCGAAAGACAAATGCGGCAATGAACAGTATGCGACCTGGACCAATACGACGATCCCATCGGTGGCCAGTGCGGTTGCTATTTCGTCTATGACCTGTACGACTTTTACTGCGACGGTGACTGGGCAGACGAATCTGACCAACCCCCAGTATTGTATTACGACTTCTGCGGGCGCCGCTGTAGCGGGTCAGGCTTGTAACAGTACGGGTGTTTTCACGAACCTTCCTTATGGTTCTTATTGTATCAAGATCACGAATACCTGTTACGATACGACGATCAGCCGTTGTTTTACGCAGTCCAAACCGACGGGTTCGCTTAGCGCTACAGCAACGGTGTCCGACCAGACCTGTACGACTTTTACTGCGACGGCAACGGGTCAGAGCAATCTGACCAGTCCGCAGTATTGTATCGCTACATCGAGCGGGGCTGCTGTTTCGGGTCAGCCTTGTAACTCCACGGGAGTTTTTAAAGGTCTGCCTTACGGCAATTACACGATCTCTGTCACGGATGCCTGTAACACGACGCCATTGAAAGTAGCGGTGACGGGGACCAAACTGACGCGTTCGGTGAACACGAATGTAACGATCAGCGGATATGCCTGCGGAACGTTTAATGCGTCTATTACCGGTCAATCTAACCTGACGAACCCTACTTATTGCCTGGTCTCCAGCTCAGGTGTAACGGATACTTGTAATTCAACGGGTATCTTTAACAATATCGGCTATGGCAGCTATTGTATCAATATTGCCGATGGCTGCGGGGATACGACTATCCACCGTTGTTTTACGGCCTCCCGGCCGGTTCAAAAGGGGGGTACGCCCAATATCAGCAATCGTACGTGTACGGGATATACGCTTACGGTCAGCGGGCAAGCCAATATTTATAATGGCAAGTATTGCCTGATGGATGCCAGTGGAAATATTCTTACCTGTAATTCAACCAGCGTATTTACCAATGTGTCTTATGGCCAGGTTTGTGTGAGTACTTACGACAGTTGTACCAACGCGACATTCAAAAGTTGCATCACGGCGAACCGTCTCGTTCCCGCTATAGGGCCTGTCACATTGAGCAAGCAGACCTGCTCCGGTTTTACGGCTACGGTAAGCAACCAGGCTAATCTGACGACGCCGCAGTTCTGCCTGTTCAATTCCGCGGATGTGCAGGTTGGAACGTGTAACAGCACCGGGGTCTTCAATATCCCGGCTTATGGCAGCTATTCCATAAAGATGAAGGATGGCTGTACGGATACCACCATTACGGTCAACTTTACCGCAACGGCTGCTGTGCCTTCGGCAGCAGCGGCAGTTACGATCTCCAATCAGACCTGTTCAACGTATAACGCGGCGATTACGGGGATCACCAACCTCTCGGGGGCTACCTATACATTGAAGAGCGGCTCGACGGTCATCAGCACGAACAGCACGGGGGCTTTTACCGGTCTCAGTTATCAGCCCTACTGTATCGATATAACGGATGCCTGTAATGATACGACGATCGAACGTTGTTTTAATCCTGCGGCGCCTCCTATAGTCGTAACCGCTTCTGCTGCGGCATCCTGTACGGTGAATACAACGGATGTTACCTTAAAAGTTACTTCCGGGCAGGCGCCATACGCGATTACGATTATGGATACGCTGGGTCATGTGATCTATTCCAGCACTTCCAATTCTACCAGCAAGACGATTGCGGGTTTGGGTACGGTAAAATCCGGGCAACGATTCAAGATCATCGTGTCGGGTTCCTGCGGAACACCGGACACGATCTATCTGGCGGCCTCTCCAAGCTCGGTTTCCAAGTCTTATACGATCAGGCAGGAATGTCCCTCGAGTCTGAAAGCGAATGGTTCGGACGATCTTACGGTTACGGTTACCAGCACGTTCTCCGGTTTGTCGGTGACGATTGTCAAGAAGAATGATTCTGCCGTGTCGATCGGATATTCGAATCATACGGGCAATACTTACCTGTTCAGCGATCTGGATGCCGCTACTTATGTGTTGGCATATACTTTTACCGGTTGTACAACGACGCTGTATGATACAGTATCGCTTCCGGCTTATTCTTTCCCGAGTCTGTCCAAGTCTACGGCTTACCAGTGCAATAACAACAGCTTTAGTGTGGGCGCCGCGGTGACTGGCGGTATCGGGCCTTATACTTATGAGATCATCGCGAGCAATCCGGCGACGCCCAGCATTGTTACAGGAGCTCAAAGCAGCCCGATCTTTACGATCAATAACAATACGTCCTATAACCTGATCCGGCTTCGTGCGACGGATGCCTGCGGAAATGCGGCGCTGAATGATGTCAGTATTCTGCCGCTGGCGAATACCATCGTTACGGCGACTTCGGATTGCGTTTACCAGGGTACTACATTGTCTACGGATTCGCTGGCGAATGCGACGTTCACCTGGTATAAGAAGACCGATGCTACCGATAGCGTGCTCCTGCCGAGTACGGATGCAAGCTATACGATCAATACTGTGTCGTGGAGCGATACGGGTATTTATGTCGCCAAGACTTCGGTGAATGCAGGCTGTCTGACACGTATCTCTTATTTTGACCTGGATGGACTTTGCGGCGGCTTGATCGTACTGCCTGTAAAGGTTACCCTGAATGGCAGGCAGGCGGCAGAAGGCAACCAGTTGTTCTGGACGGTTCCTGCCAATTCCGGGATCACGCTTTTCGAAGTACAGCGCAGCGCCGGCGGAGGATCTGTACCTTATACGACGATCGGAACGGTTGCTGCCGACCCTACGGGTAATGGCACCGCGCTAAGTTTTATCGATAAGGACCCGGCGGCTGGAAATAATTATTACCGTCTTCATATGCTTTACAGCAGCGCGAATGATAACTACAGCAATGTGGTGCAGTTGAATGCGAAGGGAGTATTCGCGGTGCTGGTTTATCCGAACCCTGTAGACAAGATCCTGAATGTGGCCATATTGGGGGCGGAGGATCAGCATTATCTGCTGACGCTGTATAACGTGGTCGGGCAGCAGGTGTTGACACGGGTTGTGGATGATCCGACCAGCAGTGCGATCGAGATTTCACGGCCGGCGGCTCTTGCAAAGGGCGTATATGTATTGAAGGTGCAGAATACCGTAACGGGAACGTATACGACGTATAAGGTACAGTTTGAGTAGAGTTTACTAACCCCACCCTATATCGTCAAAGGGCCATCTTACCAGATGGCCCTTTTTGGGTAGAGTGAAAAGGGCCGGCATGCCGGCCCTTTTATATTAAAAGTTGATGGCGACGATAGGCACGTGGCTGTGGCCGGCCAGCTTTGCGGTGCTGCTGGTTTTGAAGATATTGGACAAGAATGAATGTCTGCGGGGGAAGGTCATGATCAGGTCGATGTTATGGTCGGTAACGAACTGATTGGATGCTTCCACGAAGTCGAACAGGCGGATAAACGCGAATTCGGGTTTGTATTCCTTTAGCTGTTCTTCGAGTTTTGCTCTTTCAGCATGGTATTCGTCAGAAACCTGTACATAGTGTTCGTGATCTACGTTGACGATAAACAGGTTGGGATGGAAAAGATTGAGCACGGATTTGACGGTGTCGATCGGAATGGTGTTGTCGATCTCTTTGAAATCCGTGAGCAGCATCACGTTTTTGGCGGAGGTCGATTTTGCATGCGGGGGCACAATGATCACGGGGGCGATACCTCTTCTGACCAGGTTGAGGGTATTGTTTCCCATGGTGACTTGAGTAAGCAGGGTGGAACCCGTATTCCCCATGACGATCAGTTGGATATTGTTCTTTTTTACATACGTCTCCAGCGTGTCGAGGAAATGCTTGTTTTCTTCGGCGACGCAGGAGATTTTTGCTCCGGTGATGGCACTCAGTTCGATCTTGACACTTTCAAGGGCCAGTTCGACTATCGTTTTCCGGGCTGCATCCTCTTTGTCGTCGGTTGCCAGGGGGCTGCTGTCGGAGCCATATTCCAGCGGATCGAATACATTGTACAGAATGATATGCGCGTCTGATACCAGGGTCGAGATATGAGCGGCATATCTGGCAGCGTTTTTGGATGTTTCGGAGAAATCGATGGGAACAATAAAATTATTCATATATGAGTGTTTGTCAGGATGTGAGGTCTCTCTTTTCGTAAATATATAAAATTCTCCTTTTGATAGCTTTGTCGACCAGGATTATTGTGAATTTGTGGGGGTAAAATTTTGCCCTGAAGGATTATTCACGAGTTTTCAACAAGGCCCTATGGGGTGGGATGATTTTCGGGAAGATTACATATTTTAATGTAGGTTTGTCGCCCGACCAAAATGGGAGTAGATCCGTGTGGGCGGGTTTTAAAACTAAAATTTGTCACCGTGCGATTAAAGAGCCTGGAAATAAAGGGGTTTAAGAGTTTTGCTGATAAGACCTTTATCAGTTTTGATGAGGGTATTACCGGGATCATCGGGCCAAACGGCTGCGGCAAGAGTAATATCATCGACAGTATCCGTTGGGTTATCGGGGAGCAGAAGATCAGTCATCTGCGGTCGGAAAACCTGGAAAGCCTGGTTTTTAACGGCAGTAAGACCCGGTCTGCGTCTGGTTTGGCGGAGGTCAGCCTGACCTTTGAGAACACGAAGAATCTGCTTCCTACGGAATTCAGTACAGTGACTGTTACGCGTAAGTTTTATAAAAGCGGTGAGAGTGAATACCGGCTCAACGATGTCAGCTGTCGTCTGAAGGATATCCAGAACCTCTTTATGGATACGGGGGTGAGTACTGACAGCTATGCGATCATCGAACTGGGGATGGTGGATGATATTATCAAGGATAAGGACAACAGCCGTCGCCGGATGTTGGAGCAGGCTGCGGGGGTGACGATCTACAAGACCAGAAAGAAAGAAGCCCGGCAGAAACTGGATGCGACGGAACAGGATCTGGCGCGTATCGAGGATCTGCTTTTTGAGATCAACAACCAGCTGAAAAGTCTTGAAAATCAGGCAAAGAAGGCTGAGAAGTATTATGAGATAAAGAAAGAGTACCGGGAGCTTAGCATCGAGCTTGCGAAAGCGGCGTTGGAAGGCTTTAACCTGACCTATCGGGATCTGAATGAGCAGTCTGAAGTAGAGACGGATCGTAAGATAAGATTGGAGGCGGTTATCGCCCAGGAGGAAGCGGGTCTCGAACAGGAGAAGGTTGGTTTTATAGAGAAGGAGCGGGCGCTGCAATCGATGCAGCATACGTTCAATGAACTGTTGCAGAATCTGCGTACGAAAGAGAACGAGAAGAACCTGGCTTCGCAGCGTCTGAATTTCCTGCGGGAAAAAGAGACGAGCCTGCAGGAGTTCCTGTTGAAGAGCGAAGGACAGCTAAAGGGGTTGGACGAGAGCATTGTCTTCACCAGTCAACAGGTTGGCGAAGAAGAAAATAAATTATCCGGTTTGCAGGAGCAGCTGGAGTCGTTGAAGGTGTCTGTAGACGAGAGCCGCAAGGTCTTTGACGAGAAGCGGGTTTCGGTGGATGCGTTGCGCAGGGAAAATGCGCAGATCCAGCGTGATCAGTTCGATGCGGAAAAGAAAGTGGCGGTTGCGGATACGTCGATCCAGAACCTGCAGCGGGGAATACGGCAACTGGAAGAGGAGCGGCAGGTGCGGGACAGTCAGCTGAAGCAGCTGGAAGAAGAGCGGATGATGAAGGAACAGGAGTTAGAGGGGAAGCAATCGGGCCTTCGACAATTACAGGACGAACACGAACGGACCAAAGAAAATATTCTTCAGGCGCAGGGCCAGATGGAGGTTCTTCGTCAGCAGCTCGCCGATGAAAGCCGGAGTCTGGACGCCAAGAAGAACGAACACGATCTGCTGAAGAGCCTGATCGACAGTATGGAGGGGTACCCGGAAAGTATCAAGTTCCTGCATAAGAATCCGGCCTGGAATCATGGCGCCCCGATCTTGTCTGACATCATTTATGTGAAAGAGGATTTTCGTGCGGCGGTGGAAAATGTGCTGGAGCCTTATTTGAATTTTTATGTCGTAGCTGATCTGCAGGAGGGTATGCAGGCTGTGCAGCTGCTGGATGAGAAGAAGAAGGGGAAAGCCAATTTCTTTCTGCTGGATAAGATAGCAGATGCCGCAGTCGAGGCTGGCGGCGCACGTGACGGTATGATCCCGGCGATGTCGGTCATCGAGGTCGACGCACAATACCGCAAACTGGCTGAGCATTTGTTGGGCAATGTCTTTATCGCAGAGACCGAAGCTGCGCTGGAAAACAGCAACGGCGCTGTGGTGTTGGAGAAGACGGGTAAGTATGTCAAAGGCAAGTATTCTCTGATGGGCGGAAGTGTTGGTCTGTTCGAAGGGAAGAAGATCGGCCGTGCCAAGAACCTGGAAAAGTTACAGGAAGAGGTTGCCCGGCTTCAGACGGTTGTCGGCGATCTGAAAACGGCTATCCAGGAGAAACACGAAGAGTTGAATGGCTATAAAGAGCAGCTGAAGGATCAGGCTATCCGTCAGACACAGGAAGACATCAACCGGCTGACTAATTTTGTGTTTTCGCTGCAGAACAAGATCGAGAACCTGCATGCGCAGCAGCATACGTCCCAGGACAGGCTGGAAGAGCTTCAGCTGAACCTGGAAGAAACGATGGCTGGTATCGAGGATACGCGCAGCGCCTGGAATGAACTGGTTCGTATCGTCAATGAGCTGAAAGCAAAGTCCCAGCTTGCTGAAGAAGAGTATCGTGCGGCGGAGTTGGACTATAACAATTCCTCTTTGGGTTTTAACGAGTTCAACCTGCAGGTTACCCGTCAGCATAGCCGGATCAACGCGCTCAGGCAGGAGATGGAGTTCAAGAGCAAACAACTGGATGATCTGCGTAACCAGATCGAGGCCAATGCCTCTCAGCTGAAGCAAACCAACGAAAGTATTGCGGAAAGCGAAGAGCTGCTGGGTAATGCGGAAGGAGTATTGCTCGAGTTGCTGCGTCGTAAGGAAGAAGAAGAAAAGACATTGAATGAAGCCGATCAGGCCTATTATAATCTTCGTAATGCGTTGGGCGAGCGGGAAAGCGAGCTGAGGCATAAGGTGAAAGAAAGGGAAATGCTGGAGCATCTGCTGAGCGGGATCAAGGACAAGCTGAATGAGTTGAAGTTACAGCTTGCGGGGATGAAGGAAAGGCTTAGTGTGGAGTTCAAGATCAACCTGGATGATATCATCGATCAGCCGAGGACGGGGGAGGTGCCGGTGGAAGAGCTGCAGGAGAAGTCGGATAGGATGAAGAAGAGGCTTGAGAATCTTGGTGAGGTGAACCCGACGGCGATCGAGGCTTTCCAGGAGATGAAGAAGCGTTACGAGTTTATCCTTGAACAGAAGAATGACCTGGTAGGCGCGAAAGACAGTCTTTTACAAACGATCCAGGAAGTTGAGGCTACGGCCAATCAGCAGTTCCTGGATACTTTTAATAAAGTCCGTGAGAATTTCCAGCGGGTCTTCAAGTCGTTGTTTACGGAAGAAGATACGGCGGATCTGATCCTGGAGAATGCGGAGAACCTGGCGGAGACGGGGATCGATATCGTTGCAAAGCCAAAGGGAAAGCGTCCGTCTTCCATCAGCCAGCTGAGCGGCGGGGAGAAGACGCTGACGGCAACGGCGCTGTTGTTTTCGATCTATTTGATAAAGCCTGCGCCGTTTTGTATCCTGGATGAGGTGGATGCGCCGCTGGATGATGCGAATGTGGGTAAGTTTACGAATATGATCCGGCAGTTCAGTGAGAATTCACAGTTTATCATCGTGACGCATAATAAGACGACGATGAGCACGGTGGATGTGATTTATGGGGTGACGATGCAGGAGCCTGGGGTGAGTAAGCTGGTGCCGGTGGATTTCAGGGGGTTGAATTAGTCGTTGGAATATAATTTTTTTAAAGGGGCGGTCGTGCAGACTGCCCCTTTTGTTTTGGGGAATTTTAGAGGATGAGGCGGGCGATTCGGCCGCTGGCGCCGGCGAGGAAGACGGTTTTGCCTTTTTTGGCCTGGCGGCAGACGTGGAAGCCGGTGGTGGTCAGAAGGGACCAGGTCATGCCGTCGTCGGTGGAGAGGTCGACGCCGGAGGTGCCGCAGCAGAGGACGTTGTGGCCGCCGATGTATTCGACGCATCCGCGGTAGCCGTGCGGGGGCTGGGTGGGTGCGATCCATGTATGGCCGCCGTCGTTGGAGAGGAAGCAGTTCTTGGTGGTATCGGTGTCGTGTGTAAAGTCGCCCCCGGTCACGATGAGGTGTTGGCCTCCGTGGAGGGTGTGATGATCTTTGACGGCGACGGAGTTGGCGCCGGTGGTGGTGGCGCCCTGGATGATGGGCAGGTCGATAGTTTTATCGCGGATAAAGATGCGGGAATGGGGGCCGCCGCTGACGAAGCAGACGGATTGTCTGTCCAGTGCGCGTATGTTGGTGCCGCTGGTGGCGAAGCATCCTTCGCCGGAGTCGGCTATCGGCAGTTCCTGGCGGGGAATCTCGTGCCAGCTGTCGCCGCCGTCGAAGCTGCGTGCTATGAAAAAGCGGCCGTCGATGGGGTCGCCTACTACGATGCCGCTCTGGCTGTTCCAGAATTCCATGGCGTCGAGGAACATTCCTGGGGTATCGTTTTGATAGACGAGTTTCCAGTTCTTGCCGCCGTCGATGGTTTTGAGGATATGCGCGGGCGTGTCGATGGCGATGATGATGGCGGTCCTGGCATCGAATGCTTCGATATCGCGAAAGTCTCTTTTATCGTAACCGGGTACTCTCATCCAGGTCCAGGTATTGCCGCCGTCGGTGGAGCGGCCAACGGTTCCCTTTGTGCCGCTGACCCAAACGATCTTATCGTCTACGGCGCTGAGTCCGCGTATGGATATTTTGGGGCCAGTGGTAAGCATTTTTATTTCGGGAGCGAGGCGATCGGAGCCAGAGGATGCGGGGCGGTCGAAGCCAGCGGATGCGGGGCGGTCGGAGCCGTTGCGGGCGGGGCGGTCGAAGTCAGCGGATGCGGAGCGTTGCGGAGAGGGGGCGACGTGGCCTGAGGCCGGGCTGGGGGAATGATTTGCTGCTATCTGTTGGGCCCGGGTGACGGATGGGGCAAAAACGCAACACATCAACAAGCAGCAGCGGCTGAAAATGAGTATTTGGCGCATAGAAATGGGGGCTTTAGGCGGAAGCGGCTTCATAATGGAAATATAGCACAATATTAGCATCCAGGAAGCTATGTTTAGACGCATTATTGTTGTGCTGTTGATCGTTGCCGGCCCTTTATTGTCATGGGCTCAGACCCCGAAAGATATGTTGATTGCGCCTGCGGGTGAGCGGGTGGATGACACTACAGGACGGGATCTGATCGGGATCTTTCTCGGTGTTACGCATATCCATATCCATCACCCGAGGAGTCAAAGAGGGAGGCGGGTGTATTATTCGCTGCTGCCTTTGAGTACATCGGTACCAGGGGGTGGTTATGCGCTGATCACGTCAACGACGGCCGGTTTTTACCTGGGGGACAGGAAGGAGACGTATTTGTCGACAGCGACGTTCTCGCCAAGCTTCAACTTTCGTGGGCAGTTCAATTTCCCTTTGCGGGCTAATGTCTGGTCGCCCAAAAATAACTGGAACTATCAGCTCGATACCCGATATTCGATCTATCCGGCGTATACCTGGGGGTTAGGCGGAAGGCAGGATAAGAGCGATAAGATCCTCGTTCGATATAACTACTACCGGTTATATGCAAGTGCATTAAAGCGAATCAGTCCTTTTTTTCTGGCGGGTATGGGTTACAATATGGATTATAATATTCATATCCGGACGAATAACGATTCGCTGAACCTTCAGCAGTTCACGCATTATCCCGTAGGGACGGGGAATCATTCCAATTCCTTTTCGCAGGGCCTTTCTCTGAACTTACTGGGGGATACGCGTAACAATATTTTTAACCCGATACCCGGCTGGTATCTGAATGTCGTGTATCGGCTGAATCCCCAGTTCTTGGGCAGTCAAAGCAATTGGCAGTCCTTGTATGTGGATGCGCGGAAGTATATTGCTTTTAGCAGTAAGGGGCAGAATATGTTGGGGCTTTGGAGTTATTTCTGGTCGACGCTGGGTAGTTCGCCGCCTTATCTGCAGTTGCCGGCGATTGGCACGGAGCCTTATCAGCGAAGCGGGAGGGGGTTTTATCCGATGCGTTATCTGGGTCGTAACCTCTTTTATTTTGAAGCGGAGTATCGCAAGGATATTACGGATGATGGCCTTTTCGGGTTTGTGTTGTTTGCCAATACGAATTCCGTGACGGAGCGTGATAACCATCAGTTCTCGTATATCCATGGCGCTGCTGGCGGAGGGTTAAGGATCAAGTTCAATAGGAAATCGGGGACGAATATCGGGATCGATTATGGGGTGAGTAAGGAGTATAGTGCTTTTTACTTCAATCTTGGAGAAACATTCTAATAAGCGGCTGTCTTTGAGCGAAAGCGGACAGCCATTTTTTTCGTTATGTATGGCAAAGCGAACTTTGCCGGAGGATGAGCTACGACATCAAAAGCCGGCTCTCTGCGGATGCGGGGAGCCGGCTTTGGGTTTTTATGGCATTATGCGATGGTGATATCTTTATCCAGGTAGACGTCCTGGATGGTTTGGATAAGATCGATACCGTCAGCGAAGGGGCGTTGGAAGGCTTTACGGCCCAGGATGAGGCCCATACCGCCGGCGCGTTTGTTGACGACGGCCGTGATGACCGAGTCTTGTTTATCGGAGTCGCCTTTGCTTTCTCCGCCGCTGTTGATCATACCGACGCGGCCGCTGTAGCAGTTGAGCACCTGATAGCGGGTGAGGTCGATCGGGTGGTTATCGGGGTGGGTGAGTTTAGAATAGACGAGGGGTGAAGTTTTGCCGTGTTTGGTGGCCAGGTAGCCGCCGTTGTTGGTTGGCAGTTTTTGTTTGATGATGTCGGCCTGGATGGTGACACCGAGGTGGTTGGCCTGGCCGGTGAAGTCGGCGGAGGTATGATAGTCGACGCCGTCTACTTTGAAGCCGGCGTTACGGGTATAGCACCAGAGTACTGTTGCCATGCCGAGTTCGTGTGCCTGTTCAAATGCTTCTGCAATTTCCTTCAGTTGGCGGTCGCTTTCCTGGCTGCCCCAGTATACGGTGGCCCCGACGGCGACGGCGCCCATATTCCAGGCGTCTTTTACTTTACCGAAGAGGGTTTGATCATAACGGTTAGGCAGGCTAAGGAATTCGTTGTGGTTGATCTTTACGATAAACGGGATGCGGTGAGCGTATTTGCGGCTCATGATCCCGAGTACGCCAAAGGTGGAGGCTACGGCGTTGCAACCGGCTTCTACGGCTAGTTTAATGATATTTTCGGGGTCGAAATACATGGGGTTGGCTGCGAAAGAGGCGCCGGCGCTGTGTTCAATGCCCTGGTCTACGGGAAAGATGGACAGGTAGCCGGTATTGGCGAGACGGCCGTGGCCGATAAGGGTTTGGAGGCTTCTTAATACAGGATTGGGTCGGTTAGAGTTGGTCCAGATCTCTTCCACGTGATTCGGGGAAGGGAAGGCGCTGAGTACCGATTTGTCAAGAACGGGCTTGTGATCGAGGAGATAGGAAGCTTTGTCTCCTAGGATGTCTAATATTTTCTTGGAAGCCATGGTGATTGCATTTTTTGTATCTGCAAGTTACCAACCTGCGTCCAAAACAAAAAAAGAACCTCTTTTCAGTGGTGAGACCGGAAAGAGGTTCCTTAAAATGTACAATTTATTATTTCCCAACCCGTCGGCTAGGGAAATTATGCGTTACGGTTGATACAGTTGAGGTCTTCGAATGCTACTTCGAGACGTTTGGCGAAGGACTCTTCGCCTTTCCGGAGCCAAACGCGAGGGTCGTAGTATTTTTTATTGGGCTTGGCGGGACCTTCGGGGTTGCCGAGCTGGCCTTGCAGATAAGGCTCATTTTTTACGTAGTACTGCTGGATACCTTCCCAGAATGCCCATTGAAGATCGGTGTCGATATTCATTTTTATCGCGCCGTAGCTGATCGCTTCGCGGATCTGGTTTTGGGGGCTGCCGCTGCCGCCGTGGAAGACGAAGTAGACGGGCTTGGGGCCGGTTCCGAGTTTCTTCTGGATATATTCCTGGCTATTGTGCAGGATGATGGGGCGCAGTTCTACATTGCCGGGGCTGTATACGCCGTGGACGTTGCCAAAGGCAGCGGCTACGCTGAAGAGGCGGCCGACCTTGCCAAGTTCTGTGTAGGCGTAAGCTACGTCTTCCGGTTGTGTGTAGAGTTTGTGGTTTTCAACGCCGCTGTTGTCGACGCCGTCTTCTTCACCGCCGGTAACGCCGAGTTCGATTTCGATGGCCATTCCGAGGGGGGCCATGCGTTTGAAGAATTCGACAGACGTATGAATGTTTTCTTCGATAGGTTCTTCGGACAGGTCGAGCATATGGCTGCTGAACAGGGGTTGTCCTTTTTCCTTGTGGAATTGTTCGCCGGCGTCGATCAGGCCGCTGACCCATGGGAGCCATTTTTTGGCTGCGTGGTCGGTATGCAGAACGACGGGAACGCCGTAGTATTTTGCTACGTTGTGGATATGCAGGGCGCCGGATATACCGCCGGAGATGTTTGCCTGGAGCTGATCATTGGGCATTCCTTTGCCGGCGATGAACTGTGCGCCGCCGTTGGAAAATTGAATGATAACGGGCGAATTCACTTTAGCGGCGGTCTCGAGGACTGCGTTTATGGTATTGGTCCCGATCGTGTTGACTGCGGGTAAAGCGAACTGGTTGTCTTTGGCGTCCTTGTACAAGGCTTCCAATTCTTCACCAAATAGCACTCCGGCTTTGTATTTTTTCATGTTTCCTTGCTTTGAGGCCGCGAATATAAGGCATGCAAGGCTAAAATGCTGGCTAATCTTCGAATTTGCTGAGGTTTTTTTGGAGCAGGGCCAGGTTCTTCTGGAGGGTTTGTTTCAGCTGTCTTTTTACCAGCTGACCCATCGAGCGGCATTTGAAGAAGGCTGGGTTTTTGAAGTATTCGGCCAGTTCGGTCCTTAGCTGGTGTAGTTTTTCCGGGCTGGAAAGGTCGTGATCGAAAGACATGATGTTGAGTAGTTCCATCAGCCGGAACCGGGAGGAGGCGACGCGGAAGGCCATCATGGTGCGTTCTTCGGTCTGGTATTGTTCGATGGAATCTTTGTTGAGGTGTTGGAGGCAGAGATCTACGAAGGCTTTGTTCTCTTTGAAGAATTGAGGAATGTACAGGTTTTTCCGTCCTTCATAGGATTGCTGATCGAAGTCGATGGCGCGGATCCGGTATTGGTAGTCTTCTATATCCTGGATGATATTGACGACGAAGTTATAGGAGCGCATGTCGCCGAGAAGGCGGACAAAGCTGCGTTCGTTGAATTTGACAAACTCTTTGGCGAGGCGGATCTTGTTTGTGGTCGGGTCGTCGAGGAAGTTTTTTATAAAGATATCGCCGGGAATGCCGGGGATATGTTCTTCGACCAGTGTATGCTGAAAGGTGAAATAGGTGATGCGGTTTGGGGAGAGCAGGTGTTCCAGCTCGAGTCCATAGATGCGGGAGGCGTCGGCCTGTTTGATATAGTAGTGGTCGTAGTTATCGTTGAACTTGTTGACTATCCTGATGCGGAAGGGAGTGGAGTTGGCGAAGCTGCAGAAGTCTATCCGGGCTACGTCGAGGTGTTTGGTATAGCTGAGGTCGCCTTCCGTTTTCAGGATGGCGTACATCTGGATGAGACCTTCGCGTATAAAGTCCCAGTGGCGCATGTCGTAGCCTGCGGTTTCCCAGAGGGTGTCCTGGTTGTTCTTGTCGCGAAGGGGGATGGTCCAGTTGATGCCGGTGAGCAGGTCGCGATAGGTGACGGGGAGGCGGACTTCGCGGCCATGGTGTTTAAGGTAGCTGCGGAAGGATTCCGAGATGGGGAAGATGGACTTTCTCCGGGAAGGTTTGTTCTGATCGCTGGACATAGCCCCAAAGGTCGGGGTTTTTTGGCTGCGGAGATTACCGATGAAGGCCTCCTGCTAAATTTTGCATACTAATCAGCCTTTTAGCAGGAGGGGTTCAGGCGGTGAAAGCAGTTTACAGTTGTTCCAAGGATCGGACTGCTTTTTGTGGTTTTCGGACGTTGGATTTGACAATGAGTTTAGTCGAAAAGAGCAATAGTTCGTTAGCGCCGGTATTACAGGATCAGTTAGTTTTTAGAAAAAAGAAGTTGACTGATATTGGATCTTGCAATGGAATTTCTTAGGAATTGAGTTCTGGTCTTTACGGATATCAGGATTTAGAAACGAGTTAGTTTTTCGGGATACTGGGTGATTGATGTTATCAATCAACTTCTATATCAAAATTAATTTGTTAAAGCCTTCTAATCAATAGAAGAAATGCTGAATTTATCGGTTTCAGCATTTACTGGTGTCTTCGGATTTCTCCGGTTATACGGCATCGTATTTTTACTAATTAAAACCAAAGCCCGCATGATCATCTGGATCAGCGGGCCTTTACAAGACTTTTGCGGGTATGTATTTAAGCGCCGAGGGCTTGAATAAGATCGTATTTGGTGACGATATGGTAGTTTCCGCTATCGTCCTTACCCATCACGGCGCCGTTTTCCCTGGTGATCAGCGAGCTTAGTCTTTCCAGCGGGGTGTCGAAGGAGACGACGGGGTAGGGTTTTTCGAGTACTTCTGCTATTTGTTTGTTTTTGATATCGGCTCCGTTGTGCATCATGTGGTTGAAGAGACCGGTTTCGCTGACAGCACCGATCATTTCTCCGTCTTCGAGGATGGGGAGGTTGTCGATATGGTATTTCTGCATCAGCTCGAATGCTTCGGCGACGGTATTGTCGGGGGTGGCGGTTATGATGCGTTTTGCGCCGCGGCCGGCGACGATGTCTTTGAATGTCTTCACATCGAGAAAGCCTCTTTCCATCATCCATTGGTCATTGTATACTTTACCAACGTAGCGGCTGCCGTGGTCGTGCAGGATGACGACGACGACGTCGTCTTTTTTCAGCTTGTCCTTCAGCTGCATCAGGCCTTGTACGGCGGTGCCGGCGCTATAGCCGCAGAATAGTCCTTCCTCGCGGGCGATGCGGCGGGCCATGAGTGCGGCGTCTTTATCCGTGACCTGTTCGAAGGCGTCGACATATTTCATGTCGTAGTTCTGGGGAACGAAGTCTTCGCCGATACCTTCGCTGATGTAGGGATGAACTTCGTTCATGTCTATTTCGCCTGTCCGGAAATATTTTGTGAGCAGGGAGCCATAGGGGTCCATGGCCCAGACCTGTATGGCGGGATTTTTTTCCTTGAGATACATCGCGGCGCCGGTGACGGTGCCGCCGGTCCCCGTGGCTACGACGAGGTGGGTGATCTTTCCATCTGTCTGATCCCAGATCTCGGGGCCTGTGCTTTCGTAGTGAGCGAGGCGGTTGGCCAGGTTATCGTATTGGTTGGAATGGAACGAATTAGGTATTTCTTTTGCAAGCCGCCGCGCGATCGAGTAATAGGAGCGCGGGTCTTCCGGTTCTACGTTGGTGGGGCAGACGATGACTTCTGCGCCGAGGGCTTTGAGGATGTCTATTTTTTCCTTGGACTGCTTATCGGTGGTAGTGAAGATACATTTGTAGCCTTTGACAACTGCGGCGAGGGCGAGGCCCATCCCGGTATTGCCGGAGGTGCATTCGATAATGGTGCCGCCGGGTTTGAGTTTGCCTTCCTGTTCGGCGACTTCGACCATTTTCAGGGCCATGCGGTCTTTTATGGAGTTGCCGGGATTGAAGTATTCTACTTTGGCAAGCACGGTGCAGGGAAGTTCCCGGGTCAGGCGGTTGAGCCGGACGAGGGGGGTATTCCCGATTGTTTCGAGGATGTTATTCCTGATTTTCATGCTACAAAAGTAAGGTATTTCCGGGCGGAAAGCGGGAGATGGAGCAGGGATTTCGGGGTGGTCGAAAGAGGAAACTGACGCCTGTGGGGAAAGGGGCTTTTCGGACCGGATGGCGGATGGAATCGAGGCGTCTTCGAGTTGATGGGGGCATATTACGGGCCAGTAAGGGCTGTTTGTTAACGGGAGTGAAGAGGGGGATAAAAAAACTTTTTTCTTGCTATCCTTACTTTACATTTGCTGCCCCGTCTGAAAAAAGGGGAGCCGATATAGCTATGGAACAAGTTTATATTCAGAAGATAGCCGAAAAGCTAAGCTTTAGTTTAAAGCAGGTCAATAGTATTTATGATCTGCAGGCCGATGGAGCCACGATCCCGTTCATGGCCCGTTATCGAAAGGAGGCAACGGGAAATATGGATGAAGTGCAGATCAACGATGTCGTTGAGCAGATCAAGTATTTTACCGAGCTGGACAAGCGGAAGGAAACGGTGCTCAAGACGATAGAAGGGATTGGGAAGCTGACGCCTGAGTTGAAGCAGCGTATCGAAGACTGTTACGATGCGACGGTATTGGAAGATATTTATCTTCCTTATAAGCCCAAGCGTAAGACAAGGGCCACTACGGCTATCGAGAAGGGGCTGGAGCCGCTGGCGAAGTTCTTGTTCGACCAGGGGGCTGGTGATCCGTCGGAAGAGGCGGCAAAGTTCATCAATGAGCAGGTAAAGGATACTAAGGAGGCCTTACAGGGTGCAAGGGATATCATTGCCGAGTGGGTATCCGAGAATGAGCAGGCCAGAAATAAGGTACGCCAGTTGTTTACCGAAACGGCAGTGCTGAGTTCCAAGGTACTGGCGAGCAAGAAGGATGAGGAAGAGGCGCAGAAGTACCGGGATTATTTCGAATTCAACGAATCGCTGGCTGCTTGTCCTTCGCATCGGATCATGGCGATCCGCCGCGGGGAGAAGGAAGGCTATCTGATCATGGATCTGAATGTAGACAAACAAACGGCGGTCGACGACCTCGATCGTATCTTTATAAAGGGCAGTTCGCCTGCGGCGGCGGAGGTGAAGAAGGCGATCGAAGACAGCTTTGACCGTTTGCTGAAGTCTTCTATCGAGAACGAATTCCGCCTGCTCAGCAAGAACAAGGCGGATGAGGAAGCTATCCGGGTTTTTGCAGAGAATCTGCGTCAGCTGCTGCTGGCTTCTCCGCTGGGTTCCAAGCGGGTGTTGGCCTTAGACCCCGGGTTCCGTACCGGCTGTAAGGTGGTCTGCCTGGATGCACAGGGAAATTTTATCCATAACAGTACGATCTACCCGCATCCGCCGCAGCATGAGACGGCAAAGAGTATTTCGGAGCTGAAGCATCTTGTACAGAAGTACGATATCGAAGCGATCGGCGTCGGGAATGGAACGGCGGGCCGCGAGACCGAGCAGTTGGTGCGCGGGATCGATTTTGGCAAGCACGTCAGTGTGTTTATGGTCAATGAGAGCGGCGCTTCCATTTATTCCGCATCGGAGGTGGCGCGTGAAGAGTTCCCTGACCAGGATGTTACAGTCCGCGGTGCGGTGAGCATCGGGCGCAGACTGCTGGACCCGTTGAGCGAGCTGGTGAAGATCGACCCCAAGTCGATTGGCGTGGGGCAGTATCAGCATGACGTGAATCAAACAAAGTTAAAGGACGAACTGGACCGGATCGTGGTCAGCTGTGTAAACCACGTCGGTGTGGATCTGAATACGGCCAGCAAGCATTTGTTGACTTACGTATCGGGTCTTAGCGCTACGCTGGCCCGGAACATCGTGGAATATCGCGCAAAGAATGGCGCTTTCAAGAGTCGTGACGAGTTGAAAAAGGTCAGCCTGATGGGGCCGAAGACGTTTGAGCAGTGTGCCGGGTTCTTGCGGATCAGCAATGCGGAAAATCCGCTGGACAATAGTGCGGTGCATCCTGAAACGTACCCGGTGGTACAGGCGATGGCTTCGGACCTGAATTGTTCGGTTGCCGATCTGATTCAGCAGGGTGAGCTTCGGAAGAAGGTAGTGAGGAAGAAGTATATTACCGAAACAGTTGGAGAGTTTACGATCGATGATATTCTGAAGGAATTGGAGAAGCCGGGTCGTGACCCTCGTAATCCGATCGAAGAGTTCCGATTCGAAGAGACGATCAAGACGATGGAAGATCTGAAGCAGGGGATGACGGTGCCGGGGATCGTTACGAATATCACTGCTTTTGGTGTGTTTGTGGATATTGGCGTGAAGCAGGACGGGCTTGTACATATTTCCCAGTTGAGCAATACGTATGTTTCCGATCCGAATGAAGTCGTGAAGCTGCAGCAGAAGGTGATGGTGACGGTGATGGAAGTGGATGCGGCGCGTAAGCGAATTTCCTTGTCGATGAAGGGGAATGGCAGTCCTGCTGCGAAGCCTGCAGGCGGCGGTGCGCGATCGTCGGGGGGACCCGGTGGTAAGCCGGGCGGCGGGAAGCCGTCGGGCGGTGGAGGAAAGGCCGCGCCTTTGGATCCTTTTCAGGCGAAGTTGATGGAGTTGAAGAAGAAGTTTAAAGATTAAGTTATAAGAGGCCGTCTCAAGAGTAAAGTATACGGCCTCTTTTTTCATTATGTCCGGCAAAGTCTGCCTTGCCGGGAAGAGCTGCCTCCGGGCGGCTCTTAGCTTTTATTGAGTATGCGTTTGCGGCGGAGCCAGGCGTCGAATAGGACGAGGCCGGACAGGGTTGCGATGAGCATGAAGGCGGAGGTATAAGCGTTGTTGAAGATATGCGTATAGTTTATTTTATCGAGGCCGAGGTCGGGGACTTGCAGGTTGGAGGAATGGGAGGCGACCGGGGTGAACTGGATGCCGAAGTAGATGACGAGGCCTGCGATCATGCTGACCAGGAACGCGGTGATGCCGCGGATCACGTTTTTATTGATATAGTTTTTTGTGGCGGGCGCGATGCCCGTATGGCTTATGGCTTCCATTACGTTTTTTGTAAAGCGCATGGAAGGTATTTCGAGTTCCGATTGGTTTAATAGCTGGTGAAGGTTGAGCAGGCGTTGGTAGTGTTCCTGCCAGATGGGATCGGTGGCCAGGAAATTGTTGATGGCGGCGGTTTCGGCGGGGGTCTGAGTCCGTCGATATAGTCCCACAGGCGTTGTTCGATGGCTTGTTGTGTGTTCATGTCTGTGTTTTTATGGTGATGCCGTTTGTATTTTTAGCGAAGGTTTTGTACTTCTTCGCTGTAGTGTTTTTCCAGTTTGTCTTTTAGCCGGCGGCGAGCCCGGTGTAGTTTTACTTTTACCGTATTGGGGTCGAGTCCCATGATGCGGCCGATCTCTTCGAGTGTTTGTTCTCCTTTATAGAAGAGAGTGATGATCTGGCTGTCATCGGGGCTCAGCAGGCGGATGGCTTCGTTGACCATGGCATGCCGGGATTTTGTTTCAATGGTATCGGCTTTAAAGTTGGATTCGTGGTTTTCGAGTTGGACATGGGTTCTTTCATTATCCAGCGAGGTGATATTGGGTTGCTGTTTTCTCAGAAAGGTCAGGCAGCTGGTGCGGACGATGGTGTAGAGCCAGGTGCTGAATTTGGCTTCGCCTCGAAAGTCGGCCAGTCCGCGATAGGCTTTTATGAATACGTCCTGGCTGATCTCTTCGGCGTCTTCGCGGTTGTCGGTGAACCGGAGAACGAGCGTGAAGACGTATTGCTGATATTTTTCCACCAGCACGGCAAAAAGGGTCTGCTCGCCCTGCAGGACTCTCGCAATGACCTCGGTATCAGTAAGGCTGGCTTGTAACACGGTTATATGACTCGCTGGGTTCCCGGCAGGTTACAGGAAGATACAGATAATTTTGGGGAGGGGGAATTTTTCGGGAGTGAGGGACGGGCGGCACGAAAAGTTTTTGGAGAGGGGGGAATGTTTTGGTTGAGGGATGGCGCGGGAGATTTTTCCGGGAGGGGAAGGGCGGCGATCGGCGGCGCGAAATTTTTTTGGGGGAGGGTGTAACCGGGGAATTTCGGTGGTAGTCTGATGTGGTGTAAAGGCCCGGCATGCAGGGCGATTAAAAAAGAATAAAAAAGAAAGAATATGGGACCAGATCAATTAGTTTTTATATGGCTGATAATCAGTTCAGTGTCACTGTTTACGATGATTTTTGGCGTACGGTATATCAGTAACAAGGAGAATATGGCGCTTATTGAAAAGGGGATCAATCCTAAGTTGAAGTCGCCGCATGTTCCGGCGCCTTTTATTAGTCTGAAGTTCGGCTTGTTGCTTGTTGGGGCTGGGCTGGGGTTATTCGTGGCCTATCTGATGGATAACTTTTTGTTGTATGGGATCGGCCATGATCATGGAGAGGTGAATGGGGGGAATGTGGCGATCTACTTTGCGTTGATTGCGATCGGCGGGGGAGCGGGGCTGATCACGTCTTACAGGATAGAGAAGAAGGAAGTGCTGGATAAGGCGAAGTAAGCAATGATTAAAATAAAAAAAGGCCCCGCGGGGCCTTTTTTTATTTTAAAGAAGAGAGGGCCTTCCTTATTACAGTATCGTAAGTATTGCTGGCCTCGTAGTAGCCTTCGGTGCGCCAGATCTGGCGGGCCATCAGGGCTTTGAGGCGTTGTTCGAGTACGGTCTTGTCTTTTTCCGGGATGCTTTTGAGGTTGATGGTATCTTTTGCCGCGTAGGCGGTGAGGGCGTCGAGCACTTGTTGGTCACCGTGGAAGTTGGTGATGAAGTCGGCAGGGCCTTTATAGGATTGGAAGGACGGGAGGTGTTGGATATAATACGTATAAATGAAGCGGCTTAGTCCGCCGTCGAGGTAGAGGTTGGTGATGCTGCGGGACATAGTGGAGGTGTCGAAGCCGATAAAAATATCGGGGGTGATGCCTCCGCCCCCAAATACCGTTCTTTTCAGCGGGCCGAGTGTGGTAAAGGCGGGGCCGGAGTGGTGGGCAGTATCGCCGTGGAGGACTTCGCCGTCGTGGAAGCGTTTTAGTACTTCGTCGTTGTAGTCTTCGTGTCCTTTGTCGTAGGGTTTTTGGATGCTGCGTCCTGTGGGGGTAAAGTAGCGGGCGATGGTCAGCCGGAGGGCGGCGCCGTTGCTCAGCTGGTATTGTTCCTGGACGAGTCCTTTTCCGAAGGTTCTTCTGCCGATGATGGTGGCGCGGTCCCAGTCCTGGAGGGCGCCGGTGAGGACTTCGCTTGCGGAGGCGGTGCCTTCGTCGGTGAGGACGACCAGTTTGCCTTTTTCGAAGAGGCCATCGCGGCGGCATCGGTATTCCGTCCTGTTGGAATGGGCGCCTACCGTATAGGTGATGAGCTTGTCGCCGTCGAGGAAGTCGTCGGCGATCTCGATGGATTCCGACAGTATCCCGCCGCCGTTGCCGCGCAGGTCAAGAATAAGTTGTGTGAGGCCTTGTTCCTGCAGGTGCATCAGGGCCTGGGCAAATTCTGCGTGGGTGGTCTCCGAGAATTTGTTGATCCGGATATAGCCCGTCTGTTTGTCGATCATATAGGCTACGTCGACGGAGGGGAGGGGGATGGTGCCGCGGAAGATGGGTATCTTATGAGGCTGTCCGTTTTCCCCTGCGCGCAGGAGGGTAACGAATACCTGGCTGTTACCGGGGCCGCGGAGCAGTCTGCGGATCTTTTCATTGGAGATGCCGTTGCCTGCTACGACCGAGTCATCGACTTTTATAAATTTGTCGCCTACTTTGAGTCCTGCCTTGTCGCTGGGGCCGCCGGCGAGGACGTTGACGACGTTGACAGTATCGTCAAAGATCTGGAATTCGACGCCGATGCCTTCGAAGTTGCCCTGGAGGTCTTCGTTTATATCGGATAATTCGACAGCCGGGATGTAGACCGAATGCGGGTCCAGGTGGTCGAGCATGCCGTCGATGGCGTTATTTCCCAGGGTATCGAGGGAGACCGTATCTACGTATTTCATGTTGACCAGGTCGATGACTTCCTGTACGGGAGTCTGTTTACGGGTCTTCAAAAATCCCGTAGTATGGATATTCTCACGCAAATGGAAACCAATCAGCATACCGATCATCATCACGATCGCGAAAAGCAAGGGTAACCAGACCTTTAATTTTTTCATTCAAACGACATTTTTTTAGCGGCTGGATAGGGGGCAGTCTGCCCGGGTATTTTCCAGCGCCTGCAAATTAAGCAATCATATTTATTTAAATTGCAGCAAAACTGAAGGGGGTAGGAGAATGAATATACTAATAGCCGATAGCGGATCAACCAAGTGCGAGTGGTGTCTGCTTTATGACGGGAAGAAAAAGAAGATCGAAACGTTGGGGATCAGTCCTTATTTTTTGGAGGAGGCGGGGATTGTAGGGGTATTGCAGCGGGAATTGGTTCCTGGTCTGAAGAAGCTGACCGTAGATGAGATTTATTATTATGGAACGGGGGTGATGCATCCCGAGAACCGGAAAGTGGTGCAGAAGGCCATCGGAAAGGTTTTCAGGGGTGCCAGGGTGCATGTGACGCATGATCTGATGGGGGCGGCTCTGTCCTTGTGCGGGGATACGAAGGGGATTGCCTGTATTTTGGGTACGGGGAGCAATTCCTGTTATTTTGATGGGC
Source organism: Chitinophagales bacterium (assembly GCA_015654595.1). GTDB lineage: Bacteria > Bacteroidota > Bacteroidia > Chitinophagales > Chitinophagaceae > Puia. The sequence goes on along the minus strand of JAATGQ010000058.1, from coordinate 12,962 downwards.
GGAAGATCGCCAAGAATAGCCCTGGGCTTGGGTTTGTGCTTGGGGATGAGGGCAGTGGGGCTTACCTGGGCAAAAAGGTAATACAATATTACCTGTATAATACCTTTGATGAGGAACTGCGGTATAAGTTTGACGCTAAATATGCCATCAACAGTAATGAAATCCTCGAAAATGTTTATAAGAAGCCCTTGCCTAACCGGTATCTTGCTTCCTATGCTGCCTTTTTGGGGGAGAACAGGGGGCATTATATGATCGAGAACATCATCGAGGATGGGCTAAACGATTTTTTCTTTCAGCATTTGTGTAAGTACCGGGAGAGCTGGAAGTTCCCGATCCATTTTGTTGGGGGGGTGGCTTATGGGTTCCGTGATGTGATCAAAGAGCTTTGTCACGGGTATGAGTTTGAGCAGGGGAAGATCCTGCAAAAGCCGATGGACGGGTTAATCAAGTATCATCAAAATTAAATACAGCAGCAGGAATGTCATTTGAGAAGGTTACCGAAGCCGATAGTCGGTATCATCATTTAGAAAAAATGTCTATAAGGGAGATCCTGACCGGGATCAACCAGGAGGATAAGAAAGTGCCTTTGGCGGTGGAAAAAGCGATTCCGCAGATCGAACCTTTGGTTGCGGTGATTGCTGATAAATTGCTTGCCGGGGGGCGCTTGTTTTATATAGGAGCGGGTACGAGCGGCCGTCTTGGGGTATTGGATGCCAGCGAGATACCGCCGACCTATGGTATGCCTTTTGATCTCATCATCGGCATTATTGCCGGGGGGGAGGTCGCGATCCGGAAGCCTGTTGAGAATGCCGAAGACGATGCCCGGCAGGGCTGGCTTGACCTGGAGGAGCATGGGGTTTGTGAGAAGGATGTGGTGGTGGGGATAGCGGCGAGCGGGACGACTCCGTATGTGATCGGGGCGTTGGAGGAGAGCAGGAGGAGGGGCGTGGTGACTGGCTGTGTCGTTTGCAACCCGGGAAGCCCGGTTGCTTCATCCTGTGATTTTCCTATCGAAGTGGTGGTTGGGCCGGAGTTTGTGACGGGGAGTACGCGGATGAAGAGCGGAACGGCGCAGAAGCTGGTGTTGAATATGTTGACGACATCCGTTATGATCCGCATTGGCCGGGTGGAGGACAACAAGATGGTGAATATGCAGCTGACGAACAGTAAGTTGGTGGAGAGGGGAACGAAAATGTTGATGGAGGAGACGGGGATGACTGATTATGAGCAGGCGAAGGCTTTGCTGCTGGAGGCGGGGAGTGTGCGCAAGGCGGTGGAGAAGGCGGGGCGGCGATAGTGTTGTGGCCGTGGGTTGGCGGGTGGTCGGCCGGTAGGCGGCGATAGAGGACGTTCGGGGTGAGGGCTGGCAGATGCGGCGTCGGCGGGCCGGTGATGGCCGGATGAGAGCCGCTCGATAGGCGGCGGGAAAGAGTCGAATTTAAATTTTTTAATATGCACGAAATAGAGCCTTTTTACAACTGGCGCCACATGTATGTGAGTGAGGAGGACGAGCGCTCGCCTTTCTATGGAAGGATCTATTCCGAGTTTGAGTTCTCGCAAACCATTTATAACTATTATATCCATCCGCAGTGGGATGATTTCGGGCCGCGGACCTTGTATCTGAAAGTGTTGCTGGCGGATTATGACGAGCATTATGTGATCATTGAATTGTTTGGGGAGTGGAATGATGCGATCGAGAATGATATCATGAATCTGAAGCGGGAGGTAACGGACAAGTTTTTTGAGTTTGGGATAACCAAGTTTATATTGATCACCGAAAATGTGCTCAATTTTCACAGTGGAGATAAAGATTATTACGAGGAGTGGTTTGAAGAGGTGACGGATGCGGAGGGGTGGATCGTCTGTCTGAACATGCCGGAGCAGACGCAGCATGATTTCAGGAAAGCGAAGTTGAACAGGTTTGTAGAGTTGATGGAGATTGATAATTGGAGGACGTATAAGCCGTTCCATTTGTTTAAGCTGATCGATGATCAAATGGCCAGGAGGCTGGATTAAAGGCCTGGTGAGGCCGTGTGAAATGCCCGCAGGCGATAAAGTTCCCAAAAATAAATTTTGTAATTCCGTCAAAGTATGTAGTTTTGACCTAGTATTATGATCACAGCAAAAGCATACCGATTTTTTACCTTTTATTTTTACTTCTACTTTACAAGTGGACCGGGATTGCTTTTGTTAACAGCTAAATAAAAAAGATTAACATAAGAAAGTCCCGGTCGAAAGACCGGGACTTTCGCTTTTTAGGCCGGCGTAATAAATATTATGGATACAGCAGCAAAACGAACGAGGGTTTCTATTCAGGGTTATGAGGGCAGCTTTCACCAGGTAGCGGCGCAGCAATTTTTTGGGAAGGATGTAGAAGTGATCACCTGTGCTACTTTCCGGGAAGTCATCCGGGTGGCGTCGAGCAAGAAAGAAAGTGAGGGCGGCGTGATGGCGATAGAGAATTCGATTGCCGGGTCCATTTTACCAAATTATAACTTATTACAGAAGAGCAATCTTCGGGTGGTTGGCGAGATCTATCTGCAGATCCGGCAGAACCTGCTGGTCAATCCGGGGGTTAAGCTGGAGGATATCCGGGAGGTGCATTCGCATCATATGGCGTTGCTGCAGTGTATCGATTTCCTGGAGAAGCATCCGAGCTGGAAGCTGGTGGAGACGGAGGATACGGCGCTTAGCGCGAAGCATATCCAGCAGCATCGCAGCAAGCATATTGCGGCTATTGCGAGCACGCTGGCTGCGGATCTTTTTGAGTTGGATGTGCTGGCGCCGAATATTCATACGATGAAGAACAACTATACGAGGTTCCTGATCCTGCAGCGGGAGGAGAGTGTCGTTGAAGTGGAGGATCCGAATAAGGCTTCCGTCAATTTTTACACGGATCATTCGCGGGGAAGCCTGGCGAGGGTATTGACGACAATTGCGGAGGGGGGGATCAATCTGAGCAAGCTGCAGTCTATGCCTATACCGGGCAGTGAGTGGCAGTATTCGTTTCATGCGGATATGGAGTTCGATGATCTTGAACAGTTCAATCGGGTGATCGAGGCTATAAAACCTATCACGGCGGAGTTGAAGATCTATGGTACTTATAAAAAAGGAAAAACGATATGATAACGGCAAAGAGACTGGAAGGCATTGGCGAGTATTATTTCTCGCAAAAATTAAGGGAGATAGACGAGTTGAATAAGCAAGGTAAGAATGTGATCAATCTGGGTATCGGCAGTCCCGATCTGCCGCCGCATCCCGATGTGATCAAGGTTTTGCAGGAAGAAAGCGCTAAGCCTAACGTTCATGGGTATCAGTCTTATAAAGGATCGCCCGTTCTGCGGCAGGCAGTTGCTGCCTGGTACAAGCAGTACTATGGGGTGGAGCTGAATGCGGATACAGAGATCCTGCCGTTGATCGGATCGAAGGAAGGGATCATGCACATTTGTATGACCTATTTGAACGACGGTGACGGGGCATTAGTCCCAAATCCTGGTTATCCTACCTATCGTAGTGCGGTAAAGCTTGCCGGCGGGGTTTCCGTGGATTATGAGTTGACTGCGGAGGGGCATTGGATGCCGGATTTTACCAAACTGGAGAAGGTGGTTGATTCCTTTAACGATGGCGGTGCGGGCCGGATCAAGCTGATGTGGGTGAACTATCCGCAGATGCCGACGGGGCAGCTTCCTACACCGGAGTTGTTCGAGAGGCTGGTGGCATTTGGAAAGAAGTACGGGATTCTGATCTGTCATGATAATCCTTACAGCTTTATTTTAAATGAATCGCCGAAGAGTTTGCTGGCTGTTCCGGGCGCGAAGGATGTCGTGGTCGAATTAAATTCACTGAGCAAGTCGCAGAATATGGCGGGGTGGAGAATTGGAACGCTTTGCGGCGCAAAACCACGGATCGATGAGGTGATGCGTTTCAAGAGCAATATGGACAGCGGGATGTTTTTGCCGATGCAGCTAGCGGCGGCTAAGGCCTTGTCGCTTGGGAAGGACTGGTATGAGAGCGTGAACAAGACTTACCGGGAGCGTCGAGAGAAGGTGTTTGAGTTGCTGGAGCTGGTCGGGACTGAATTTGAGCGGGGGCAGGCGGGTTTGTTTGTGTGGGCGAAGGTAAAGGGCGGCAAGACCGGTTTCCAGGTGAGCGATGATATCCTTTATGGAACCGGGGTGTTCATCACGCCGGGCGGGATCTTTGGATCTGCGGGTGATAATTATATCCGTGTCAGTCTTTGCAGTACGGTAGGAAAGCTGCAGGAGAGTATCGATCGAATCAAAAAATTGAATAAATAGGTTCCGATGGTGGATACAATGACCATAGTAGGGGTAGGTTTGATTGGCGGCAGTTTCAGCCTGGGGTTGAAGGACCGGGGGCTTGTCCGTCATGTCATCGGGGTGAGTGATACGAAGGCCAGCCTTGAGAAGGCGTTGGAGTTGGGATTGATCGATGAGGCGTTGCCGCTGGAAGAGGCGGTCAGGCGGTCGCAGCTGATCTATGTGGCTATCCCTGTGGATGTTACGGTGCCGGTTGTGAGGCAGATCATGGACCTGATCGGGCCTTCACAGATTGTTGCCGATGCGGGTTCTACAAAGCTGGCCTTGTGTGAGAGTCTGGCTTCGCATCCGCTGCGGTCGCGGTTTGTGGCGACGCATCCGATGTGGGGGACCGAGTATAGCGGCCCGGAGGCGGCGGTGCATGGGGCTTTTGCTGGCAGGAGCTGTGTGATCTGTTCGAAGGAGGATTCCGCGCCTGACGCCGTCGCGCTGCTTGAATCGCTGTATACCGCACTGGGGATGAATATGGTGTATATGGATGCGAACAGCCATGATATGCACGCTGCATACATTAGTCATATTTCGCATATAACCTCGTTTGCGTTGGCAAACACCGTTTTGGAGAAGGAAAAGGAGGACAGTGCGATTTTCGAGCTGGCGGGTGGTGGTTTTGAGAGTACGGTGCGGTTGGCGAAGAGTAATCCGTCGATGTGGCTGCCGATCTTTCAGCAAAACAAGGAGCATGTGTTGGATGTGTTGAATGAACATATTGCGCAGTTGCGGAAGTTTAAGAGTTGCCTGGAGAAGGAGAATTATGCGTATTTGCGGGAATTGATGGAGAGTGCGAACAAAATAAAGCGGATCATTCGCTGAGGGGGCTGGAGCAGGGGCAGCGGTGTAGGGCTGGATCGCAAGGGGGGAGGGTTGGAGGAGAGTGTGGTGGGGAGATCATTTAGCCGCTTGGGGGGCGGCGGGGGGCGCCGCCCTTCTTTGGGGGGAAAGGTTGGAGGAGAGCGTCAAGGATGGGAGCAAAGTGCCGTGCACTGCGGACAGCCTGGCCCGAAGGGAGACGCCCAAGGAACTTGAATTGATACGATGCAGGTATTTGGGTAAGTTGAAAATCAATAATCAATGCATGGGCGGAATAGGGGCATACGGCTTAAATGACGTACCTTTGCGCCAAATTTTTAGATATTATGACGACATTCGAAGGGTTAGGTCTGGATCCGCGGTTGGTACAGGCTACTGATGCGCTGGGATACATAACACCGACCCCCATACAGGAGCAGGCAATTCCTGTACTTTTAAGCGGTACCAAAGATCTGGTTGGATTGGCACAGACTGGTACGGGAAAAACGGCAGCATTTGGCCTGCCCTTGTTGCATCTGGTGCAAGTGGAGCAGAAGCATCCGCAAGCCCTGGTGGTTTGTCCGACACGTGAATTGTGTCTTCAGATTGTTAACGAACTGGAATCGTTCAAGAAGTTTATGCCGGGTATGCATGTAATTGCTGTATATGGCGGTACTTCGATCGGATTGCAGATCAGGGACCTGAAGAGAGGCGTGCAGATCGTAGTGGCGACTCCGGGTCGTCTGATCGATCTGATCGAGCGGAAAGCGATTAATCTGGAGCAGATCAGTTATGTTGTTTTGGACGAGGCGGACGAAATGTTGAATATGGGTTTCCAGGACGACATCGAGTTTATCTTACAGAATACGCCGAAGCGGGAAGCTACCTGGTTGTTTAGTGCGACTATGCCGCCTGAGATCAAGCGGGTGAGCAAGAAGTACATGGATAGTCCGAAGGAGATCACGGTGGGCAAGGTTAATACTGCGAACAAGAATATCGACCACCAGTATTATGTGGTGGCTGCGCATCATCGGTATGAGGCGTTGAAGCGGATCATCGATTTCAATCCGGGTATTTACGGGATCATTTTTACCCGTACCAAGATAGACGCGCAGAATATCGCGGAAAAGCTCACGAGGGAAGGATATGATATTGACGCCCTGCATGGGGATCTGACCCAGCAGCAGCGTGACAAGGTGATGGGGGAATTCCGGGATAAGACGCTGCAGTTGTTGATTGCGACGGATGTGGCGGCGCGCGGGATCGACGTCAAGGAGATTACGCACGTCATCAACTACGAGCTGCCGGATGATGTTGAGGTTTATACGCACCGGAGCGGTCGTACGGGTCGTGCAGGAAGTACGGGTATTTCGCTGTCGATCGTGCACAGCCGGGAGATCGGGAAGCTGCGGCAGATAGAGCGGATCGTTCAGTCGTCATTCCATAAAATGGAGGTCCCGAGCGGGAAGGATGTATGTCGTAAGCAGTTCTTCCACTTTATGGATAAGCTGCTGCAGGCGGATATCAGCCACGGGGATTATGAGACCTATGTACCGATGCTGGCCGAGAAGTTTGCAGATGTGAGTAAGGAAGAGGTGTTGAAGCGGGTGGCGGCGATGGAGTTTGACCGGTTCCTGAAGTATTATGAGAATGCGGAAGACTTGAATGCGCGTGACCGGGGTCGTGAGCCGGGTGGACGTGATGCCCGTGGCGGAGAGCGCAATTTCAACCGCCGTGAGGCTGGTGAAGGGAAGGCCCGCTACAACAGCAACAGCAGCAGCAGCAGCGGCGATTATGCGCGGTTGTTTGTAAACCTGGGGACGAAGGACGGGTTTTACAAGGCAAGTTTCCTACAGTTCATCCTCGATATGAGCGATTTGCGAAAGGAAGTGCTGGGACGGATCGATATGAAGGAAATGAACAGCTGGATCGAGATCGACAAACGTTCTGCTGCTCAGATGATCCGGGCGATTGACGGGAAGAATTTCAAGGGAAGAAGGATCCGGATGAATGATGCAAATTCCAGGTAGGCGTAATCGGGAACGGTGGAGGCGGTAGGAATCGCGAAGGCATGGATGATGTGCGTTTGTGCCAGGACGTCATTGGCAGCGATGGAAAAATTCGGGCGCCGGCCAGGCCGGAACCGATAGCAATAAAAATTACCAAATTTCACATGTTATGGAAGCAACAGCAACAAAGAGTGCAAAGGAAGTAGTTCAGGATGCCTGGAAGAAACGGCCCCTGATCATTTCCGGTCCCTGTAGTGCAGAGACGGAAGAACAAACGGTAGAGACAGCCGTACGCCTGGCCAAGACAGGTAAGGTTGATATTGTGAGAGCGGGTATCTGGAAGCCGCGTACTCGTCCCGGCAGCTTTGAAGGGATTGGAACGAAGGGATTGCCTTGGTTGCAGCAGGCGAAGAAGTTGACTGGTTTGCCGGTTGCTGTGGAAGTTGCTACGGCCAAGCAAGTGGAAGATGCTTTGCATTTCGGCGTTGACGTGTTATGGATTGGCGCGCGTACGACGGTTAACCCGTTCAGCGTGCAGGATGTGGCTGATGCGCTGCGCGGCGCCGATGTGCCGGTACTGATCAAGAACCCGATCAACCCTGATATCGAATTATGGACGGGAGCTGTAGAGCGCGTCGCAAAGGCAGGCATTACCCAGATCGGGTTGATCCACCGCGGCTTCAGCTCTTACGGAAATACAGAATACCGCAACGCCCCGATGTGGCACCTGGCGATCGAAATGAAACGCCGTACGCCCGGACTGATGATGATCAATGATCCTTCTCATATTTCCGGACGCCGCGATATCCTGCTCGACGTAGCGCAGAAGGCGATCGACCTGGATATGGATGGTTTGATCATCGAAACGCATATCGATCCGGACAAGGCCTGGAGCGATGCCAAGCAGCAGATCACTCCTGAGCGTCTGGCCGAATTGCTGAACAGCATCAAGTGGCGTCACGAGACCACAACCGAACAAGAGTTTATCACCGCGCTGGAAAAGTTGCGTGAGCAGATCAATCATATCGACGACGAACTGATCCAACTGCTGGGTCAGCGAATGAAGGTTGCCGATAAGATCGGTCAATACAAAAAGGACAATAATATCACCATCCTGCAGACCAATCGCTGGAACGACATCCTGGAGAAGGCTTTTGGCAAGGGCGAAAAGCTGAACCTGAGCAAGGAGTTCATCACTAAGTATTATGATGCGGTGCATATGGAGTCCATCAATCATCAGAACAAGATCATGAATTCCTAGCATGAGCGGGAGTGAACAGCCGCTGGGCACGGGGGCGCAGGCCACAAGTGCGGGCAAGGAGGCGGTGCAGCCGGAAGGTGGGGCCGCGTCCGGGAGGGCTGCGGGCGTGGAGGTGGCGCCGGGTGTGTCCGCCGGGAATGTCACGGGGGTGCCGACTGGCGGGGCGAATGCCTCGCCGGGTGAGACCGCCGGGAAGGTTTTGACAACGCAGACGTATCTGTTCGTGCATGCCATCTGGGTCGTCCGGCAGAGGGAGGCTTTGTTGAGCCGGCCGGTGCGCAGGGTGCTGTTTACTCATCTGCAAAAGGAAAGCGAAGAAAAAGGAATGAGAGTTGTGGCTGTCGGCGGTGTAGAAGATCATTTGCACTGTCTGCTGCAGCTCATGCCTTCACAGAACCTGTTACAGGTGATGCGGACCCTTCGTGCCTTTGCTGCGAACTGGATCAATGAAAGCAGGCTGCTGGCCATACCGGGTGAGTTCGCCTGGGAGGAAGGGTATGCCGCTTATTCGGTGAGTCCGAGCGGAGTCAAGCAGGTAGTGGATTATATAGGCAAGCAGGAAGAATACCACAAGTCGAAGAATTTGGATAGTGAGCTGGAAATCATAGACAGATTTAAAGACGCATTATGAACAAATTGCAGTACAAATTTTCGGGTAAGACGTCGACGTATTACCTGGACGCCAGTTTTTCTTACCTGGAAAAGCTCGTCGACAAAGACAATACGGTCATCATCACAGACGAACATATTTTTGGCAAGCACCAGCGGATGTTTGGCGGCTGGAACACGATCGTCATCAATGCCGGCGAACAGTATAAGGTTCAGGCCACCGTCGATTCGATCATCGATCAGCTGATCGGTTTTGGGGCGGACCGCAAGACTTTCCTGGTAGGTGTTGGCGGCGGTGTTGTCACCGATATTACCGGTTATGTGGCTGCCATTTATATGCGCGGCTTGTCTTTTGGATTTGTACCGACTTCGATCCTGGCCATGGTGGACGCTTCCATCGGCGGCAAGAATGGCATCGACGTAGGCGTGTATAAGAACCTGGCCGGCACCATCCGGCAGCCCCAGTTCCTGTTGTACGATTACAGCCTGCTGAAGTCTTTGCCAAAGGAGGAATGGGTCAACGGTTTTGCCGAGATCATTAAACATGCGGCTATCAAGGATGCTGCGTTGTTCAGAGAGTTGGAAGCGGGTAAGCTGACGACCTATCAGAAGGACAGCAAGGCGCTTGCCAGGCTGATCCGCAAGAACGTGGTCATCAAATCTTCTGTCGTCGAGAAGGACGAGTTTGAGCATGGCGATCGCCGCTTGTTGAACTTTGGGCATACGTTGGGGCATGCCATCGAGAACCTGTACGAGCTTTCGCATGGACAGGCGATTTCGATCGGTATGGTTGCGGCGGCTATGATCTCCGAAGAGTTTACTCCTTTCCGGGAAACGGGCAGGATAATAAAGACCCTGAAGAAGTACGGGCTGCCTACGCTGGCGGAGTATGATCCTAAGGCTGTGATGAATGTGCTGCGTATGGATAAGAAGAAGGAAAAAGATTCTATGAATTATGTGTTATTGAATAAGATCGGGCAGGCTGTTGTGAAGGTGATCCCGATCGTTGAACTGGATAAACTGGTACAATCAATTATAACGGCACGCTGATGTTAAAGCAAATTGAACCATCGATATTAAAGGGGACCATACTGGCCCCGGCCTCCAAGAGCAGTATGCAGCGGGCTTGTGCGGCGGCGTTGCTGCATGTAGGCAAGACTGTTATTCATCATCCCGGCCATTCCAATGATGACAAGGCCGCGCTTGGCGTTATTCGTGATCTGGGGGCGAAGGTGACGTTGTTGGAAGACGGGGCGCTTTTGGTGGAGAGTGAGGGGGTGAGAACGGGGAAGCCTGGCGCTGCGGCGGGCGCGGTTGCTGGTGAAGGGGGGAAGGCTGGAAGTTCGGCTGGGTACGGTGATGCGGCCCAGGCGGTCGTCGCGGTTGGCGGCGTTGTGGCGGGAGGAATGGCGGCTGGCGGTGTCGGTGCGGTTGGCGGCGTTGTGGCGGGTGGAACGGCGGCGGGTGCAGGTACGGGTGGGGCTGCAGCGGGTGCAGGTACGGTTGCGGCTGTGGCGGGTGGTGGTGAGGTTGCGGCGGCGGCGGCGGAGACTGGAACGGTGGCGGGTGGTGGTGAGGTTGCGGAGGCGGCGGGGGAGACTGGCCGCGAGTTGCAGGTGAATTGCGGTGAGAGCGGTCTTGGCCTGAGAATGTTTGCGCCGATCTTTGGGCTTAGCGGCCGTAAGGTGATGGTGCGTGGGGAAGGAAGCCTGGTAACGAGACCGATGGATTTTTTTGACGAGATCTTTCCTTTATTGGATATACGGGTGGTATCAAACAAGGGCAGGCTGCCTTTGGAGATCGAAGGCCCTTTACAGCCGAAGTCGATTACGATCGACGGATCGCTGAGTTCGCAATTCCTGACGGGACTGCTGCTGGCGTATGCTGCTGCGGGTGCGAAGGATGTGACGATCACGGTAAACGATCTGAAGAGCAAACCTTATATCGATCTGACGCTGGCGGTAATGAAAGTGTTTGGATGGGAGGTGGAGAACCGGAATTATGAAGCTTTTGGCTTTACGGGATCTCGCGGCGCGGATGGACGGGATGTGGCTTATACGGTTGAAGGGGATTGGAGCGGCGGGGCTTTTCTGTTGGTGGCTGGTGCGATTGCCGGACCGATCCTGGTGAAAGGGCTGGATGTGGCTTCGACACAGGCGGATAAAGAAATTTTAAAAGCGATCAGGGATAGTGGGGCGTTGTTGGAGATTGGTGCGGATGGAATGAAGGTGGGGCCTGCGATTGGCGCGGGTTCGAAGTCGGATGATGGTGTTGGCCCGGCGGGGAAGGTTTCGGCTGATGGTGTCGGTGTGGAAGGCGGGACAACAGGGACTGGTGGTATCGGCTCGGCGAGGACGGTTGCAGGTGGCGACGCTGGTACGGCTGGAGGCCCGGCGGGGAAGGCTGCGGCTGGTGGTGTTGGCATGGCTGGAGGCTCGGCGGGGACGGGCCTGAAGGCGTTTGTATTCGATGCGACGGATTGTCCGGATCTGTTTCCTCCGCTGGTGGCCCTGGCTTCGTACTGTGCTGGTACGACGGTTATCAAGGGGGTTTCGAGGTTGGCGCACAAAGAAAGCAATCGTGGTCTTACGCTGCAGGATGAGTTTGGAAAGATGGGGGTGAAGATCGAGCTGGACGGCGATATCATGCGGATCTATGGCGGTGAAGGCGTGAATGGCGCTACGGTGCATTCCCGTCACGATCATCGTATTGCGATGGCTTGTGCGGTAGGCGCGTTAAAGGCTAAGGGCGCGGTAAGGATTGAAGAGGCGGAAGCTATCAACAAGTCGTATCCTGATTTTTATGAACATTTGGCGTTGTTGGGAGCAACTGTGAGTGGAGGAGAAAAACAAGTGGGGGCAACGATATGAATTCTTTCGGGCGTATTTTCAGGGTAAATATTTTTGGCGAGTCGCATGGCGAGAGTGTCGGTGTGAATATCGATGGCGTGCCTGCGGGGCTGCCGCTTGTGCCGGAGGATTTTTTGCCTGATCTGGAGCGGCGTAAAGGAGGGATGCAGAAGGGGACGACTCCGCGCAAGGAGGATGATCTGCCCATTTTTAAGAGCGGGCTTTTCAACGATAAGAGTACGGGCGCCCCGATCACTATTCTGTTTGAAAACAACAATACGCGCAGCGGCGACTATGCGAAGCAGCGGTCGGTACCCAGGCCGGGGCATGCGGATTTCGTGGCTTCCAGGAAGTTTGGGGGACATGAGGATTACCGCGGCGGCGGCGCTTTCTCCGCGCGGCTGACGGTGGGACTGGTTGCTGCCGGTGTCATTGCAAAGAAGATGCTTGCCGGCGTGACGGTGACGTCTTCGATCCTGGAGATTGGCGGTGAGCCGGATCTTGATAAAGGATTGCAGAAAGCGATCGATGCAAAGGATTCGATCGGAGGGATTGTGGAGTGCAGGGTAAGCGGTTTGCCTATCGGGCTTGGAGAACCTTTCTGGGATTCGGTGGAGTCGGTGCTGGCGCATGCGGCTTTTGCGATCCCAGCGGTGAAGGGGGTGGAGTTTGGGACGGGCTTTGCAGCGGCGAGGATGTTTGGCAGTCAGCACAACGACGCGATTGCCGATATGGAAGGACATACAAAGACGAATCATGCCGGCGGGATTGTCGGCGGGATAACGAATGGGAATGAGTTGGTTTACCGGATCGCGATAAAGCCTACTTCGTCCACGCCGAAAGACCAGGTGACGTTGAATTGGGAGACGGGAGAGCAGGAAACGTTCTCGGTCAAGGGGCGTCATGATCTTTGTGTGGCGCTGCGGGCCCCGGTTATTTTGGAGGCTATGACGGCTATCGTGCTGGCTGATCTGATGGTGCTGGAGCAGCGGATCCCGAGGATCTGGGGGTAGGGTGCGAGCGCGAAAGGGGTAGGGACGCGGCGGCCCTTGGTGAGGTTGGTGGATGCGGGCATGGAGACGGAGGTGAGTGTGGATGGCGGTGG
>JAATGQ010000185.1 GCA_015654595.1 Chitinophagales bacterium | reverse complement strand
TGTCGAGGTTATAAGAGTTGCGATAGGAGTGGCTGTTGTTAAAAGAAACCCCGTAGTTGCCGACCAGGTAGGTCGTCTTTGACAAGGGTTCGGTATAGGTTGCTTTGGAGTCGAGCAGCAGGTGGTCCGTATGGTATTGTTTGAACTGATCGATCAAAGAATCGGAAGTAACCGCAGAGCCCGAATAGTACCGCGTATCGGAGTTCAGGAAGCCGGAAGACGTATTGTCGCTGTAGTTCTCGCGGAAATTGACGGAGATCGTACGGCCTTTCTTTGCCAGCTGCTTTTTCCAGATCAGGTTACTGTTCAGCTCTTTGTTGTCGCCGGTCGTCGTGGTTGTCCGGGTGTTGGTATTGACGAGGCTGCTGTCGCTGGCCAGGGATTCCTGGTAGGTGTTGTTAAAGGTCGTCTTATGATCGATACCGCCGTCCGCCATCAGCTTAAGCGAGGAAGTGCTGTCGAATTTCGTTTCGATGCTGCCGTCGGCGCTGTTCCGGATGATCCGGTCTTTGGAGGTGGAGCGCTGGCTGGTATAATAGAGCGTATCGGGCAGGATATTTTCCGTATTGGTCGTATTGGTGGTGTTGACATGGAGGTCCATGTATTTATAGTTGCCATTGACCGTCTGGAAATCGTTGTTCCATTTGTTGTTATAGTGCAGACCGCCCGTCTTGGCGTCCGGGAGTCCTTGTCCTTCGTAGTTGCCGGACCAGCTGTCCAGCTCGTTATTGGATTGCGGCCCTTCGTAGATGAAGTTGCCGTTGCCGTCGCTGCTGACATTGGCGGCAAAACTTTGCCCGTAATTGTCTCTTTCCGACCAGTTCAGGCCCGTCTTGCCTACGTTGGAGATGATCCCATAGGCGGCGAACTTTTCTTTATTGCGGAAATAGTTGGCCATCAGCTGGTAGTCGTAGTAGCCATTGGTGGCTTCGCCGGCGCTGATCCGGCCAAAAGCACCGCGCTTTTTGTTTTCTTTTAGTTTCAGGTTGATCGTTTTATCCCGCTGGCCGTCGTCGATGCCGGTAAAGTCGGACTGCTCGCTTTTCTTATCGTAGAGCTGCACTTTGTCGACCATGTCGGCGCGCAGGTTCTGGGTGACGAGGGTGGGGTCGTCGCCGAAGAACTCTTCACCGTCGACGAGAACCTTTTTTACCGTTTCGCCCTGTGCGGTGATCTTACCATTCTTATCTACCTGTATGCCCGGTAATTTCTTCAAAAGGTCTTCCACGGAAGCGTTGGCCTGGGTCTTAAAACTGTCGGCGGCAAATTCCGTGGTATCGCCTTTCATTTGTATGGCCCCCTTTTTGTGATACACTACTGCTTCTTCCAGTAGTTTGCTTTTCAGGATCATGCCAATTGGAGGCAGAACGAGCGACTGCGAGTCCTTGAGACTGACCTGGTCGACATAGTCAGCGTAACCCGGATAAGTGATCAGCAACAGGAACTGACCGGCCGGTACTTTGTCCAGCTGGAAGTCACCGGAGGCATTGGTCCGGGTGTTGCGGATCATGATGGAGTCGGTCGAACGAAGCAGCAGAACAGAGCCGTGAGAAAGATTCTTTTGTTCAGCCGTGTCAGCGATCTTTCCCGATACGCGGCCGGATTGCGCATGGGCCATTATCGAAAAGAAGACAAAGAAAAGGGGAAGTAGGCGGTGTTTTGGCATAATGGTCTACAGTATAGTTTTGACGCTGACAATATTAATCGGTAAAATAGGGATAAGCAAAGGTGAATCCCTTAAATTTACGTTAAAGAGAAGAGTGTGTTTTGGGTAAATTCCATAAACGGTAAAAAAAATAATTCATTGGAAAAGCGATACGAGGATATTCATTTTGTAGACTCTACTAAGTCAGTATGGAATTACTCTCTCTTCACGGAAGAGGATATCCGAAATTTTCAGAACGGCACGCATTACCGGTTGTACGAAAGGTTTGGCTCGCATCGGCTAAAAGTGCTAAACACGGAAGGGTACTATTTTGCCGTTTGGGCGCCGAATGCGACCTCCATCTCGGTAATCGGCAATTTCAACAACTGGACGCCGGGGCTACATCCTTTGTTTGTCCGGCTGGACCGTTCGGGTGTCTGGGAAGGTTTTATTCCGAACCTGCCGCGCGGCGAGGCGTATAAATATCATATTACCGGCGTGAATGGCGGGACGCTCGACAAGGGCGATCCTTATTCCAATTTCTGGGAGATGCGTCCGCAGACCGCTTCCATTACCTGGGAGCTTGATTATTCCTGGCAGGACCAGGGCTGGATGGCTGACAGGAAGAAGCACAACGCGCTGGATGCGCCATGGAGCGTTTATGAGGTACACCTGGCGAGCTGGATGCGGCCCGATAAAAATAACGAAGAGCGATATAACACCTATGATCAGCTGCGCGAGCTGCTGGTGCCTTATGTAAAGAAAATGGGGTTTACCCATGTCGAGCTGATGCCGGTGATGGAGCATCCTTTTGACGGCAGCTGGGGATACCAGGGGACGGGCTATTATGCGCCTACTTCCCGGTTCGGCGATCCGCAGGGCTTTATGGCGCTGGTGGACGCTTTTCACAAAGAAGGGATTGGCGTGCTGCTGGACTGGGTGCCTTCACATTTCCCTTATGATTATCATGGGTTGTACCTTTTTGACGGTGCTAACACCTATGAATATGCGGATATGCGAAAGGGATTTCATCCTGACTGGAACAGCTATATTTTCAACTACAGCAGGGGAGAGGTAAAGTCCTTTCTGATCAGCAATGCGCGGTTCTGGCTGGATAAATTCCATGCCGATGGTTTGCGGGTGGATGCCGTCAGTTCGATGCTCAAACTGAATTATTCGAGGAAGGAGGGGCAGTGGACGCCTAACGAATACGGCGGGGATGGGAACCTGGAAGCGATCGCTTTTATAAAGGACATGAACGAGACGGTCTACCGGGATTTTCCTGACGTACAGACCATTGCCGAAGAAGCCACCGACTGGCCGGGTATCAGCCGGCCTACCTTTGCCGGGGGGCTTGGTTTTGGGATGAAGTGGATGATGGGCTGGATGCATGATACGCTGGATTACTTCAAACTGGATCCGATCAATCGCCGTCATCAGCAGGACAAGTTTACGTTCAGTATGATGTACTTCTATGACGAGAACTTCCTGCTGCCGTTGAGTCACGACGAGGTGGTG
The DNA here is from genome assembly GCA_015654595.1 of Chitinophagales bacterium. Taxonomy (GTDB): domain Bacteria; phylum Bacteroidota; class Bacteroidia; order Chitinophagales; family Chitinophagaceae; genus Puia. The sequence goes on along the minus strand of JAATGQ010000185.1, from coordinate 36,275 downwards.
CATGGCAAGTCTCCAATGATCTACAAGATGCCGGGGGATGACTGGCAGAAGTTTGCTAATCTGCGGTTGTTGTATACCTATATGCTGACGCATCCGGGCGGAAAACTGCTGTTTATGGGGGACGAGTTTGGTGCGACGACGGAGTGGAACTATAAGACCGAGCTGCCCTGGTACCTGTTGCAGTATGATTCCCATCGGAAGTTACAGGACTGTGTCGCGGCGCTCAACCAGCTGCTTCGTGGAGAGCCTGCGCTTTACGAGAATCAATTCAACGTTTTGGGGTTTGAATGGATCGATCTCCGGCACAGGGATGAAAGCGTGATCGTGTATCGCCGGAAGGGCAGGGAACCGGAGAACGACGTGCTGGTCATTTTGAATATGACGCCGGTCGTGCGCAGGGACTGGAAGATCTATGCGCGTGGGAAGGCTGTCTGGAAGGAGATCTTTAATAGTGATGACCAGAAGTATTGGGGGACGGGGGATACGTTTAATCCCGATATTCCGGTAAGGATGGTGAATGAGGCGGATAACGAATACGAATTGACGATACATTTGCCGCCGCTTGGAGGCATAGTTCTAAAATAAAAAAGAGGCCGTCTTAAGTAAAAAGTAGACGGCCTCTTTTTTCATAATGTCCGGCAAAGTGGTCTTTGCCGGGGAAGGGGGCTGAAGCCCCCCATTTTTATGCGTTGTCGCTTTTGGTTGTTTACATGCGTTCGGGAACGCGTATGCCGAGCAAAGCCATGGAGCTTGATAGAATATTTGCTGTCAATCGGGCCAGCTGTAGCCGGAGATTTCTTTTTTCCAGCGTTTCGGCTTTTAGTATATAGTGCTGGTTGACAAACGTATTAAACGCCTGGGCTACGTTGAATGCATAGGCCGTAATGACCGAAGGGCTCATGTCCATCACTGCCTGTTCGATGATAGCGGGATATTTTTCCGCAATGACGATAAGCGCTTTTTCCTGCGGCGTCAGCGTTGGAAGGGCCTCTTCGCTGGAAGGCGTATAAGGCTCGTCGTTTTCTTTCCGGAAAATGGATTTTATCCGGGCGTGGGCAAATTGAATAAAGGCTGCCGTATAACCGTGAAGGTCGATCGACTCTTCTGGGTTGAAGATCATTTTTTTCTTTGCATCGACGCGGAGGAGGAAAAATTTCAGCGCGCCAAGTCCGATAATATCATAAAGATCCTTCAACTCTTCTGGTGTAAACCCATCGGTTTTGCCGAGTTCGCTGGTCTTATTTTCGGCTTCCCGGACCATTTCGTCCAGGATATCGTCGGCGTCGACGACGGTTCCTTCGCGGGTCTTCATCCGGCCTGTAGGCAGTTCGACCATGCCATAGCTAAGATGGAAGATGCCGTCGGCGGAAGGCAGTTCCAGTTTCTGGCAGATCAGTTTCAGGACCTTGAAGTGATAGTTCTGTTCGTCGCCGACGACGTAGATGCTGCGGTCGGAGTGAAACTCTTCGTATTTTTTTACGGCCAGCCCGATGTCCTGGGTGATATAGACGGCGGTGCCGTCCCGGCGTTGAACGATCTTCTGATCGAGACCGTCGGCGGTCAGGTCGATCCAGACGCTGCCGTCTTCCTTCCGGAAGAAGACGCCTTTCTTCAGGCCTTGTTCTACCAGTTCCTTTCCGAGCAGGTAGGTATTGCTTTCGTAATAGGTTTTGTCGAAGTCGCTGCCGATCCGCTTGTAGGTGATGTCAAAGCCCGAGTACACCCAGCTGTTCATCTTTTTCCAGAGTTCGATGACTTCGGGTTTGCCGGCTTCCCAGTCGACAAGCATCTGTTTGGCGGCTTGCATGATCGGGGTGGCGTTGTCGGCGATGTCTTTGACCTCCGCACGTTGTTCGAGGATCTTTGCTTCGATGCTTTCGATGTCCTTTGGGTCTTTTTTCGTTTCAACCAGCGCTTCTAATTCCTTTATTTTTGACAGGTGCAGATGTAGTTGGGTGAGATCGCTTTCTGCGACAGCGCTGGTATCACCCTGGTAGATCGCTTCGACGATCGGACGGGATTGCTTTTTCAGCTCGTTGCCGAACAGCACATAATAATCCCCGACGAGGTGATCGCCTTTGATGCCCGTGCTTTCCGGCGTGGCGCCATTGCCAAACAGCTGCCAGGCCAGCATGCTCTTACAGATATGGATACCGCGGTCGTTGGCGATGCAGGTCTTTACGATATCGTAGCCATTGGCCTTATAGATCTCGGCGATGCTCCAGCCGAGGAAGTTGTTGCGCAGGTGTCCAAGGTGAAGAGGCTTGTTGGTGTTGGGCGAAGAATACTCGACCATGACCCGGCGGCCATTGCTGGGTTTGCGGCCGAAGGATGCGTCGGCGTGCGCTTCTTTGAGGAAGGACAACCAGCGGCTGTCGGCGATCGTGAGGTTGAGGAAGCCTTTGATCACGTTGTAGGCCGAAAACAGCTCGGGGTGGGCGGCGATCAGGGCTTGTCCTAATTCGTTGCCCAATCCTTCGGGCGATTTCTTCAGCGGTTTTACAAAGGAGAACAACACTACCGTATAGTCGCCTTCAAATTCGGGCTTGGTTTCATTGACCGCAATGGCGCTGTCATCGGCCTTGTATTGGTAGTTGTCCAGCAGCACTTTTGCAGTCGCAGTCCTTATTTGATTGATGATATCCATTTTTCGCAAATTGGATGCGAAAATAGTGCATGTCGGGGAGTTTTGAATTTTAATCGATATATTTGTGGTTTATCGCGATGTCACAAGCACTCAAAAAACACATCACTGCTTTTATCGATTTCTTTTATCCGCCGTTCAGAAGGATAATGCCCTTGCAAACTTTTCGCTATGCGGCTTGCGGCGGCACGAACACGCTCCTGGACATCGTGATGTATGCGATCAGCTACAATTTCATCCTGCACAAGCAGCCCGTCGATCTTGGTTTTATGAGCATCTCTGCTTATGTGCTTTCTTTCATCATGTCTTTTTCCATAAGCTTTCCCACCGGCTTTTTCCTGATGAGCAATGTGGTCTTCCATGGCTCCACGCTGCATGGCCGCGTACAACTCTTCCGGTACTTTGTATTGGTTGTCATTTGTCTCGGTTTGAACTATATTTTTATCAAGCTCTTTGTGGAGCAGTTTCATATCTATCCGACGGTCGCCAAGATCTTCACCACCGTCATCGTTGTTGCCTTCAGTTATCTGACGCAGAAGAATTTTACCTTCAAGACACATCCACAGCCGCAAAAAGTAGAGGAGTTCAGCGACAATGAGGTCCTGTAACCGGCTCGTAATCCTTCCCTGTTGACTTAAAACCCCAGTTTGAGTATCCAGTCGCCGGAGTAAGGACGGTAGGGTCCGTTAAGGCGCCAATGGGTTTCGAACAAACGTATTCTAAACAGTTTGGCTCTACTGGTGTTTTTATAGATAACGGACCGGACAAATGTGGCATTAAAATTCGGGCAATCAAATTTAATGTTTGTCTTTCAGCCCCTTATAAGAATTTGCTGGCGCAATTTTTGGGGGTCTGCAGGGGCATAAAAACGTAACTTGTCTGGGGCGGCAGTTCCCCGACAGGTGTACACCTCAAAACAATAAGCCTATGGTAACAGTAATCATCCCCGCATTGAATGAGGAAAAGACGATCCGTCAGGTCATTAGACAGGCCAGGCGGAATCCATTGGTGGATGAGATCATCGTGGTGGATGACATGTCTACGGACAATACGATCGCAGAAGCGAAGAAAGAGGACAATGTTCGTGTAATAACCAGTACGCATGTAGGAAAGGGGGATTCGATGCGGGAGGGGCTATTGATGGCGAAGAATGAGATCCTGGTATTCCTGGAAGCCGATATCCCCAGTTATGAAGAGGATATTGTAGGCATTATGACCGCTCCGCTGGTCAAAGATGAAGCCGACTTTGTGAAATCCTACTTCGAGCGGCAGAGCGGGCGCGTAGCCGAGATCCTAGTAAAGCCGATGCTGGAGTTCTTTTTCCCGCATCTGCTTCATTTTAAGCAGCCGCTCAGCGGTGCGATCGCCGGCAAAAAATCTGTTTTGCAAAAGGTTGAATTCGATAATGATTACGGAGTCGATATCGGGCTGCTGATCGATATGCACCAGGTTCGCGCCCGGATCACGGAAGTCTGTATCGGGGAGGTAGAAAATGACGGCCACCCCCTGCATGTGCTGGGAAGAATGTCGAAGCAGGTCGCTAATGCGATCTTCAAGCGGGTAAATATCTTCGACAGCAGCAGACCCAAGGAGGACGATACGCCCCATTTGATGCGCGAGCAGGTCGAATTTGCCTTAAAGGAGCTTTCCCGTCAGCCCAAGAAGATGATCGTCTTTGATATGGATAATACCCTTTTACAGGGCAGTTTTATCCAGGCAGCGGCCAGGCAATTTGGCTTTGAGCGAGAGTTAAAGGATATTCAGAATCAGCCGAAAAGCAATTTTATAAAGACCCAGAAGATCGCCCGGCTGCTGGAAGGCCGGACCTTTGCGGAGCTGATCCATGTCGTCGAGTCGATCCCGCTGATCGGGGACGCCGTACAGGTCGTGCGGGAACTGCAGGTCAGGGGGTATGTCTGCGGGATTATCAGTGACAGCTATCATGCTATCGCCAACCATGTCAAAAACCTGCTTGGGCTCGATTTTACCCTTGGAAACGAGCTGGAATTCCAGAAAAGCGTGGCTACAGGGGAGGTCAAAATTCCTTCCCAGCTGCTGAAAGACCGGTTTAGCCAGTGCGAGCACGATCATTGTAAGTCGAACATGTTTCAGTATATCTTACACCGTTTTGGGATCAGTTTGGCGGATTCCGTAGCGGTAGGGGACGGGGAAAGCGATATTTGTATGGTCAAAATGGCGGGTACGGGCATTTCCTTCAATTCCACTACGCCAGGCGTGGATGAAGTGGCAGATTACGTATTCAAAGGCAATTCCTTAAAGCCTGTCCTGGATGTGGTGCGATAGCCCTGACCGCCAAAAAGATAAATGAGATGGCAGATTGTTGACGACAGTCTGCCATTTTTGCATTTTTTATGCCGTGGCATAATGATTGTCAATGCTATCGGGATTACTAAATTAAAAACCTTAAAATCAGATAAACTATATGGGAAAAATTATAGGAATTGACCTCGGCACGACGAACAGCTGCGTAGCCGTAATGGAAGGGAATGAGCCCGTGGTGATCGCCAATGATGAAGGGCGGCGTACAACCCCGTCCATCGTTGGTTTCCTGAAGAACGGGGAGAGAAAGGTTGGGGATCCTGCCAAGCGGCAGGCTATCACGAACCCGATCAATACGATCATGTCCGTAAAGCGTTTCATGGGTCGTCGTTATGACGAAGTGACCAATGAGATCACGCACTGGTCATACAAAGTCGTAAAAGGTGACAATAATACCGTCCGTATTGATATAGACGGTCGTCTATATACTCCACAGGAAATTTCCGCTATGATCCTGCAGAAGATGAAGAAGACTGCGGAAGATTACCTGGGTCAGGAAGTGACGGAAGCCGTTATTACCGTTCCGGCTTACTTTAATGACGCTCAGCGTCAGGCGACGAAAGAAGCCGGTGAAATTGCCGGTCTGACCGTTCGCCGTATCGTAAACGAACCTACCGCTGCTGCGCTGGCTTATGGTCTGGACAAAGCCGGTAAAGACGAGAAGATTGCCGTATTTGACCTTGGCGGCGGAACCTTCGACGTCAGCGTTCTTGAATTGGGCGACGGCGTATTCGAAGTAAAGTCTACCAACGGGGATACTCACCTTGGCGGTGACGATTTCGATAAAGTGATCATGGACTGGCTCGCAGACGAGTTCAGGAAAGACGAGAATGTGGACCTCCGGAAAGATCCGATGGCGCTGCAACGTCTGAAAGAAGCGGCAGAAAAAGCAAAGATCGAGTTGTCTTCTTCTTCTGAAACAGAGATCAATCTGCCTTATATCACAGCGGTTGACGGCGTGCCTAAGCACCTGGTCAAGAAGCTGAGCCGCGCAAAATTCGAACAGCTGGCTGACTCTTTGTTCGAGCGCTGTCTGAAGCCCTGCGAGCAGGCTTTGAAGGATGCAGGCATCAGCGCTTCCCAGATCGATGAAGTGATCCTGGTTGGGGGTTCTACCCGTATCCCCAAAGTACAGGAGATCGTCGAGAAATTCTTTGGCAAGAAGCCCAATAAGGGCGTAAATCCTGATGAAGTTGTTGCGATCGGTGCTGCTATCCAGGGCGCCGTTCTGACGGGTGAAGTAAAGGACGTGCTGCTGCTCGACGTTACTCCGCTGTCTCTTGGTATCGAAACAATGGGTGGTGTCATGACCCGTCTGATCGACTCCAATACAACGATCCCGAGCAAGAAATCAGAAACCTTCTCTACAGCCAGCGACAATCAGCCTGGCGTACAGATCCACGTATTGCAGGGCGAGCGTCCGATGGCTAACCAGAACAAGAGCCTTGGGGTATTCAACCTCGACGGGATCCCTCCGGCTCCCCGCGGCGTTCCACAGATCGAAGTAACATTCGATATCGACGCTAACGGTATCCTGCATGTCACTGCAAAGGATAAAGGAACCGGTAAGGAACAAAAGATCCGTATCGAAGCCGGCAGTGGCTTGAGCAAGGAAGAAGTTGAAAAGATGAAGGCAGAGGCTCGCGCCAATGAGGCCAGCGATAAGGAAGCCCGCGAAAGAGTTGAAAAGGTCAACCAGGCCGACAGCCTTATCTTCCAGACTGAAAAGCAGCTGAAAGAATATGGCGATAAGATCCCTGCCGATAAAAAGGCTCCGATCGAATCCGCACTCAACAAGCTGAAGGATGCGCATAAATCCGGCGATCTGGCTGCTATCGATACGGCTGTAGCTGAGATGAACAACGCATGGACTGCGGCTTCCGAAGAGCTGTATAAGGCTACACAGCAGGCTGGCGAACAACCCGGCGGCGGCGGTAACGGACAGGGGCACCAGTCCAGCGCTGGTGGTGAGAATGTCACCGATGCAGAGTTCGAAGAAGTGAAATAAGATAATATCCCCTATAAAAAAAGCCACCTTCATAGGTGGCTTTTTTTATAGGGGTAAATTCTTTTAGTAAACATTTGACTTCTTCGAAATAATGTTTAATTTCGCACCCGAATTGAGCAACTAAAACGTATTAGCTGGCCATTCTGATACTACACTGATCATTTGCCGACGATGCTTATGCTTTATCCTGTTATTCTTCAGACGTTGCTCCCTGTTTGTTCTTAATTGAACTGTTCATTCTCTCAATTCAATCCATTATCATTTTAGTGCTGCCCCGCGTGGTTTTCAGCGCAGGCATTCTTATATAGTATTGATTAGGTGAGGCTCGCGGTTAGAGTAGCCCCGTTCGTATTGGTTAACGACGGGGCTTTTTTCGTTTGTGTATTTCCGTTAAATGATCTCCATTTGCTGCATCAGGAAGGAGGCATTCCGGTTGCGGGCAACACCCTTGCCAAGCCGGTAGTTGAAATGCAGGCTGCCATTTTCTATAATGCTTTCAAAGCAATAGTTGCTAACGTCTCCGGGTAGCGTATTTTCCAGTTGACCCAGCGATAGGTCATGCGTTGCAAACAGCGAAAGTGAATGGTATTGCAGCAGCTTTCTGATATACATTTCCGAACCAAAGGTCTTATCTTCCGAATTGGTTCCCCGGAGGATCTCGTCGATCAGCACCAGCGCTGCGGCTCCGGTTTGCAGACGATGTACGATCTTCTGCAGTTTCTTCAGCTCTGCCATGAAGTAGGACGTGTTTTCCTGCAGCGAGTCGCTGATGCGTAGGGACGTAAGGATGGTAACAGGTGTAAAACGGAAGGAGGAAGCGCAGACCGGCGCGCCGCACTGCGCCAGCAGCAGATTGACGCCAATGGTACGGAGGAAGGTCGTTTTGCCTGACATGTTGGAGCCGGTGACCAGGATCAGCCTTTCATTCCGGCCGATGGAAAAGTCATTGGCAATCCGTTTGCCGGCGGGGATCAGGGGATGCGCCAGTTGGGCTGCTTCGATAAAGAGGGGGGCGCTTTGGTTCGCTGCCGGGACCGCGGATATTGGCGTGGTAGCGTTAGGGTGTGTGGCCTTAGTGGTTGAAGTCGGAGGCGGAACGGAGGATGCCGGCGTAGATTCACTGGCTTCAGGGTAGACAAATTCGGGGTTGTTAAAGGCAAAGGCTGCCAGCGAATTCAGCGCTTCGATCTGGCCGATAGCATCCATCCATCCGGCGAACCTGTCTTTGTTTTTTATCTTCCACCGTTCGAGCGCCGACAGGACATGCAGATCGTAGAAGAAGAAGGTATTGAGGAAAATATTGACCAGCATGTTCAGCCGCTGATCGAAGAAGGAGGATAGTCTGGACAGCTGCCGCATCGATTTTACAGCCTGCAGGGTTTGTTTCTGTAGTTGCTGAAGCCGGTCAGAATCGGATGTGTCGAACGTATTGAACACGTCAAGGACGCCCGCATATTGGGCGAGAAGGGCATGTTTACGGGAAATGAGATGGTGCTGTTCATTGATATAGCCGAGATATCTGCCGGTTATCCCCCAGGACAGCAGCACCCCGAAGAGCAGCGGGGCAGAATTATTGCTATAAAAGTAATACCCGACCAAAATGAGGTTGACGATGGTCAGAAAGAGCAGCAGCCATCGGAAAGCCCGGGACTGGAGCCGGAGCGGTGTTTGAAGCCAGCGTTCGAGCTGGGGTGGTTCCATTTTGCCGGCAAGCAGCCCCGTGGCGATCAGCAGCCGGCGTTGGTCCGTTTGTGGAGTAAGGATCCCGATCGCCTTTTGCTGCTGTTGAATATCGGCAGCAGATAAGTATGAACTGCGGAGCATATTGGCCAGGACGTTGGCGCCTTCTGTGGTGGTGGTACGGTTCAGCAGATGAAAAAGAGAGCGTTTGCCAAAGATATCGAGGTCGTCCAGGTAGTTGTCCTGATCGAGAAAGGCAGCGCCGTCGGGAAATTCATTGGCAGAGCCCAGGAGCACCTCGCGTTCGTTCGTGTTGACAAAGAGGAGCTGCTGCCATAGATTACGTTGATCTTTGACTCGGATATACCAGCTGACAGAGGCCAGAAAGCCTGCGGCAAGAGCTAGACCGGCCCATGGAAGCCAGGCCGCCCAGTGTGTGATCATTGCCCATATCGACCAGGCCAGTGCGGCAAAGAGGGCAAGACGGAAGATCGAGATCCCATTCAGACGCCGGCGTAAGGAAAGTAACCGTAGCTCGGCAGTTGTTATAGAAGAGCTGTAAGTATCCTTGGGAGACATAGGAAGCAATGGATGGGATATGCAAAATGCCACCTGAAGACAAGTGGCATTCGTATATGGTGAAAAGTTTAAATTCGATTACATGATATCCAGCGCCTTTACGAAGAAAGTGCACAGGAAGGGCAGAATGAGGGTCAGGTATTCAAAGTGCTTGGCGACGGCCACTCCGAAGACAACGGCAGTTAGCAGAAACAATATCCAGTAGAGGCCTGTATTTTTCTTTGATTGTTCCATTAGACTAAAATTTGTGCGAATTTAAGCGAATTTAATGAATGAAACAACCTTAAAAATTGAACATTATCTGTCACTTATGTATTTTACGTCTTGAATTGGGAATTGATTATGAAAATTGAGTTTTATCTGCGATTTTATACGCACCCGGGTGAATCGATCCTGGTGTGCGGAGATATCCCTTCCTTGGGAAACAACGAACCATCTGCCGCGCTGTCCATGGAATATGTGAACGGGGAGTTCTGGCATGTCAACGTGGATACGTCTTTTGACAAGGCCTTCCATTATCATTATATATTAAAAAATACGGATGGAACCCTGACCGAAGAATGGGGCGACGATCGTATGGTTGATTTGCCGGATGCCGGAGTGGAAGAAGTTCAGTTGATCGACACCTGGAACTTTGCCGGGGAGTACGAAAATGTCTTTTACACCTCGCTTTTTCAGGATGTGCTTTTACCAAAACATAAAGTCCGAAAGAAGACCCGGGTAAAGGGCGGAGTGACCCATATTTTCAAGGTCAAGGCGCCGCTGTTGAAAGCAGACGAAGTGTTGTGTCTGCTGGGCAATGGTACCGTATTACAGGAATGGAGGGAAGACGATCCGCTGACACTGGCGCCGGAAGGTCCCTGGTGGACGCTCCATCTGCATATCCCCCCGGAGGCTTTTCCGCTGGAATATAAATATGCCGTCTATCATAAGAAAGACAAAAAGCTGCTGCGTTTCGAATCGGGCCCCAACCGGATGCTCCCCGGCGACGCCCGTCCAAAGAAGGTGAGCATCCTTCATGACGGTTTTGCCCATCTTCCCAATACCGATTGGAAGGCGGCTGGCGTCGCCGTACCGGTGTTCAGTCTGCGCAGCAGGTCTTCGCTTGGAGTAGGGGAGTTTGCAGACCTGAAATTATTGACGGACTGGGCGGTGAAGTGCGGACTGAAACTGATCCAATTGTTACCGGTGAACGATACGATCGCCACGCATACCTGGGTGGATTCTTATCCTTATGCCGCTATCTCGGCGTTCGCCTTGCATCCCCTCTATCTCAACCTGGAAAAATGCGCCGGTAAGAAATATGCTTCGCTGATCAAACCGCTCAAAAAGAAACAAAAAGAGCTGAATGAAGGGCCGGATGTAGACTACCAGCAGGTGATGAAGATCAAGCTGCTGACGGTCAAAGAACTGTATGAATTACAAAAAGAAGAACTAAAGACCGATACGGACTTTCAGGATTTCTTTGAAAAGAACAAGGTCTGGCTGGTGCCCTATGCTGCCTTTTCTTATCTGCGGGACAAACAGGGTACGCCGGATTTTACCCAATGGAAACAGCATTCCCGGTATGACGCGGAAGCTATCCGCAAATTGTCCGCGCCTGGCTCCCGCAATTATGATGCGATTGCGGTTCATTATTTTACCCAGTATCATTTGCACCTGCAGCTGAAGGATGCCGTCAAGTATGCGCATGACAACGGCGTGGCGATAAAAGGCGACATCCCCATTGGGATCTATCGCTACAGCTGCGACGCATGGATGGAGCCTCAGCTGTATCATATGGATATGCATGCCGGCGCGCCTCCCGATAATTTTGCTGTCAAGGGGCAGAACTGGGGATTTCCGACTTATAACTGGCAGGAGATGCAGAAAGATGGGTATGAGTGGTGGAAGCGTCGTTTTGGGCAGATGAGTCATTATTTCGATGGTTTCCGGATCGATCATATCCTCGGCTTTTTCCGGATCTGGAGCATCCCAATGGATGTAGTGGAGGGTATATTGGGTTATTTTGAACCCGCGATCCCTGTCTATCGGGTCGAGTTCCAGGAAAGGAATATCTGGTTTGACCATGACCGTTATACCCGGCCTTTTATCAATGACGGAGTGTTGGGAGAGATCTTTGGACCAGATGCCGATACGGTCCGTAACCAGTTCCTGGTCCCCCAAGGGAATGGCTTTTATACCCTTCAGGACCGGGTAGACAGCCAGAGAAAGATCGAAGCTTTGTTTGCAATGGAGGAAGATACGCCCTATAATCAGAAGCTGCGTCAAGGGCTTTACGATCTTGTCGCCAATGTCATTCTTATCGAAGTAAAGAACTCAGGTCAGCAGCAATACCATTTCCGGATCTCCATGGAGAACACGGCTTCTTTCCGTTACCTGGAATGGCATACCCAGCAGCAGTTGAAAGAACTCTACGTCAATTATTTCTATTGGCGCCAGGACGCTTTCTGGCAGAAAGAGGCCATGCAAAAGCTGCCCGCGCTGAAAAGAGCGACGAACATGCTTGTCTTTGGCGAAGACCTTGGGATGGTGCCGCGCTGTGTACCGGATGTGATGCGTCAGCTGGGCATCCTGAGTCTTGAAGTACAGCGTATGCCGAAAGATCCGACCCAGGAGTTCTTTAATCCTGCGCGATCGCCTTATCTGGCGGTTGTGACGCCTTCCACGCACGATATGAGTACCATCCGCGGGTGGTGGGAAGAAGACCGGGCCAAGACCCAGGATTTCTTTAACCAACAACTGGGTCAATGGGGAGAAGCGCCGATCATCTGCGAACCCTGGATCAATAAAGCGATCGTACTGCAACACCTGCATTCTCCCGCACAGTGGAGTATTTTCCAGTTACAGGACTGGATGGGGATGAGCGAGTCGTTCCGGAGAGAAAATCCGCATGACGAACGAATCAATATTCCCGCCAATCCGCATCATTACTGGCGATACAGAATGCACCTCACACTGGAGGAATTGATCAAAGAAAAGGAGTTTAACGCAGGGATAAAGGAAGAGATCGAAAACAGCGGCCGGTAGATAAGAGGCCAGAGAAAATGGGGTGGTCGGTCAAAGGATGAAAGAGAATTGCAGGCAGATCAGAGGACGATGGAGAAGAGATCAATAAGGGAAAGTCCAGCGAAACAAGGAACGGGAGGACTACAAAAGCTTTACGAAAGGCTGAACGTACCGGCTATTGCCGTTAAGCGTGCTTACTTTCAGAATGTAATTTCCGCTCTTGAGGTGGTTGATCGCTACAGACTGCTGATTGGAGCCGGCAGAAAGGCTCTGCTGTGCCGTCATTACGATCACGCCTGACAGGCTGTAGATCTGAACGGTAACCTGTTCGGGAGCAGTAGTGATCAGCGAGTAGTTCAGCGTTGCGATGGCAGGATTGGGATAAACGCTGATCGAAGTAGAAGCAACCACATTTTGCAGGGTTACCAGTTTGGAATAACGAACGATGCCATCCCGGTCTACCTGGCGCAGACGATAGGTGTTTGTGCCGTTAAGCATCGATGCATCGACAAAATTATAATTAGTCTCGTTGTTGTTATTGATAGCATAAACGACACCGATGGAGTCATAGCCGTTTGTCGAGCCGGCGCGTTCGATAACAAACCACTTGTCGTTGGTTTCGTCTTCCATGGTCCAGAACAGCTGGGCGATCTTATTGCTGACCTGTCCGCCAAAGCTCATTACGAGAGCCGGAGTAGTCTGGCCCATCGTATTCTGGGTGATGTTTTGAGCGGCAACGCGGCCGGAAACGGTCAGGAGCAGCAGGGCTAAGAGAAGGGTAGTTATCTTTTTCATACTGGGTTCGGATTACGTGATTATGCCTCAACTGAATCAAAACGGTGCCAAAAAATAACCTCCTGAGACACAAGGCTCTGAAAAGTCCTACCCGGTCAAATCGTTCCCACAGCGGGAAACTAATTCTCATTTATGCAATAAATAGCGGAAAAGCCCGCAGTTTAACCGTATTTTCCGAACGATTGAGCCCTCCGGTAAGGAATGTTTTCGGATAATGGAGCCATCGTCCATTTCGGGCTGATTCATTATTTTTGTTGTCCCATGATTCTCAACTATTCAGCTTATAATCTGGCCTTTCGTCACCCCTTTACGATCTCAAAAGGAACCAAAACCCATCAACCTACCCTTGTTGTCGAACTGGAACACAAAGGCTGGAAAGGGTATGGAGAGGCGCCCGCCATTACCTATTATAATATACCGGTCGGGAAGATGATCGCCGATATCGAGGCCAAAAAGAGGATGATCGAAGGTTTTGCGTTGACCGATCCGCAGCGGTACTGGCATTATCTCCACCACCTTTTACCGGATAACCCTTTCCTGGTCTGTGCATTGGATATGGCCGGCTGGGATCTTTTCGGAAAGATGGTAGGCAAGCCCCTTTACCAGCTCTGGAAACTGGATCCTGCCAAAGGGCCGGTGACCGATTATACGATTGGGATCGACACCATAGAAAAGATGGTAGAGAAGATGAGAGAGACGTCCTGGCCTGTCTATAAGATAAAACTGGGTACACCGGAAGATCTGGCCATCGTAGAGGAACTGCGCCGGCATACCGATGCCGTTTTCCGGGTAGACGCCAATGCCGGATGGACCACGGAGGAAGCCCTACAGAAAATACCCCGGCTTGCCGGGTTGGGGGTCGAGCTGGTCGAGCAGCCGCTGGCAAAAGATAACTGGGAAGGGATGAAACAGCTGTATGCAGCGTCGCCGCTTCCGCTTTTTGCTGACGAATCCTGTGTCCGGGAAGAGGATGTAGAACGTTGTGCGGGCCATTTTCACGGGATCAATATCAAGCTGACCAAATGCAGCGGTATTACGCCTGCCCGCCGAATGATCGATAATGCCAGGAGGCTGGGGTTAAAAGTGATGGCAGGGAGCATGAACGAAAGCACGATCGGCAGCGCCGCCATTGCACAGCTGCTGCCGTTGCTGGATTATGTGGATATGGACGGGCCCCTGCTGCTAAAGGAAGACCTGGCCACAGGGCTCGAATTCAACGGCGGAAAGGCCATTCTGCCGCGCGGCCCGGGCCTGGGGATCCAATACACCGGTCTTTTTTCCCGTTAGCAGCCTTTTTCCGGCCGCCGTGGAAATTTCCTTGAGTCCTGCCATTAATGGTAAAATATATGTAGATTTGACAATTACAGATTAGCGAATCATATGACACTTACAACCGAAAAAGCCTTCTCCCTTTCCGACCGCGTAAAGGAAAAATTTCATAGCACTTTTGCAGACTCCAAACCGTTAATCGTCCGTTCACCCGGTCGTGTCAACCTGATCGGGGAACATACCGACTATAATCATGGGTTTGTTCTTCCTGCGGCTATCAACAAAGCGATCTATATGGCGGTCAGCCGCCGCAGCGATGACCAGCTTCATATCGTGTCCGTGGACCTGGATCGTACCTACAAGGGGTCCATCCATACCATCGAGCCTTCCGGGATGCACTGGCCGGACTATATTCTTGGCGTTATCCAGCAGCTGCAGGGACTAGGTCATCCGCTGGGGGGGCTGAACTGTGTGTTTGGCGGCGATATTCCGTTAGGCGCGGGTATGTCCTCTTCCGCGGCGCTGGAATGCGCGACGGCTTTTGCGCTCAATGAGCTGTTTGGCCTGGGATTGGATCAGATGACGATGGTCAAACTCTCCCAGAAAGCGGAGAACGCATTTGTAGGCGTACAGTGCGGGATCATGGACCAGTTTGCCAGTATGTTCGGCAAAAAAAATCATGTGATCCGCCTCGACTGCCAGTCTTTGGACTATACCTATGTCCCCTTTAACACCGAGGGGATCCGGATCGTGCTGTTGGACACCAATGTAAAACATTCGCTGGCCTCCTCCGAATACAATACCCGTCGTCAACAGTGCGAGGCGGGCGTAAAATTGATACAGGCGCATCATCCCGAGGTGAAAAGTTTGCGGGACGCGACACTGGATATGCTGGCCAGCTATGTAGCGCCGGTAGATGCCCTGGTCAACCAGCGTTGTGAGTACGTCGTGGAGGAGATCAGTCGTCTGATGGCGGCAACCGATGATCTGGAAAAAGGGGATATTGCCGCCTTTGGGCAGAAAATGTTTGCTACGCATGACGGACTGAGCCGAAAATATGAGGTCAGTTGTCCCGAGCTGGACTTCCTGGTTGACCAGGTTCGTAACGAACCCAGCGTTATCGGCGCCCGTATGATGGGCGGCGGATTTGGCGGCTGCACGATCAACCTGGTCAGAGAAGACGCGATCGATACCCTTGTCGAAAAGATCGCGCCGATCTATCGCAAGGCTATGAAGAAAGACATGAAGGTGTACATCGGTCAGATCGAGAACGGCACTTCACTGGGTGAATAATTCTTAAAAATCTTTATTGCTATATGAATAAACTCACGCTAGCTTCCCTTGGTTTTGCCGTCAGTCTTGCTGCCGCCTGCGGCAACGGCAATTCCGCGCCAACTACAACGACAGGTACAGATTCGACCGCAAAGGCCATTCCGGCCGTTCTGCCGGATACGGCTGCTTTCCGCGACACCGCTGACGGAAAAGCCACTGCGCTGTATGTATTGAAGAACAAGAACAACATGGCGGTTGCCATCACCAATTATGGCGCCCGTGTCGTCAGTATCATCGTCCCCGACAAAAATGGTACGCCGACGGATGTGGCGCTGGGATATGACCATGCAGCCACTTACATCCATCAGCCTTCAGAAACCTATTTTGGAGCTATTGTTGGCCGTTATGGCAATCGTATCGCGAAAGCGCATTTCCGGCTGGAAGGAAAGGATTATACGCTGGCTGCCAACAACGGCCCCAACAGCCTTCACGGCGGCAAGAAAGGATTTGCAGGCGTCGTCTGGACAGGTCGTCAGCTGGATCCTCAGTCGGTAGAGCTTTCTTACCTGGCAAAGGATGGCGAAGAAGGTTATCCCGGTAACCTGCAGGTAAAGGTCGTCTATACGCTGACGGACAGCAATGCTCTTTCCATCAGCTATACTGCCACTACCGACAAAGCGACCGTCCTCAACCTGACCAATCACACTTATTTCAACCTGAACGGCCAAGGCAGCGGTACGATCAACAACCACCTGCTGCAGCTGAACGCGGATAGGTATACGCCTGTTGATTCGACGCTGATCCCCACCGGAAAGATCGAGCCTGTTGCCGGCGGCCCCTTTGATTTTCGTCAGCCTGCGGCGATCGGGTCAAGGATCGACCAGGACAATATCGAGCTGAAATACGGCAAAGGCTATGATCATAACTTCGTGCTCAATTCTGCCAAGGGAGATAGTATAAAAGGCGGTGGTCAGTTGATGCCCGCAGCTACTGTCACCGGCGATCTGAGCGGTATCGTGATGAAGGTCTTCACCGATCAGCCGGGTATCCAGTTCTATGGCGGCAACTTTATGACGGGGGCCAATACCATCAAAGGGGGCAAGAAGGACGAATACCGGACAGCGTTTTGCCTGGAGACGCAGCACTTTCCGGATTCTCCCAACCAGCCAGCCTTCCCTTCAACGGAGCTGAAGCCCGGGCAAACGTATAAGACGACGACTGTCTATCAGTTCGGGACGAAATAACAAACGCCTTTCGATGAAGAGGCCCCTGCAGTTTTTACTGTGGGGGCCTTTTATTGTGTGCCCGCTCTCTGAAAGACCATGGCTACGCCATTGTCGACGGCTGCGGAGGACCTATCGCTGCTGATCGTAAGTTGATTGCCGTATACGGAAGCGTATAATGCTGGATTGCCAGGCTTATTATCATAAACCAACAGATAAAAAGGGCCTTTGCCCAACTGGACATTCTTTACATTCACCTTTGTTGCGGAATATACTCCCTCGCGCAGCGTGTATTGCGTGTTGTCGGAATAATGACCTTTATCGAAGGTCAGCACTTTTGTAGTGGTGTCGGTATAATAAATGGTTGGGGTCATGCCGTTCTGTTCTGACTTCAATATCCATATCCCATCGAGTGGGGGGACATTACCTTTCTTGCAGGCAGGGGCCAGCAGCAAAAAAAGCGGGAGGGCGGCAGCAAGCAGATATTTTTTCATGGCCGGGTTTTAAGGCTTGACAATCGATCGCGTCAAACCGTTGCATCCCGCGTGCGGAGGATCGCCCCGCCGGGCGAAAAGAGATGCCGTGCCCGTATATGGTCTGGCCGCGGTGGGTCCAGCCCACCGCGGCAGAAAAACAGGGAACTAGCTGACGCGTTTTCCGTGTAATAACATATCCATAGCCTGGTGCAGGCTGCCGGCACGGGTGATCTCTCCGCCATTGACAAAGAAGATCTCGTCGGCATTCTCGATCGTATTCAAACGGTGTGCAATGATTACTCGGGTAGTCGTCGCCGGTAGTCTCTTCAGAATATCTTCCAGCATCTTTTCAGTGACGGTATCGATATTGGCTGTTGCTTCGTCGAGGATGAGCAGTTCGGGGTTGCGCAATACTGCGCGGATAAAGGCGATAAGCTGTCTCTGCCCCAGGCTGATGCCCTCCGCGGCAGAAGCGATCTTTGTGTCCAGTCCTTCGTCGAACCGGCTTAACAGCGTCTCCAGACCGGAAGTCTCCAGTACTTTTGTGAGAGCTTCGTTGTCGTAATCCTTGTATTGCTGGTTGCCATACAGGATATTGTCTTTTACCGTACCGGTAAAGAGCAGTGGTTCCTGCAGGATAAAACCGATCTTTTGCGTTCGTTCTTCAGGCGTATAGCTGCGGATATCCTTTCCATTCAACAGGACCATCCCCGATGTGGGGTCGTAAAGCCGGGCGATCAGCGACGCTGTTGTCGTTTTGCCACCTCCGGTGGGCCCTACAAGCGCATAGGTCTTGCCTTGTTCCATCCGGAAGCTGTTGTGATGCAGCACGCTCTTACCATCCGGATAGCTGAAAGAGACATCCCTGAATTCCAGCAGGGCTGGGGTCTCCGCATGTACGGCGGTCATCGAAGGGACTACGGGAAGGTTTGATTCCAGCGTCAGGATACGCGAAATACGATCCCAGCCGGCGATGGCCGTCTGGAAACCAGCCCAAAGCGTCGCCATCTGTCTCAGCGGGTCGTAGAAGCTGGTGGCATACATAAAATAGCTGACGATAAACCCTGGCTCAAACTTTCCATGCGCGATCAGATAGATGCCGACCAGCAGTACGATCAGCTGACCCATGCTCGCCAGGAAGCCATAGACAGGGGTGTAGGTATTGTTGGCAACTCCCGCGCTGACAGATGCCTTATAGTTGTCCTTATTGGCTGCCATGAAGCGCTGGCGGAAGTAATCACGGCGGTTGAAGGCCAGTACAACCTTGAAGTTGCCAAGACTTTCCTGTATCTCTGCGCTCATCGCGCCGGTGCTCTTCAGGCTTTCTGCGTTTTTCTTTTTTACCCAGGGGGACAGGAGTCTGGTAAAGATCCACATCAGGGCTGCAGGCGCCAGCGTTGCCAGACCGAGCCGCCAGTTGAGGACGACCAGGAAGATCCCGGAGCCTACAATGATAAAGAGGCTGGAGACGAACTGCATCAGCGACTGTGAAAAGAATTGATTCAGCTTGTCCGTATCGTTGTTGACACGGGAGATCAGGTCGCCCGCCTTGTTTTGTGCAAAAAAGGCAACGGGCAGTTCCTGTAATTTGTTGAAGACGGTATTCCGCAGCGAAAACAGGACATTCTGGCCATAGCCGCCCATGATCGTGGTGCGCAGATACACAGCCGCCAGTACGACCAGGTAGATCAGGAAGAGCCAGCCGCAGTTGACCAGCACCTGGTGGTAATCCTGGTGCGCCTTATCCTTTATATAATGGTCGATGGTATAACCTACGACATAGGGGCCGAGCATCGATACAAAGGCATAGATCACCATAACGATCAGTGCCAGGTAAAGCTTGCCTCTCTGCTCGGGTAACAGATCGAGCAGCTTGCGTAAGGCCGACCAGTTGGAAGTTCTGACCTCTTCCGCGGGGTTCTGGCTAAGATTGTAATTCGTGCTGCTCATAGTGACTGGTGCTTCTTTGTGATTGAAATATCTGTACGTATTCCGGGCAGGATCCCATCAGCTGGGTATGCGTACCCGACGCGATCATTTCTCCTTCCATCAGCAGGATGATCTGTTCAAAGTCTTCTATCGACTGGATCTTTTGAGTCACGGAGACCAGCGTAATACCGGGATAGCTGCGCTGTACGTTGTCGAGGATCTTTTGTTCGGTTTGGGTATCCACGCGTGCGGTAAAGTCATCGAGCAACAGGATCCTGGGCTGGATGGCCAGTGCGCGGGCCAGCATGATGCGTTGTTTTTGTCCTCCGGAAAGGCTTGTGCCGCGTTCCGATACGATGGTATCCAATCCGTTGGGCAGCGTTTCGATAAACTCCTTTAATTCCGCGGTGGCGATGGCTTTTTCGAGTAGTTCATCCGTTACCGTATCGCTGAATGCAATGTTTTCCCGGATGCTCATATTGAAGATGATACTGTCCTGAAAGACCAGGCCGATCTGACGATGGAACTCCTCTTTCCTGTAATCGCTCAGCGGATGTCCGTCGAAAAGGATAGACCCCGTATCGGGTTGGGTCAACCCGGTCAGGAGGTAGAGCAGTTGGGTCTTACCAGCAGCGGTGGGACCGATGATGGCCGTTCGGGAACCCTTGGGAACGGTAAAGGAGATTTCTTTCAGAACCTTTTTTTCTCCATAACCAAGCGTGACGTCGCGGACTTCTATCGCACCTTCCAAAGGAGTGACGATCGTGCCGTTCTCCACTGGATCTGGCGCGTTCAATACCGCGCTGATACGGCCATAGGAAGCCTGGGCCGATGCGATGATATTGCTCATGAACCCGATGATCAGGACGGGAAAGATCAGCATGTTCAGGTAGTTCATAAAGGCGGAGAAATCACCGAGACTCATTTTCCCGAGTATGGCAAAATGACCGCCCCAGGCCAGGATGGTCAAAACCGCCATATTGGAGGTAAAGATGATGACGGGCACCAGCGCCGCAAACAGTTTTATGATGCGTATGCCCAGTCCAAGCGCTTTGCTGTTTGCTTCGAGAAACTTGGCGTACTCCAGTTGCTGGGAGTGTATAACCCGGATGAGGGCTGCGCCCAGGATACTTTCGTTGATGACCTTGTTCAGCCAGTCGATGATCTCACGGCTGGTCTTGAACAATGCACGGACCTTTTGTAACACCACAAAAAAGGTAATCCCGATGATCGGTATGGTGGCGATGACGGCCAGTGCGAGCTGCCAGCGAATGGTCAGCAGCAGGATGCTGGCCCCGATGATTACGAAGAATGAAGCAAAGATGGAGTTCACCGCCTGGGAAACAAACAGCTTTATCGCATCCACATCACCGGTCAGGTTGGTCAGCAGCTGCGATGGGCTGGTGTTCTGCAGAAAGCTGTAGTTCTGCCGGGAGATACGATCCGCGAGGCGGGTACGGAGGTCGCGGGCTACTCTTTCCGATGCGTATGTCTGGATAAAGGTTGTTCCGTAGGTAAAGATAAAAACGACGACAGCGGCACCGAGGAATTGCCATATGATAAGATGGATGTCCAGCGAGTGGTCGGTAAAGGCGTCGATGCCGTGGGCGATGATTTTGGGGATCAGCAGGTTGACTGCGTTGGCGATCAGCGAAAGGCCGATCAGTAAGGCAACAAGCCCTTTATACGGTTTCAGCAGGGACCAGATACCGGGGCCTTGCGGTTTTCCGCCCGGACCCCTGCGGCCGCCTCCCGGCTTATTCCGGCCTCCTTCCGGACCTTTTGGCTGGCCTTCGGAAGGCTGATGCCCGTTTCCTCCACTATGCGGCTTTTCCTCCGGACTTTTGACTGGCGGCGGCTGGTTCTTTTGGCTCATAAATGATCAGATAGTGTTGTGCTATGTTGTCGGCGGGGTAAAATTATGAAAATAAAGCCCAGCCCGCGACAGGATTTCCCCCCAACTGACGGGAAAAGGGCGGTAGAGGACGGTGTTTTGTCGGTGGAATCAATATATTTGTTCTGGTCTACCAGCGAATAATACATATGAGAAAATTTACATTCCGTTTACTTTTCTATAATCTACAACAATCATTCAACTACACTGAACACTCTATGCGCAAGATCTTTTCTTTGCTGGTCATGGCAGCTCCGTTGTGTGCCGCGGCACAGGACGGCGGCCTGATCCAATACGTAAAACCGATCATCGGCACCCAGCGGATGGGACACACCTTTCCAGGGGCCACCTATCCCTTTGGCAGCGTGCAGCTTAGTCCCGATACCGATACCATTCCTTATGAGCAGAACGGCAAATACAATCCCGATGTCTATAAGTATTGCGCCGGTTATCAATACGACGACAAGTCGATCGTCGGTTTCAGCCATACGCATTTCAGCGGCACCGGGCATTCGGATCTCGGCGATTTTCTGATCATGCCGACGACGGGCGAACTGAAGATGAATCCTGGGGTAGCGAGTCAACCTCGGAGCGGCTTCCGCAGCGCTTTCAGCCATCAAACGGAAGTGGCCGAAGCGGATTATTATAAGGTCAAGCTGGACGACTATAATATCCTTGCCGAGCTGACGACGACGACCCGTGTCGGTTTTCATCAGTATACTTTTCCTGCTACCGACCAGGCCCATATCATCCTGGATCTGATGAGCGGTATCTATAACTACGAAGACAAGAATGTATGGACCTTTGTGCATGTGATCAACGATACGCTGGTGGTGGGGTATCGCCAGACCAGCGGATGGGCGCGTACCCGGACGGTCTATTTTGCGATGAGCTTTTCCAAACCTTTTGTGTCCTACGGCAGCCGTAATTATTCGAGGAAACAGGTCTATCGCGGCTTTTGGGGCAAATTCGATGCGGCGCATGACTTCCCCGATCTGGCGGGAAGACAGCTGCGTATGCACTTTGACTTCCAGACAAAAGAAAGCGAACAGATCAGGATCAAGTTTGCCATTTCTCCTGTCAGCACAGACGGAGCCTTGTTGAATCTTCGAACAGAGGCGCCGGGATGGGACTTTAATGCCGTTCGCGCAGCAGGGCAGGCGGCCTGGAACAATGAACTGAGTAAGCTGCAGGTCGAAGGCAGCACCGAAGAGAAGGTCAATTTCTATACTTCGATGTACCATGCCTTTATCAATCCTACCGTGTATATGGATGTGGATGGATCCTATCGGGGGCTTGATCAGAACAATCATCATGCAGATGGATTTACGAATTACACTACCTTCTCTCTTTGGGATACGCACAGGGCGCTTCATCCGCTCTTCAGCATTCTGCAGACGAAACGCAACGAAGATATGATCCAGTCGATGCTGGCGCATTTCAGCCAGAGCCCCGAGCACATGCTGCCGATCTGGTCGCATTACGCCAACGAGAACTGGTGCATGTCAGGCTATCACAGCGTTTCGGTGGTATGTGATGCGATCGTAAAGGGCAATACCCCTTTCGATCCCAATGCTGCCCTGGATGCCTGTGTCACAACGTCCAACCGCCGCAGTTTTCAGGGGATAGGGGAGTATATCGACCGCGGTTATATTTCTGCCGAGTCCAATGGTACGTCTGTTTCCACTACGCAGGAATATGCTTATGATGACTGGTGTATTGCGCAGGCTGCAAAGAAGCTTGGCCGCAACGACATTTATACGGCCTATATGAAGCGTTCCGAAAACTATAAGAATGTCTGGGATCCTTCTGTTGATTATATGCGTCCCCGTCTGAAAGACGGCAGTTTCAAAACGGCGTTTGACGTCCTGTCTACCGATGGCCAGGGGTTTATCGAAGGCAATGCCTGGAACTACAGCCTTTATGTGCCGCATGATCCGGCAGCATTGATCACGATGATGGGCGGGAAGAAGCGGTTTGTACAGCATCTCGATTCCCTGTTTACGATGGAGCTGCCTGACAAATTCTTTGCCGAAACAGAGGATATCACGCGTGATGGGATCATCGGCAACTATGTCCATGGGAATGAACCTTCCCATCACGTAGCTTATCTGTATGACTGGACCGATCAGCCCTGGAAGACACAGGAAAGAGTGCGGATGATCCTGGAGAAACAATATCATCCCGGACCAGATGGCCTTGGCGGTAATGACGACTGTGGACAGATGAGCGCCTGGTATATCTTTACTTCACTCGGCTTTTATCCTGTATCGCCTGGCGACAGCCGTTATTCTTTGGGGAGTCCTGCTGTGAATTCGGCGGTTCTCCATTTAGAGAATGGGAAGACCTTTACGGTAGAGGCGGTAGGCCAGGGGCCAAAGAATGTTTATGTGAAGAAGGTGACGCTGAATGGCCAGCCATTGAACCGGCTTTATATAATGCATGATGAGATCATGAATGGCGGGAAGCTGGTATTCTATATGAGCGCCAAACACAACTAACTCACCCGGACGATAATAAGAACGGGCCCCGCAAAGGGCCCGTTCTTTATTGGGGGAGATTTGTTTAATATGCTACGACGGAGTAAGTGCTGTTAAACGCTCCGTTGGTAATGACAACCGAATCGCTGGTCGTGACGATACCCGTACTGCTGTTTTGCAGCAGCAGGGTGCCGCTAAAGGTGCCGGCCAGTTTGTGATTGGTCGTATCGAGGCTTGTCAGGGTGATGGAACCGTGGCCGCCAAGGCTATTACCGGCGTAGGATTTACCCGTTGCCGAGTTGGTATAGACGAGCTGGACGCTGTCGCCCAGCGATTGGACGGTATTGAGCGGCATGCCGCCGGGGAAATACAGATTCAGGCCGGTGGTGTCGCTGTTTTTGATGGAATAGCTGGTCAGTTGAAAGCTACTGTCCGGCTGGCTGAATATGCCGACAGTTACCGCCGGGGTAAAGGCGCTGCCGTTAATGGTGGCGGAGACCGCGGTTCCGCTGGAGCTGGAGGGGTTGCTTTTGGAGCAGCCGGCGGCAATTACCGCAGCTAGGGAGATGGCGCTATACAACGGTCTGATTGACAATCTCATATATAGTGTTTCGGCCGTTTTGAAAGGCGACCGGCGGCAAAAATAAACAAAACGAGCGGTTCCATCGGGGACCGCCTGTTTTGAGAAATGTTAAAAAGTCTATTTCACCTCGGTGTAGGTGACGTTGAACTGACCATTTGTAACCAAAAATACTATCCCCCGAGGTCGCCCAGTCAAGATAGGCCGTACCGAAAAATGTACCCGAAACTGTATGTTTAATTGTATCCAGCGTAGAGATGGTTATGTTGCCGGCGCCTTGTCGGGCTTGCCATGAATACCACATGTTCGCACTAAATCCTTTTGGGAAATAAAAGTAACCGAAGCCGCCGCTGTTATTATCATAGGTCTGTCCTGTCTTGGCTTCGTCGATAAAAGTAAAATCTACTATGGTCGAATCATATCCGCCGAACTTATATGCCCAGATTTCATAGTGGGCGATCTGATTGAGGCTATCGGCTGCCGCCCCCGAGATATGCTCTGCGACGACCTTGGTTGGGGTAAAGACTTGTCCGTTGATCGTTGCGGAGACATAACCTGCCGAAGTGTTGCCGGAGCCGTGATTGCTCTTTTTACAGGCAGTAAAGGCGATGCCCACCAGCACGATGAAGGCAAAAAAATGACGGACGGGCAGTTGCATGATGAGATTTTAGTAAAGACATAGCCGGCTCCTTACGGAACTGGCTATGTGCAAATATAGAACAATTTATTTATTGCTCGGTATAAGTCACATTGAACTTACCTGACTTGATGATAACACTGTCAGAGCTATTGGTATCGCTTGTTAAGCAAAGAATTTTGTAGCGTTCAATTTCATGATAATATAGGGTTTAAATGTTTAAAGAGGTGACGGTTAGTTGTTGATCGTACTATAGCGGGGAAAGGTAAAATTATGGGGATAAGCAGATCCTTTTGAGGGTTCTGGGTAATTCATAGTTGATAGTCAGTGCCGATTTTTTGAATACGCATCTAACGATGCACGTTAAGGGTTTATTGTATCAACGGCGCAAATATATGTAGAAGTAAAAGCAAAAAGCGTTTATTGCACGACGAAAGGAGAACTGAATTTTCCATTGGTCAGCACGACGGAGTCAAATCCGCTATAGGCATAGATAACGCCGGAAAAAGTTCCGGAGACCATTCGGCTGTTGAGGTTCAGTGAGTTGACGGTTAGCGTGCCATGGCTGAAGTCGGCGTAAGAGTCGTACATAAAATTCTTGCCCGCATCGTAATAGGTTATATTGGCGATGGTCTTGATGTCGATGGGTTTTTTGAAGGACGAATCCGGAAAAATGAGGTACAAGTAGGTAGTATCTTCATCATGGATAGCCGAACCGGTGACGTCGATCTGATTGGTGCGAGGGGTATAAAGCGCGTTATAACCAATTGTGCCAAATGAAGTTCCGTTGATGGTTGCACTAAAACCGGAGGAGGCATCGAGGGGTGTCTTGCGGCAGGCTTCCAGAACGAGGGTCAGCAGCAGCAGCAAGGCTGAAAAAATGGCGTATTGGTTCCGGTTCATCCGTCAGGGGTTATGGTCGGCGCTAAGCGGGGCCGGTTGCAATTTATTGCTTTTATTCGATTAAATTTGCGGATGCTTTCGATTGGTCCCGTTCGGCTACCCGAATTCCCTCTTTTATTAGCGCCCATGGAAGATGTGAGCGATCCGCCTTTCCGGGCTGTATGCAAGGCTAATGGCGCCGATCTTACCTACACGGAATTTATTTCAAGCGAAGGGCTGGTCAAGGGAACGCTTAGCAGCCGCCGCAAGCTGGATATCTTTGAAGGAGAGCGTCCGGTCGGTATTCAGCTTTATGGAGGGGACGAAACTATGCTGGCGCGTGCGGCTGCCATTGTGGAGGCTACTCAGCCCGATCTGCTGGATATCAACTTTGGCTGCCCGGTAAAGGGAGTGGTTGGAAAAGGCGCGGGCGCCGGCGTATTGAAAGACGTCGATCGCATGGTCCGGCTGACGACTGCCGTGGTAAAGGCAACACGGCTTCCGGTGACTGTAAAGACGCGGCTTGGCTGGGACGACCAGACCATCAACATCGAAGAAGTTGCGGTGCGATTGCAGGATGCGGGGATACAGGCATTGACCATTCATGGCCGTACCCGCTGTCAGTTGTATAAAGGCGAGGCAGACTGGACGCTGATCGGAAAGGTTAAGAATGACCCGCGGATAACCATCCCGATCTTTGGAAACGGAGATATCGACAGTCCCGGAAAGGCGTTGGAATATAAGAACCGGTATGGTGTAGACGGGATCATGATCGGACGCGCTGCTATCGGTTATCCCTGGATCTTTCGCGAGATAAGGACCTTTCTGGAAACGGGCCGGTTTTGCCCACCCCCTTCCGTTGCCGACAGGATTGCCGTCTGCAGGCAGCATCTGGCGGGAGCGCTGGCCTGGAATGGCCCAAAGCAGGGGTTAAACGAGATGCGTGGGCGTTATGGGCAATATCTGAGAGGATTGCCGGATATCCGGGAGTATATCAGGCAATTGGTGCGGCTGACAGAACCGGCTGCTGTGGAGGAAATGCTCGACCAGGTAGCAACAGCTTATGAAGGTTTTGAGACGGCTGCGGAGCCTATCGAACTGATCGATTATCACGCCAATTGCTCTCTTTAAGGGCGGCTGATCCGGGTGGCGAAGATTCATCCTATTGCCACATAAAAAATCCTAATTTAGGACCCATAAATATCTATACCGTGTATAAAAAAACAGCCCTTTTCTTAACATCTGTACTGGCTGGATTGCTTGCTATTGGACAGTCAAAAACAATGACGGTCTATACGACTGCTGCCAAAACACCGCTCCGGATGACCCAGGGTGGAACCTACAACTTCTCTGCCTGGCGCCAGCCGCTCGAAACAGAACCTTTTGTGCTTGTCGATCCTTCCGTGACTTTTCAATCCATTATTGGTATTGGCGGCGCGCTGACCGACGCGTCGGCCGAAACCTTTGCCAAACTCTCAAAAGAAAAGCAGCACGAATTGCTGACTGCCTATTATAGCCCCACTTCAGGGATCGGCTATACGCTTGCCCGCACGCATATTCAAAGCTGCGACTTTTCCAGCGACAGCTACAGCTATGTATCCGACAATGATCGTTCCCTGAAGACCTTTAGCGTTGCGCATGACGAAACCTATCGGATACCGCTGATCAAACAGGCGATAGCTGCTGCCGGCGGCCACCTGACCCTTTATGTCACTCCCTGGAGCCCTCCTTCCTGGATGAAAGACAACAACAGCGTCACCGGCGGCGGAAAGTTAAAGCCGGCCTTTGCGCAGGACTGGGCTAATTTCTATGTAAAGTTCATCCGGACCTACGAGGCAAAGGGTATTCCTGTCTGGGGTTTGTCGGTTCAAAACGAGCCGATGGCCAAACAGAAGTGGGAGTCTTGCATCTACACCGCGGAAGACGAACGTGACTTTATCAAAAAATACCTGGGACCCACCTTACAGAGATCCGGGCTTGCCGATAAAAAGCTGATCGCCTGGGATCACAACCGGGATCTTGTTTATCAACGTGCCAGTACGATCCTGGAAGATCCTGCGGCTGCGAAATACGTTTGGGGTATTGGCTTCCACTGGTATGAGACCTGGACGGGCGGACCGATGCTGTTTGACAATGTCAGACTGGTCAATAAGGCCTTTCCCGCCAAAAATCTGTTGTTTACCGAAGGCTGTAAGGAGCGTTTCGAATTCGACAGTCTGAACGCCTGGTCGCTAGGTGAACGTTATGGGTATTCGATGGTCAACGACTTTAACAGCGGCGCTTCCGGCTGGACCGATTGGAATATCCTGCTCGATGAAAACGGAGGCCCCAACCACGTCGGCAATTTCTGT
The DNA here is from genome assembly GCA_015654595.1 of Chitinophagales bacterium. GTDB lineage: Bacteria > Bacteroidota > Bacteroidia > Chitinophagales > Chitinophagaceae > Puia. The sequence goes on along the minus strand of JAATGQ010000185.1, from coordinate 8,227 downwards.
TTTGCCCCTGTTCATGCGGACACGCGTACCGGGCAGCTCATCTATACCAATGCGTTTTACTATATAGGCCACTTTTCCAAGTTTGTGCGTCCTGGCGCCAGGAGAATTGCTGTTTCCTCCAACCGCGCTTCGCTGCAAACGACCGCCTTTGTGAACAAAGACGGCAGTATCGTTGTCATTGTCCTGAATACGACCGATGAGGCTGTTCCTTATCATCTGTGTCTCAAAGGAAAGGCGACGGTAAACGAGAGCCTTCCGCATTCCATAGCTACTTTAATTATCAAGTAATGCCAACCTTTTTCCGAGCGCCCTTTTTTGTCGCAGGGCTTGCCTTTGGATGTTTGAGTGCAACTGCCCAGAAAGAAAGACCTGTCAGCATCTGGCTGACCGATCCGCCCCAGTCCGTCTTTTTTAAACAGCAGCCGGAAGGACGGCTTGAAAAAGGGGCCGGTTCCGCTGCTGGTCCTGTGATCAGCATCGATGAAAAGAAAGATTTCCAGCATATCGATGGATTTGGCTTTGCGCTTACGGGCGGCAGCGCGCAGCATATCATGGCGATGAGTCCTGCAGCCCGGAATGAGCTGCTGCATCAATTGATCACATCCGACAGCGATCATATCGGTACCAGCTATCTTCGGGTAAGTATCGGCGCTTCCGACCTAAGCGATCACGTTTTCTCCTATGACGATCTGCCTGCGGGCAAGACCGATACGGCCATGGAACATTTTGATCTTGGCCCCGATCTGAAAGACGTTGTTCCCGTGCTGAAACAGGTGGTGGACCTCGACCCAACGATCAAGGTGCTGGGATCTTCCTGGTCTCCGCCGGCCTGGATGAAAGATAATAATGATACCCGGGGCGGAACCTTGCTGCGCAAATATTATCCGGCCTTTGCCAAATACCTGGTAAAGTATATCCTGGCTATGCAGGAGCAGGGCCTTCGTATCGACGCTATCACTGTTCAGAACGAGCCGCTGCATCCGGGTAACAATCCAAGCATGCTTTTTCCGGCAAAGGATGAAGCCGAATTTATAAAGAATCACCTTGGCCCTGCACTGGATCAGGCCCGTCTCGACACCAGGATCATCATCTATGACCACAATGCGGACCGGCCTGACTATCCGATCTCGATCCTCAATGATCCCGATGCCCGCAAGTATATCGATGGTTCCGCTTTTCATCTGTATGCAGGAAAGATCGACTCGCTGTCGCTGGTACACGACGCTTATCCCGATAAGAATCTTTATTTTACCGAGCAATGGGTGGGGGCTCCCGGCGACTTCAGCAAGGATATTCCGGAGCACGTTCGTAAACTGATCATCGGCGCGACCCGCAACTGGTGCAAAAATGTGATCGAGTGGAACCTGGCTGCTGATTCCAAATACGAACCGCATACCGATAGGGGAGGATGCGATCGTTGTCTGGGCGCTGTCACGATCGATGGAGATAAAGTGGTTCGCAATCCGGCCTGGTATATCATTGCTCATGCTGCCAAGTTTGTACGTCCGGGATCGGTCCGTATCGGCTCCAACAGCGATGACGTGCTGCCCAATGTAGCGTTCCGTACACCCGATCATAAGATTGTGCTGATCGTTCTGAACAATAGTACTGCGGCGCAGACGTTTACTGTCGACTTACAGAAGGAAAAGCTGCATACTTCGCTGAATGCGGGGGCCGTGGCCACTTATGTTATAAAAGAAGAGAACCGCTAAACAGCGGTTCTCTTCTTTCTTACTTGAGCATTTGTTATTGCGCATCCCACCAGACGCGATCGGTGATCTTGGCGTTCTGGATGGATTGCGGATTGGAGGTCAGTTCATTTTGAGGATAAAGGAACCTTCTTGGGATCTCGCTGACCGCCGCGCCCACGCTGGAGGGCAGTACAGTCAGTTTCGGGTATCCCGTGCGACGCCAGTCGACCCAGTTCTCATTACTAAACCAGTTGGCGGTTGTTTTTTCTTCGATGATCCGTTGCAGCGCGTTCGCATCTGTCAATGCTCCTCTTGCTGTCAGGTAAGCCTGCGCTGCTGTCGAGTTCGTGTCGATACCCAGCTTCAGGAAATTGTTGGTGATGGCGGTACGATAGATCGGGCTGGCCGCGCTGGCGCCGGAGACCCTGAAGGTAGCTTCTGCCTTTAAGAACAGGGCTTCATCCGCGCTGAATACATAACCATTGGAATTTGTGTTGCAATAGAAAAGGCCGCCGGTACTGAAGTCAAACAGGTTACCGGTTGTTCCGATCGTTATTCCCGTATAGAGACCGGTGTTTGCGGCTGTGTTGCATATCTGAGCGATGCGGGGATCATTGCGTGATTTAAGACTGTCGACATAGGTGGAGCACAGCGTTGCCGTCGTCTGGTTGTAGAAGTTCCAATACCATTTTGCAGACGAGGTGGTGGAGCCGGCATAGGCGAAAGAACAGTCATCCGCATAGGTGGTCATACCGTTGGCCAGGGCCTGCAGGGCCAGGTTGGACTGCGCAGTCGCATCGTAACCGGGCGCCTTTGTCAGGTGCATATAGTAACGGGCCTTGAGGCTATAAGCCAGCTTCGTCCATTTGGCCATATCTCCGGCGTAAAAGAAGTCGTCAGAGCCCGGCGCCTTCCCTGTACCCGCTGAGGCTTCGGTGATGGCGCTATCGAGCAGGCTTTGGATCGTCTTATAGATCGATTCCTGGGGATCATAGACGGGCGTTAATTTGTTTGTACCCTGAAAGGCCTGCGTGTATGGGACATCGCCCCAGACGTCTGTGGCATAACCGAGCGAATAGGCCGTCAGGATCTTTGCGATAGCAGCATAACCGGGGTTTCCATTCGAAAGGGCTTCGGCATTCATCGTATGAAGGTTGTTCAGGACGGTGGTGTAGGTCCAGCCCCAGGAATCGTCGAAGTACTGGTTGGTCACAACGTAGCTGACGTCGCTCGGCGTAGGCTGGTTGTTGGCCATGTTCTGCATCCAGTAGTTGATACAGATCGAACCCGTTCCCCCGTCTATCTGGGCTGTTATCGTTTCTTCGACAGGAGAAAGGATCAGGTCCTCCGATGCGTCGGTAAGGTTATTGGGATCATGATTCACATCCAGAAATTTTTTGCAGCCGGGCAGTGATGCTGCTGCAAGGAACAGACAAAATGCTATTGATAATTTTCTCATTATAATTCTTTTTGATTTAGCCTTAGAACGTCAGTTTTACAGAAACGCCGATCGATTTTGATGTAGGAGGTGCATAAGCATACAAACCCGTATTGCCTTGAGCGACCCCGTAAGAGTTGGTGGATTCCGGATCCGAACCGGTGAAACCAGCGTCGTGGTGGATCCAGAGATTACGGCCGGTCACGGTGAAGATCGCTTCCTTAAAGGGCATTTTTGACAGTTCGGCTTTGTTCATCGCATAGCTGAAGCTCAGGTTGCGCAGTTTGACATAGGAGGTCTTCTGCATATAGGCTTCCAGCACATTGGAGATCGTCTGGTAGTAGGTCTGCGCCGCCACCGGTGTCGTATTCGCCTTGCCGGAGCCGTCGTCCACCACCCCTTTTACGACGATGGGATTGCGGTTGGCTGTGAATTTGGAAGAACCATAATACATATCGTAGCGTTCGTCCGTATTGTTCATTTCGCCGCCTTGTTTGGTATCGATCAGGAAGCTGAAGGAGAATTGTTTGTAATGAAATTCGTTGGTGATACCGCCTGTCCAGTTGGGCGTGATGGTTCCGAGGTAGCCGTTGTCGGTGGCAATATCCGGCAGACCCGAGGAAGATACAAGGATATTCCCTTTGGCATCGCGGGCGTACTTGTTACCGTAAAACATACCGTAGGGCTTTCCTTTCAGGGCATAGGTTTCTCCGATCTCCGTGGCGTCCAGACCCGGCGCTACTTCCTTCACTACGTTGCTGAATATGGAGTAGTTGACGACGATATCCCAGGAGATGTCTTTTGTTCTGATGGGTGTTCCGCTCAGCAGGACTTCCAGACCGTTGGTATTGATCTTTGCCGAGTTGAGCGTGGTGGAGGAATAGCCCGTAGAAGCGGCTAAGGATGCGCCGTCTACCAGTCCATTGCTGGTTCTTCTCTGGTAGTAAGAGGCTTCGAGGCCGATGCGGTTGTTAAAGAATTTTGTTTCCAGTCCCACTTCGAATTCCTTCTGCAGTTCATTCTTCAGGTTAGGGTTGCCTTCTTCCGAATTAAGCAGGAAGCCGTTCTGGCCATTATAGGGCCAGACCAGGTTGCCGGTGGTGGATTGTACATAAGCCGTCTGGTTTCTATAGGCATCGACATTATCATTCCCTACAACGGCGTAGGAGATGCGGGCCTTACCAAAGCTCATGATGTTCCTGATCCCTCCGTCAAGCAGTTCGGAGAAGATAAAGCCCATCGCCGCCGATCCATAAGGATACCATTCCTTTTTCAGGACCGAACTGCCGTCATAGCGGCCGCTCAGAGAGAAGACCAGGAAGCGCTGGTAGTCGATCTCGGCCTGTGAATAAAAGCCTATTTTGCGTTTGTCGTAGTCCGATTCCGTATAGGTGGTGGCGGAGCTGCTGGCCATATTGTAATAGCCAGATCTTGCCAGCCCCGTGCCGATGGCATTGGTATAGCCCGAATGCTGGGCTAAGATATTGTTCCCAACGAGAAAGGATACGTTGTATTTCCCGAACTGTTTTCTGGCCTGGGCGATGAAGTCGTGGTTATACTGTGCGAAATTCTCCGTGTTGCTCCATAGTTTGCCGGTCGAGTAAGCCACGCTGCCGGTATTGACGTGTCCGTTGAACCGGTCGAAATAAATATCTGCGCCGATCCTTTCGGTCAGCGAAAGCCAGGATAAGGGGGTATATACAACATTGACTACGGGCAGGAAACGGTTGACCTTTGAAACATTTCCGACATTGTGCAGCAGCCAGTAGGGGTTATCCCGCGAGTTCCTGTACATCCGTTGTGTGCCGTCCGGGTTCAGATAGTCTTTCATATCATAAGAAACAGGCGCCGGGTAGACCTGCATTATGGGGTTGGTTGTACCATAGCCCTGATTCTGGAGATGGTCAAGATTATTGGAGTACGTAAGTTCGCTGGTGACGGAGAGCTTTGGCGTGATCTGGTTGTAGAACTTCGTGAACAGGCTATGTCTGTCATTGGAAGTATAAGGTGTTGTACCTTTCTGGTCATAGTAAGAATAGGAGATAAAATAACTGGAAAGCGGGTTGCCGCCGGAAACACTGATCGTGTTGTTATTGGTGACACCCGTCTGGAAGAATTCCCTGTCGGGTTTTATTACATGAGCTTTTACTCCATTTATATAAAGCGTATCCATCAGGGCGCCCCAGGAGGTGCTCATTACGCCGGAGCCGGTGCCAGTCGCATAAAGACCGCCCGTACCCAAGGAGTATTTATATTGTCTGGGAGCATAGTTGGGCGTTTCTTCTGAGACGCTGGAGGACAGCGTAAAAACGGGCTTACTGCTTCGAGAGCCGCTTTTTGTCGTGATCAGCACTACGCCGCGGGCGCCGGCGGAGCCATAAAGCGCAGTGGCGGCAGCTCCTTTCAGCACGTTGATGTTTTCGACGATAGCAGGATCTATATCTGCGAGACGGTTGTTACCGGCTCCGCCGTCGCCTCCACCGTCTGTTTCGTCATTGTTGATGGGAACGCCGTCCAGTACGATCAGCGCCTGGTTGTCTCCGGTAATGGACGTCATACCGCGGATGATGATCGAAGAGGAAGCACCAGGAGCGCCGGAGGTCGACGCGATCTGAACGCCGGCGACCTTGCCGGACATCGTGTTCAGCAGATTGGGTTCCTGCGCTTTGACAATGTCCGCGGCTTTGATCTCCTGGCTCGAGAAGGTAAGATTTCTTTTTTCGCGTTTTACGCCAAGAGCCGTGACGACGACTTCATCCATCGATCGGTCGTTGACGAGCAGCGTGATGGATAGTTCCGTATTGCTGACGATGGAGATTTCCTTTGGCGTAAAGCCGATGGCTGTGATCCTCAGCACTCCCTGCAAGGGGGCATTGATCGAGAAGCTGCCATCCTGCGCGCTCGATACCGTCTTGGACTTTCCTTTTAACTGGATGCTGGCGCCGGCGATAGGGGCGCCTGTACTGTCTGTGATCCTGCCTTTGATCTTTTGCAGGGATTGGGCCTGGACCCATGAGGCGAGACAAATGAAGAGGCATGAAAGCAGTAGCTTTCCAAACGAGAATTTTCTCATGTTTAGATTAGTTTGGTAAATAGAAATGGGATTCGATCTTTGATGCGATCGAAACATGATGTTTTGTATCGGCCAGGGATAGACGTCAATTACTGCCAGAAGGATATCGGCAGCATTTATGTGATGGTTGGTTAATGGATAAGTCTGGTTAAAAGTAGAATGAAGAAGAGTCGGTCAATTCATAAAATTTAACCGACTCTTCCAGGATTTTGCAAAGGGCTTAAAATTTATTTTACGCTATGGTCATAAAAGCGCCATTTGGTTTTAAAATCTTTTGTGAGGGGTTGTTGTGTCAGGATGGCCCTGATCATTTCGATAGGCATTGCATTCAGCTGCAGAATAGCATCGTGATACTGCCGGTAACTCATCTTACCGCTGTCGACGAGCTCATGTTTGAGTGCATAGAATTGCCGGCCGCCGGTAAGATAAGCCAGCTGATATAAGGGATCATAGTGTCCCTCGAAGGATCGTCTGACTTCGCCGGCAGCATTCGCCCGCTCGTGTCCTACACGGTCGACCAAAAAGTCGATACACTGCTGGGGCGTCCATTTTCCGAGATGGTAGTTCAGCGAGAAGATGATCCGGGCGCAGCGGTGCATATGCCAGAAAAGGAATCCGATACGATCCTCCGGCGTCTTTGGGAATTGAAAGTCCCAAAGCAGCAGCTCCCAGTAAAGTGACCAGCCTTCTGTCCAGAAGCCCGAATCGAAATCGCGGTAGGTACGGTATCTCCTGTTCATAAAAGCCTGCAGGTTGTGCCCTGCGATCAGCTCGTGGTGTACTGTTGCCATCGAGAAATGAGGATTGTTGCCGCGCATGCTCATCAGCTGATCATCGTGGGCCATCGTATTGGTAGGGTAGGAGATGCTGATCTCTTCGCCGCCGGTAAAGAAGGGGTTGACGAGTTGCCGCTGCGGCGTCATCATGACCATTCCCCAGGTCTCTTCGGCGAGCGGCGGGATCGTGATCAGATCGTGTTTTTTGATAAAGTCGACCGATTGATTATACAAGCCGAGGATCATTTCCGGTTGTTCGCCGGCCGGAACATAACTATTCTTGACCTTTTCCAGCGCGTCTTTCCATTTGTCGCCAAAGCCCATTTCCCGGGACGCTTTCAGCATCTCTGCATCACACCAGGCAAATTCCTTGTTGGCGATGTCGATCAGCTCTTCCGGAGAATAAGAGATCATCTGATATTGCAGCTGCCGGACGAGTTCGTCGCGGCCGATAGGATGTCCGCTGATGCCGCTGCCATCCGCAGGCGCAAATCCAGCGTTCTTGCTTTTGAATGCGCCTTCGTAGGCGATTAAGGCCGAGTCCAGCCCTTTATAGGTCAGCGGCATCCAGAAGGTGTACTGCGGGTCATAACCATTGTAAAATTCGTGTATGCTGCCAATAGCCCTACGAAGATCATCGATCAACAGCTGTGCGGCATAGATCGATTCCTGGTCCAGCATTTTGTCCTCTTTTAGCTTTGTCTTCAGCGCAGACAGCTGAAGGCTATAGTTGAACCAGTTCTTTGCCAGACCGGCTGCATTCAACGGATGTCCGCGCCGGCGGAGCTTTTCTATTGCATAGATCGAATCCGAAAAAGGCAGCCAGGGTTTTAGGAGTGCATAGCGTATGGAGTCCTGCGCGGCGCTGCGTAGCTTTTCCTTTAGCTGCCGCTGAAAAAGGATCCAGTCTGCCTTGCATTCCTGCGGCAGGCTGTTAAAATCCAACTGATCCAGCTTTCCGAGGTATTCGTTATAAAGACCGACCAGTCTTGTCCTCTTTTCGGGAGAGCCGCTTTCCGCCGAGCCGCGTCCATACCTTGTGCCATAAAAGCTCGAAGTATAGAATCGGATGACGGCCTCTTCATCCGCGCGGAAGGTTTCCATCAAATGGGGCATTTCCTGGCAGGGGACATAAGGTTCGGGGGATACCTGGGCCTGGATCCGGGTGATTGCGACGGACAACAGAAGAATGACGGAAAGGATTCTCATATAGTAGTTGATGATTGATCTTTAAAATTATGCGGTTTTT
>JAATGQ010000163.1 GCA_015654595.1 Chitinophagales bacterium | reverse complement strand
CCCCAACCGCCCCCTACAGCCCCCCCGGGAAACCGCCAACCAACCATCGCGCCCACCCATCCCCCAACCGCCCAGCATCCCCGGCCCACAACTCCCCCGGCCGCCCTGCAAATTTACTCCGTCGGATAACGAACCCCGAGCTGCCGCCGGATCGCATCCATCGTCTCGGCCATCGCCAGCGTAAACGAATGCGGGAGCAGCGGACTTTGAGTTAAACCCAGCGCCAGACAGCGCTGTACTTCCCGGATCTGGTATTCAAATCCATTTATCATCGGTTCCACCTGGATCAGTTGCTCATCCTGACCCGGAATCAGCAGGGACAGACGGTCGTTCTTATACCAGGGGGTTGGGATCCTGATCTGCGCTGCGGTTCCGGCGATTTCGGCGGTGAGTGACGTCTGACAGGTGAGGTTGCTGCTGATCACGGCAGAGCGGCCATCGTTATAGCCCAGTAAAGCGTGACAAACGATATCGGCGCCCGTTTCCGCCAGATGACCGGAGGCCGTAATAGTATCGGGGATCCCCAGCAGCTGCAGACAAAGGAAAAGGGGATAGATGCCAATGTCAAGAAGGGACCCGCCGCCAAGCCGCATATTGTAAAGCCGGCCCTCGGGATTGAAGGGAGCAGCAAAGCCAAAATCCGCCCGGATATAACGCAGACTGCCGATGACGCCGTCCGCGTGCAGGGTCATGATCTTGTCCATCAGGGGTATAAACCTGGTCCACATGGCCTCCATCAGAAAGGCATTGTGCTGGTTGGAAGCCTGGGTCATTTCGGTAACCTGACGGGCGGAGAGAGCCATGGGCTTTTCGCAGAGCACGGCTTTTCCCTGCTGCAGACAAAGCATCGCGTGTTCTGCATGGAAGCCATGCGGCGTAGCGATGTAAACCGCATCTATGGCCGGATCGGACGCAAGAGCCGCATAATCGTCATAGATCCTGTCGACAGGATGAAGAGCGGCAAATCCGTCGGCCCGCGTCTTGTCGCGCGACGCAATGGCGGCAAGCCGGGCATTACCGGCAATGGGGAGGGCCGTAGCAAACTTTTGCGCGATCTTACCCGGTCCGATGATCCCCCAGTTATATGACTTCATTCCGGTAAATTAATAAAACTGTAGCAATTCCCTGCTCCCGAAATGGGTTATCTTCGTTGTTCAAAGTATTAAGCAATATGAGCCGAGCCGCAGCCTTTATTTTCGACATGAACGGAACGATGATCGATGACATGGAATTTCACAATATAGCCTGGTATGATATCCTGAATGAGGAATTGAAGGCAGGCTTGACACGCCAGCAGGTAAAGAAGGAGATGTACGGAAAGAATGCCGAGGTATTGGATCGTATTTTTGGAAAAGGTAAATTTACAACGGCCGAAGTCGATGCGATCTCGATGAAAAAGGAAAAGAACTATCAGCAGGCCTTTTTACCTCATCTGAAATTGATTGACGGATTGGACAGTTTCCTGGCCAGGGCAGAAAAGGAACATATCGCGATGGCGATAGGAACGGCTGCGATCCCTTTTAATGTTGACTTTGTATTGGACAACCTTTCGATCAGGCATTATTTTAAATCCATTGTCACGGCTGACGACGTGCTGATCAGCAAACCGCATCCGGAGACTTTTCTAAAGGCTGCTGCAGCGCTCGGCGTAGCCCCTTCGGCCTGCGTCGTATTCGAAGATGCGCCAAAAGGCGTGGAGGCCGCGTATAATGCGGGGATGGGATGCATAGTGCTGACGACCATGCACGAAAAGAGCGAGTTTCCCCAACTGCCCAATATTCTGGGTTTTTGCAGGGACTACAACGACCCGCTACTGGAAATGCTGTTCGGTAAATAAAAGGCATCTGGCAGATCGACCGCCAGTCCACTGTCCTGCGGCAAATAATAATTATGATTGCTGGCCGATATATACTGTTGTCGGGGATTTTAATATGGGCCTGCTGGGCCTGTAAGAAAGTGATTCACGTGGATCTGAACACTGCTGCTTCGCAAATCGTCATCCAGGGCAACGTAACCAATGACGGAGAGAATGCACAGGTTAAGATCACGAGATTGGTAAGCTTTGCTGCCGACAATACCTTTCCTGCGGTGACGGGCGCAACAGTGCACATCACCGACAGCACGACGGGACGCTCCTACCTCTTAAAGGAAAAGGACTCCGGTATCTATGTCAATAAAGTGCTGCTGGGGATGCCGCAGCATGTCTACCGCTTGGATGTGATGGTGGATGGACAATCCTATTCGGCAGTCTCCCAAATGCCGACAGCCGTACCGCTGGATTCTATTACTTTTCAAGGCAATATCGATTTGGACGGCAAAAGAGGGATCAATGCCGTGGTTTACTTTCACGACCCCGTGGGACTGGGTAATTACTATCAGTTCATGGAGACGGTGAACGGACGTGCGCTTTCAGACATATTTGTATTGGAAGACAGACTCTCCGACGGCCGGTATATCCAGGACCCGCTGATCAATGACAGCAACTATCTCAGGCTGGGCGATACGCTTTTGCTGACCATGAATTGTATCGACAGGAACATTTACAACTACTACTATACGCTGACGAATGTTATCAGCAACAATGGGATACAGGCAGCAGAATCACCCGCAAACCCCAATACCAATATTAGTAATGGGGCGCTGGGTTATTTTAGTGCGCATACCAGTTTTCAGGCTGTTGTAAGCGTATACTGATACGCCGGCGTTCTTATCCCCAGCGCACAGCGGCAGTTGTAAGCGTATACTGATCTGTTAGGGCTGATAACTCTTGATCTTATTGTAGAGCGTTTTGCGATCGATCTTGAGGATCTCTGCCGCTCTTGATTTGTTATAATTCACCTGCTTGAGGACATTCATGATCGTGTCGTACTCGGCCTGGGCCGCCGCATTCTTCAGGTCAGTCTCCTTGTGTGCGATAGGATGATGTTGCTGAGGAACAACAGGGGTCTCCGTCTGCAAGGTAAACTGATTTCCGTATCCGTGTACGTCGACGATCTCAGCGGGCAGCACCCTGGCATTGACCAGACCAGAGTTGGTGAGCAGCGCAGCACGGCGGATGACGTTGCGGAATTCGCGGAGGTTTCCCGGCCAGGGATAATTGAGGAAGATCTGCATGACCTCCGGTTCGAAACCTTCTACTTCTTTGTTGAGCTCCCTGTTTGACTTTTCAAGGAAGAAATTGGCGAACAGCGGAATATCTTCTTTTCTATAGCGGAAGGCCGGCAATACAATAGAAAATTCGTTGAAGCGATGGAACAGATCTTCGCGGAACTTACCCTTGCGATAGGCTTCCTGCAGGTTTTCGTTTGAGGCGACAATAATGCGGACGTCGGTTTCCATTTCCTTTGTACCGCCGACGCGTTTGAATTTTCTTTCCTGGATAACACGCAGCAGGGCGGCCTGTATCTCGTAAGAAAGGTTGGCAACCTCATCGAGGAAGAGTGTGCCCCCGTTGGCCAGTTCAAAATGCCCTTCCTTATCGGAAAGTGCACCTGTAAACGCGCCTTTGACGTGCCCAAAGAGTTCGCTTCCGGCGAGTTCCTTGGAAAGCGTACCGCAGTCCATCGCGATAAAAGGCTTGTCTTTACGTGCGCTATGCTGATGAATGGTACGGGCGATCACCTCTTTACCTGTGCCGCTTTCCCCATAAAGGATGATACTGTAATTGGTCGGCGCCACCAGCTCTACCTGACGATACAACTCACGGGTCGCAGGAGCCTGACCAACGAGGTAATCGTCTTCGCCGGAGGATTTACCAGGTTTGCGGGCAGCCTGAACAGCAGCGGCTGGCCTGGGCGCGTCGGCCCCCTCAGGCGACTGCTGAAGCGCTCTGCTGATCACATTTAATACTTCTTCCGGGATCAGCGGCTTGGTGATATAGTCGAATGCGCCGGCCTTGATGACATCGACTGCCGTCTTGATATCAGAATAGCCGGTAATGATGATGACAATGGCATAAGGATCCAGCTGCTTGATCTCCTTCAGCACTTCCCTTCCTTCTTTGTCGCCCAAACGGAAATCACAGAGCACGACGTCGAATTTGGATTCTTTGAACTTTGCAATTCCTTTATTACCACTGTGGCTTGCTTCTGTTTCATATCCTTTTTTCTGCAAAAAGCGGCCTAACAAATTGCACATATCCATATCGTCATCGATGATCAGAATTCGCTTCATAATTCAATTTTTCTAATTAAAGTTACTCGAAAAAGCATAAAAAGGGATCAATCAACTAATTATCTGTATACTCACTATATTCTAAAACCCTTGCCAAATTTTTATGCCTTGCAGAACCGGTTTAAGCAGGAAGCTTGGGGATAATATTCCCCAACTTGAGGAACGTGACTCGTTTCAAAATTACAAAATATTGCCTGGTCTCCCCATTAAAAGCTCGGGAAAGCGATTTTAATGCCTGGCGCTGCCTAAATTTTGTATGGCAATAAAATTGTAATTATTCTGTTATGTAAAATTGTTAGGTTTTTAAAAATGTAGGTTAAGTGGAAACAATTATGATGACAGACAGTAATAAAGTCTTGATCGTAGACGATGAACTGGATATTTGTTATTTACTGAGCGGAATGTTGAAACAACGGAATTTTCGTACCGGTTTTGTGAATTCTCTTTCCGATGCAGTCATCGCTCTTCAGACTGATACCCCGGCCCTGCTTGTCCTGGACAACCATCTACCGGATGGATATGGCCTGGACTTCATTCCATATGTAAAACGGAATTATCCTGAGATAAAGGTGATCATGATCACGGCGCACGATGGCGCATCCGAGCGGAAGCAGGCGTACGATGGAGGCGTAGATCTCTTCGTGGCGAAGCCTTTGAACAGGAAAATGATCAATGACGCGATCGATAAGCTATACAGCTCGGATGCCGCGGGCCGGCTTGCTTTTGCGATGTAGTTTCTTTTAAGACCGGATGTGGATGTGATTGCTCAGTATTCCCCCAAGTTCCCCAAAAAAAGGACGTTTTCTTTCTGTTTGTACCTGGCCGGCTTTTTTTATCTTATAGGAAGATACTTAAAACTTCTAACTTTTAAAAATTGAAACAATGGGTAATCTATTGTATGTCATTGCCGTAGTCCTGGTTGTCATCTGGGCGATCGGCTTTTTGGGATACCACGCCGGAGGGATCATTCACGTATTGCTGGTCATCGCATTGATCGCATTTTTACTGCGCGTTATACGCAGCGCATAGCCTGTGATGTTATAGTATTGAGGCCTCTCTTCTTTGAAGGGAGGCGTTTTTATTATGGCCATAATCCGTCCGGATGACGAACGGCCTACGCGAAATTGAGTTGGATCGTAAACGTAGTTCCCTTTCCTTTTTTGCTTTCCAGGCTTATATGACCATTGTGGTTGAGGATGATATTCTGGGTATTCGTCAATCCCAGACCCGTGCCTTTGGATTTACTGGTAAAATAAGGCTCGAAGATCCTCGAAACGGATTCTTCGTCGATCCCCGGCCCATTATCCGCGATAGTAACGACACATTTGTCGTCTTTGCTGAAGGTCGACAGCTGCAGGATCCCACCACCGTCTTCCATTGCTTCGACGGCATTGACGATCAGGTTTAGAAAAGCTATTTTTATACGCTGCACATCGACGGCGATATCGCAGATACCGTCGGAATAATTTTTTACGACGCTGATATTTTTCAAATGTATACGGTCCATCGCCCCTTCGAGGGTCTCATCCAGCAGCTGGTTGACGGAAACGCGTTTGTAAACCAATTCGGTAAACTTGGTGGAGTTGAGCAGGTCAGTGATCAGCAGGTTGATACGGGCGCTGTTACGGGTGATCATTTCAAGCAGCTGGTCGGCGCTCTCTGCTTTGGCATTGATGAGTTCGGACTGCAGCTGCTCCACCGCCAGATTGATATTGGTCAGCGGGTTGCGTACCTCATGGGCAATTGTCCGGGCGATGCGGCCGGTAGCGGCGAATTTTTCGATGCTGCGCATCTGGATCAGCTCCTTGTTCGCCTTGTCAAGATCTTCTATTCTTTCCTGAAGCTGCTTCTGAAAATCGGAGACGCGTTCATCGGCAATCCTCCTGGCCTTGTTTTCATGGGCATAGGTATAGTAGCCGAACAGCGCCATCAGAATAGCCAGACCCAATGACATCAGGATAACATTGTTGAGCGTCCGGTAACGGGTGGTCATTTCTTCAAGCCGGTCCGCAAGCTGACCTTGCTCGGTAAGCTGGACCTGCTGCACGGAAGAACGGATATGGTTCATCAACTCCATCCCGAAGAATTCCCTTATCCGCAGGGTATCGGATAAGGGAAGGGACTGATGGTCGAACAAGGTGATGCCCTGCGCCATCAGCTCGTATTTCTTATCGATCAGCCTTTTGAGGGTGGCGAGCTCGGAGTGTTCTATCTGATCGACAGCTGTCTCCCGTAACAAAACGGAATAGACGGAGTCTGTTCTGGTTTTACTGTCCAGGTACGGCGCCAGAAAATGGCGGTCTCCAAGCAGCAGGTACCCTCTGAAACCCGTCTCGCCATCTTTAAGGCTGGATGCCAGCGCTTCGACACCATTGATTACCTTGTCGGAATGATCGACCAGGCGAGCCTGTTTCAGCAATTCGGAGTTGGCATACAGGGTCAGCAGGTAAGATGAAAGGAGCAGAAAAAAGGCTGTTCCGTATCCTACCCGGATACGCAGATCGATTGCAAACTTTTTGATCGCCGTTTTCATAGTTCAAATCTACGTTCTTTGTAGACATATCCAGATGACCCTCAAGGCAGCTGGATGCGGCTGACCTATTCCCCGGGAACCCAGACGGCCACAGAACAACCATCTACGTGAAATTCGCCTTTACCGTTTTCGTCGAGTTTAACTTTTTCTTTGCGTTTGCCAAGCCAATCGATAAGGGTCTTGCCGGCCTGCTTTTTACCCAGTTCCATGACCTTGAATCCTTCATCGCCATTGCTCAACAACACGGCGCAGCCGGAACCAGGAACGGCGTCGTCCCCTTCCCGGACCCACCCGACACAATTAGGGTGGTCGAAGTAGTTGCGTTCAGCGCCGTAGGCAAATTTCTTCCGGGCTTGGAGCAGTTTCTCGATGTTTTCTACCACCGGCATATAGATCTCGTAGTCCTTGCCGTCTCCGCCTTTATCGGTATACTTGGCGCTATAAAGGTCGGGATAGAATGCACAGGGATAACCCGTGGACCTTAATAACAGGAGCGCATAAGCCAGTGGTTTGAACCAGGGCTCTATCGGCGCTTCCAGTGCCTGGAGCGGCTGGGTATCGTGATT
>JAATGQ010000101.1 GCA_015654595.1 Chitinophagales bacterium | reverse complement strand
TATGTCACGACGCTCGTGCTGCTGATGGCCTTCCCAATGCTGTTGCTACAACCCTGGATCATCAAAGCCTTTCATATCCCCGAGATCGTCGGCGGCGCGTGGCTGGGCGGTACACTAGACACTACGGCATCGGTTGCCGCAGCCGGTCAGATGGTCAGCTCCGCCGCGGTTAAAGCTGGGGTGATCGCAAAGTTTTCGCAGAATGTATTTATAGGTGTGGCGGCGTTCTTTATCGCCGTCTGGTGGGCTTACAGGAAACCCAAGGGTACACAAAATATCGCCGGCGTAAAAGTGCAGTCGGAAGCACCCAGCTTTAAAGTCGTCTGGGAACGGTTTCCAAAGTTTGTGCTTGGGTTTATCGCTACCTCTCTGCTATTCTCCTTTGTATTGTCGCCCGCTACCGTCAAGAGCATCGCCCCTTCTTTGAATGGACTGCGTACGGTATGGTTTGCGCTCGCCTTTATCTGTATAGGTCTGGAAGCCCGATTCACCGACCTCGTAAAGATACAGGGAGGACGTCCGGCGCTGACGTTTACCACCGCCCAACTCTTCAATATCATCTGGACATTGATCTGGTCGTTCATTCTGTTTGGCGGCTATGTATTCCCTGTTCCGGATCTGAAATAACCCGGATGGACATCGCAAACGGAAATCAGCCTCGATCCGCGCGGGTAGCGTGCCCGGCGTCGCCTGACGCTGTAGCGGGTAATGTACCTGGCGCCGCCTGACGCTAAAGCGGCAGCGAAACCCGAGTGGAGCACCAATCGCCAATCCACGTTCAGCGTCCCGGTGACGGCACGGGGCACAACGGCGTACCAGGCGTGTGATAGGGCAACCAGGAAACTTGATAACCGTGGGTCATAAGCGCCAGGATCGACTGCGGATCGTAAAAGAGGCATTGCGTGAACACCCGCAGGCGTCCACGCCCTTAAAACGCAAACCGGTTCTCGCCGGCCTTCAGCGGATAAGGCTGTCCCTTCCACACAAAAACCCCCGTGGTCTGCGTCGGCATATCCACAGCGATCCTCCACTTGCCTTTTTCTAATTTATAACTGACAGCCACCTTCCCATTCGGATGCGGAATAGCGCCTGAGACGTCTGTCAGCGATCCGAGATGCGGCTCGATCCTGACAACGGCAAAACCAGGCGCATCGCTGTCGATTCCCAGAACGGTGCGGAAGAACTCGATATTCGGACTGCTTCCCCAGGCATGACAGTCGCTGCGGGTAAAGTCTACGTTCGAGTCTTCCGTCCAGGTCGTCAGCCCCCACTCTATGTTCTTGCGCCAGATCCCCAGCCAGTTGATATACCCATCCCCAAGACCCGCGCGAACCAAGGCCTGGTGCAGATAGTATTTGAAATAGATCGTGCATTGCGTCAGCGTGCTATCGGAAAGCATCAGCTTTCCAACTTTATTCATACCCGCCTTGTCAAGCATACCCGTCAGAATCGCCAGCGAATTGGCGTGCTGTGAAAAGGTATTCTGTTCCTTTGTATCGGCATAGAGCCCGCGGGCAGCATTCCAGTATTTGTGTTGGATCGTCGACTTCAGCAAAGCCGCCTTCTGTGTATAAAGGTCAGCATAATAGCCTACGCCGAGATGACGCTCCATATCAGCAGCCCATTCATAGGCCCAAAGCAGCTGCAGGTCGAGGATAGCCGAAGCTCCATCCCCGCCTTTTGGCGGAGCGCCCACCGACCAGCCCGTTCCGCCGGCCCAGTCGACAAAGGTCCAGTAAGGCGTGTTCTTTAAGGATCCGTCGGCCTCCTGAAACTGACTAAAAAAGTTTAAGATAGCCCTTGCCCCAAGCAGCTTATCGCCGATAAAACGATTGTCGCCGCGATACATCCAGTAGTCATGCAGCATCCCGATATACCACAAAGAAAAAGGCGAGATGATCTGCGTACTGCGAGTCGGAAAACGACTCATCGTGACGCCATCCGTCAGCCGCGACTGGTCCATCAGCTCGATCGCATTGCGGGGCAGCCGGTTGTCAGCGCTGTTGAAATAGGTAATCGTAGCCTGTACCCGCGTATCACCGATATACTGCAGCTGCTTGTAGTACGGGCAGTCGGTATAGGTCTCCCAGGCGTTGAGACGGGCGGTGCGCCAGCCGATCTCAAGGATCTTTTTTATCTCGGCATTGTCGGTAGTAAAAGTGGAAGGCGAGTGGAAAGGATAACCGGTAAAAGTCCCATAGATATCTTCCAGCACCAGCGGTTCGTCTTTCGTCTGCACCAGCAGCTGGATATAGCGGTAGGTCCGGAAGTTCAACGTGGTATAGGTCTGACCCGAAGTGCCATCGGAGAGCACACTGTCTTCCCGGCCCGAAAAGATCTTCCCTTCGACATCGTTGCGGTTTCCCTTACGCGGCCCATAGGGCGTAAACTCCTTGACCAGCGATTCGGCATAGCGGATCGAAATACCGGCATGAGCGCCTTTGCTAAAAACCAGTGTCGGATAGGCGTTCGTCAGATAAGTCTGGTCGAGTAAGAAGGTGACCGTCGTATTCGCAGGGATCGTAACAGCAGTCTTCTCTAAAGGAAATCCAGCGGGCGGCGTAAGCCCCAAAGTCTTGCGAACAACGGGAATCCGCTGATACGTCATCTCCATCGGGGGCAGTTTTGAAGGCACCAGCATCCAGCCCAGGCCATCGGAAAGGCCCTTTGGAGAACCGCCAAAGAGCTGTCCTGCATTCGCCCAGCCGCTGTCGTCGAATCCGATCTCCATCCAGTGATTGACCGATTTATTCCGGTCGACAAACTCTCCCCTGCTGGCCGCAAAAAAGCCGGCCAGCGGCTGATACGCCTCATCGCGAAAACACTTCCAGTGGTTGTCGGTATTCAGGATTTCCTCGGCGGCAGAATTGCCCTGCACGATAAAAGCAGTACGCACACTGATTTGCGCCTCTGGCCGCTGGTCGGCCTCATTCCAAACGATGGCCGAGACGACGTTTTTGCCAGCCGTCAGAAAAGGCGCAAGATCGACCGTGGCATAGTTCCAGTGATAGGTATCGTTGCGGGCAGGGCCAAGCGATACCAGGGTTCCGTTTACAAATAATTTATAGCGGTTGTCGGCTGATACATGGACAAGAAAACTATCGGGTTTGCTGGCCAGCTCGATACGCTTCCGGAAATAATAGACCCCATAGTCGCGGCCATCGCCGCCCGGAACGGCAATCCAATTGGCATGCCAGGGAGTCGGCGCAGGGTCACTGGACAAAGGAGCTTCGGGCAAAACAAAATGCGGCAAACCGGAAGAAAGGCGGGAGTGCCGAACCAAAGGCGTCGGGACATCAGCCGAATCAGCGGGCCGGACATCAGTGAAATTAGCAGGCCGGGCATAACCGGATACACCGGAAAGCAGCGGCAGCAATGCAATCGTCAGGGCAAGAATGTTTTTCATCCTGACGAAGATATCTATTTAATCCGTCCAACTGTCCGGTACTGTCGGGCGGCAGAATGCGAAGTTCCGCTGCGCACGGAATACCAGCTGACCGAAATTGGTCGGACACTGGTTCCTATCGTCCTATCTATGGAGAATTGGGGAAAAAGCTATCGTATCGCTCCCACAGAGTAAACCTCAGCCGGCCCGCTTATGCAATGCAGAAGGATTGATCCCGAATTCCTGTTTGAAGGTGCGGGAGAAATGAGCGATGTCTTCAAAGCCAAGGTCAAGGTAAATGTCGACGGGCATTTTATTGTGCAGCGAGATCGCCTCATAAGCCGCCTGCAGCCTGCGTTTCAACAGCCAGGTACTGGCCTTTGTTCCAAAGATCCGCTGAAAGTCGCGTTGAAAAGTAGAAAGACTACGCCCTGTCAGCTCTGCGAACTTTGTCATCGGAACATTGAACATAAAATTACGCTGCATAAATTCGCCCAGGTCAACCTTACCCTGCTGCGAAAAATCAAGCAGCCAGTACAACAATTCTTCATCCTGTTCTTTCAACGCCAGTATCGCTTCTTCCAGCTTGTGCTCCAGCATCAACGGCGATATCGGCTCGCCCGTTTCAAAGTAGGGATAGACGGACTGCAGCAGTCCTTTTAAGGAAGGCTTGGGTTGGACCGCCAACGAAGCCGCATGATGTGCAGAAGGTCTTGTCTTTTTAATACCCAGCTTTAATGCATAGCGCAAAAGGAATTCTTTCTCCAGCACAAAATAAACGATCCGGAAGGACCGACCATCGGGCAAAGGCCGCTTCTCGCATTTGACGAGCAGATTACGGCGGAATAGAAAGGTCTCTCCCGCCGTTGCAACGGTATCTTTGTCGGCCTCCGTAAATCGCAGTTCGCCGCGGATCACATGACAGAGTACATGCTCCCGGACATAGTCCTCCGGTGCGTATTCCTTACGAACGCTCGAGTAGAAGATTATGTTAGGGAAATGAAACGGGTTAAGCGGCTGCATAAACCAAATTTAGTTCTTTAAATCGTTTGCTCCGCAGGTCGGAGAATGATGTCGTTTGCCGCCACATTCCCCGGCTGGCTGATCGCATAGATAAACGCGTCCGCAACCGCCGACGCCTCCAGTTTCGGATAGAGCGCAAAATCCCCAAAGGCCGCCTGGACCTTAGGGCTTGGCGCCGCATTCCCGAATTCCGTCGCCGTCAGACCTGGATAGATCGTCGTCACCTTGATCTTACCCGCCGTCTCTTCCCTCAAGGTTTCCATGATGGCGCGGACCGCGAATTTCGTCCCGGCATAGACGCCTGTTCCGGGCAGCGTCTTATGTCCCTGCACAGAAGACGTCGCGACGATATGACCGCTGCCTTTTTCCAACATATGCGGCAAGACCGCATTGATACCATACAGCACTCCTTTCAGATTGATATCGATCATACGCTCCCATTCCCCTACTTTGCCTTCGTCAAAAAAGGACAGGGGCATTACCCCGGCATTATTCCATAATACGTCTACCCTTCCAAAACGGCGGATCGTTTCGCTGATCAGTGCATCCACGTCGGCCTGTCTGGCCACATCCGTCTTTTGAAAATAAACATTGCTGCCCAATTCAGCGGCAAGCGTCTTTAGCTGTTCGTCCCTTCTTGCCGCCAGTACAAGCTTTGCGTCCAGCGCTGCCAGTTTACGCGCTGCCGCTGCTCCAATACCGCTGCTGGCTCCCGTAATGACGATTACTTTGTCTTTGAGTTGTTTCATTGCTTAACTATTTTTACAAAGCTACCCCCGATCCGCCCCGGCCTGTTTGACTCAAATGGTCAAAGTTCACTTGTCTATGCCGGTCAGCGGCAACCTGTAATGACGGATTCGCCCCCTCAGCATGACGGAATTACCTTGTCGATTCTGACGCAATTACCTTAAGTTTGTTACCTATGCAAACACCAAGAAAAGCTGCCATTGGATTCATCTTTGTCACCCTGCTTATCGATGTGATGGGCTGGGGGTTGATCATCCCTGTTATGGCCAACCTTATTGCCAAATTAAAAGGTATTCCAGTCAACGAAGCCAGTCCTTACGGCGCTTTACTCTTATCGGTCTTTGCGCTCGTACAGTTCGCATTTGCGCCTGTTATCGGAAACCTCAGCGACAGGTATGGACGTCGTCCCGTCCTGCTCCTTTCCCTTCTGGGTTTTGGGATCGATTATATTATTCTGGCCCTGGCTCCCGCTTATGGCTGGCTTTTTATAGGCCGCATCATTGCCGGCATAACCGGCGCCAGCTTTACCACTGCTACCGCCTATATCGCAGACGTCAGCACCGATCTCCAATCGAGGGCCAAGAACTTCGGACTCATCGGGGCGGCCTTTGGATTGGGGTTTGTACTCGGTCCTGCGCTTGGCGGGCTGCTGGCAGGCTGGGGATTGCGCGCGCCTTTTTATGCCGCCGCCATTCTTTGTCTGCTGAACTGCCTTTACGGCTATTTTCTGTTACCCGAATCCCTGAGTAAGGAAAACAGAAGACCCTTTGACTGGCGACGTGCCAATCCTTTGGGATCGCTGCAATTCCTTACCCGGCACCCCGAGATCGGCGGATTGGCCATCAGCTTCTTCCTGATCTACCTGGGCTCCCAGTCCGTTCAGGGCAACTGGAACTTCTTTACGATCTACCGCTTCCATTGGAGTGAAAGGACAGTAGGCATTTCTCTTGCCGTAGTAGGCGTATTGGTTGGCGCCGTTCAGGCCGGGCTGACCAGGGCGGTCAATCCGAAGATCGGCAACGAAAAGAGCATCTATATCGGTTTAGCGCTCTATACGCTTGGGCTCGTCTTATTCGCCTTTGCGACACAAGGCTGGATGATGTTTGCGTTCCTCGTCCCCTATTGTCTTGGCGGTATCTGCGGTCCGGCGCTGCAATCCGTGATCTCCGTCCACGTGCCGCCCAATCACCAGGGCGAGCTGCAGGGCGCGTTGACGAGCCTGATGAGCCTTACCACTTTTATCGGACCGCTCATCATGAATGGGACCTTTGCCTATTTCACCTCCAACGAAGCCCCCTTTTATTTTCCCGGTGTCCATTTCCTGATCGGCGCCGTCTGTATGCTGCTAAGCCTGATCATCACCTATAAAGTGCTGACGGGAGAAAAAAGACGCCCCCCCGCGGTTCAGGCCAATTGATCCGCCGACTGTGCTGCACGAACTAAAAAATCCTTTATCTTCACCGACCAAATGGTCGGTTTATGAATGATTCCAAGGAACATATCCTGCTTTGCAGCCTTCGGCTCTTTATGCAAAAGGGTTTCAAAGAAGTGACGATGAAGGAGATAGTCGATGAGACCGGATTTTCCAAAGGCGCCCTCTATCACTATTTTGTCAGCAAGGAACAAGTATTTGCCGAAGTCATCGCTCATTTTCTGGCCGACGAAATGACAACCGACTACAGCGCTTTTCCGCAGGACTCTCTTCAATCCTTTTACCAGGCCATACTCGAAGACGCAGAGAAAAGAAAAACCGGTTCCATCAATTACTACTACCTTATTTTCGACGCCATGCGCATCCTGCCCGATTTCAACGAGCAGTTGATCCGCCAGCGGAAGGACGAACTAAAGCTGTGGAAAAAGGTGATTGCCGCCGCGCGAAAAAAGGGCGAGATCCGCAGCTCCTTGTCTGACGATCAGGTCGCCAGATTGTTCCTTTATACCGGCGACGGATTGGGACTCCAGTCCATCCTGCTCGACAATACCAGCAAGGCCCGATTGGAATTACAGCAATTATGGGATGGATTATACAGCATGCTGGTCTGACGCGACCAGCGTACGCTAAACAGGCCGGAGCACTTCCCCTGATCCGAAAGCCCCCGTGGCCGGCATTCACGACGGCCAGTCGTTAGGATAGCACAGAGTCGGCAAAATATTCCTGGGTAAAAGACAAAATTATTTCCACCCCATCGGCATTCCGGATCGAAAGCTTTCCCTCTAACTGCTCGGTGAACAAGTAGATCAGTTTGATCCCAAGCGTATTGTTTGCCGTGACATCAAAACCCGGCGGCAAGCCTATGCCATTGTCGGCAATAGTCAGTTGAATATGGTCGCCTTCTCCCCTTTCGAGCAAGACAGAGATCACGCCGTGCTTACCTTCGGGGAAGGCATATTTGACGGAATTCGTGATGGCCTCATTCAGGATCAGACCGAGCGGAACCGCCTGTGACACGTCCAGGTTGATCGGTTCTATATCCAGGTGGAAGTAGATCCGGCGGGCCGAAGTAAAACTGCTTTCGAGGTAGGACACCAGCTCCTGTATATAAGAGCGTATATTGATCAGCGTACTATGCTCAAGCTGATAAAGTTTTTGATGGATCAGCGCAATCGCCTGCATCCGTTCGCGGCTTTCCTGTATCGCATGCAAGGCCGAGGGATTATCGAGAAAGTCGGTCTGCGCGTTCAGCAGGCTGATGATGATCTGCAGATTATTCTTTACCCGGTGATGCACTTCCTTCAGCAGCCATTCCTTTTCCTTCAAAAGATGCTGCAGGGATTGGTTTTGTTTGTTGATCTCCTCCTGTTTGATCTGCAGCTGCCGGTTACTGCGCTGTTTGTTGCGATAACCATTGTAAGCCAGTCCCGCAACGACCAGCAGCATCGCGATACCCGCGATTGTGATATTGCGCTGCAGACTGACATTCTGCAGCCCCGCATGTTCGCTTTTACTTTGCGCCTTCAGTACGGCAATCGATTGTTCTTTTTCCCGCGTCTCGTATTTGACCTGAAGTTCCGATATCTGTTTCATCCGGGTGGCATCGAACAGCGAGTCGTTGATCCTTTTGTGCAGTTCGAAATGCCGGATGGCCGGGATATATCTTCCTGTGGCAGAATCCACCTGGAACTGCATATAATGGAATTTATACAGGGTGATCGGTCTCACCGTACCAGGTGGCAGATCAAGCACTTTTTTCACATAATAGCCAGCCTGCGCGTACTTCCCGGTAAGGATATAAAAGTCAGCCATGGCCTGGTAGTAATGAATATAATCGGTGACCATCTGCGCGTTGGTACTGTAGAAATCTCCGCTGAAGCTGGTGATCTTATAGTCCCTCATCATGGCGAGATAGTACTGCTCAGCCTTGCCATATTCTTTTAATGCGACATAACAGTTGCCAAACATCTCGTTGCAATCGACCTTCTGGGCCATATTTTCGGGCGGCACTTCACGGACCGTTTTCTCCAGACAGGCAATGGCCTTCTGTGCCTGACCGGATTTTATATAGTCATAGATCAGCAGGCTGAGTTCACCATAGTAGTCGCCAAAGGAATATCGCTTTTTAAGCACGTCCAGCGATTTGAGTATCCACTCCTCGCTTTTGTCATACATATTCAGGTCGGCATAGACCAGGGCTAACTTGGAGTAAAAGAAATCCGCCATTGCCGTATCGGAGGCGGCAAGCATCGACCGGATGCCTTCCTGCCGGTATAACAGTTCCTTTGAAAGATCAACCTTTCTTTTGCTGACCTCGGCCAACAGATCATATGTGAAATGAAGTTTTTTTACGCCGGCGGCCTTATAGTTTTCCAGTGCCTGTAACAATTCCTTTTCAGCCAGCTCCAGCTGATCTTCGTACATATGCACCTCCGCCATATTCTTCAGCGCGTTGGTGGATTCTACCAGGTGATTCAGTTGATGATATAAGGATCTGGCATTTTCAAAAGACTGCGCCTTATCGGGAAGGTTCTGACTGGGGCTGAATGGAATGCCTTCTCCAAGCATGTTCCAGGCTTCGGCTTC
This sequence comes from Chitinophagales bacterium, assembly GCA_015654595.1. Taxonomy (GTDB): domain Bacteria; phylum Bacteroidota; class Bacteroidia; order Chitinophagales; family Chitinophagaceae; genus Puia. The sequence goes on along the minus strand of JAATGQ010000101.1, from coordinate 22,512 downwards.
CGCCTTTTTATCAGCGGCTTTACGATAATACCCAATTGCCTTGAGAAAATGATTTTTACCACGGGTGATCGTCTCGTCATCCCGTAAAAAGTACAACCCGATGTATTGCTGTACCCTGGCCTCCCATACATCCGAATGATTGGCTCTGCTAAGATCGAGGGCCTGGTTGAGGAAGAGAAGCGCTGTATCCGAAACTTTTTTCAGCGGCGGAGGCTTTTCTAGATAGCGTTTCCCGTTCGCCAGCAAGGCTTTTATCCCGTTGGTATCCGCCAGCTTGACGTTCATGCCCGACGAATTCTCCGGTGATCCCTCACCAGTGTGCTGCGCTGCCGCTGGAAAATAGCACATAAACCAAATGACAAGAGCAGCCAGCAATCTAAGCATGCGTGTGAATAGAGCCGTTTGGGACAATGTATTCGGGCTTTAAGTAAAAATAAGCCTTTTGCCTCCATTAAACATGCCCTCCCGCTAAGAAAGTTCGGAATAGATCGCCTGTCTGTCCAGCAGACGGATAATATGTTTGTAGAGATCGACGAACTCAAAGGGCTTTGTCATATAGTCATTCATCCCCGCTTCAAAACAACGGGTCTGTTCTCCTACCAGGGCCGTCGCGGTCATCGCGATAATGGGTATCTGTAGCCGGAGTCCGCGCCGGATCTCCTGTGTAGCCTGATAGCCATCCATAACCGGCATTTGAAGATCCATGATGATCAGATCATAGTCGTTACCGGCCTTCAGATATTCCACCGCCTCGGCGCCATTTCCGGCCAGCTGTACATCCCCGCCCCCTCTGCGTAATACGTGATCGATGAGTTGCTGGTTAACCTCGTTGTCCTCCGCCACGAGAAAACGTTTTCCGGAAAGGCACTGGCTATAATCCGCCATCACCGTTGCGGCAGGTGTTTTACCAGCGGGCGCCGGCTCAAAGTCATAACTGATATGAAACCGAAAGGTCGTTCCCTTTCCTTCCTCGCTTTCTACCGAAATATCACCACCCTGAAGCTGCAGCAGCTGGTGACAGATCGCAAGCCCCAGTCCCGTCCCGCCATATCTTCTTGCAATATCCAGCCCGCCCTGTGAAAAATGATCGAAGATATGCGGCAGTCCGGCTGCCGGAATTCCAATACCGGAGTCGGCCACGATAAATTCCAGTTTCAGTTGCCGCCCCGGCTGTTCCATGGCCTGGACCTGTACCTTTACCCATCCTTCCTCGGTAAACTTCAATGCGTTGCCAACCAGGTTGATCAGGATCTGATTGAGACGGTGAGGATCCCCTTTTACCGTCTCTGGTATCGCAGGATCTATTTCCAACAGGAACTGCAGCTGTTTTTTCTTTACCCGGTGCTCAAAGATGCCCCGGACATTTTCCAGCACGTCTTTCAGACGAAAATCTATCTTTTCAATCGCCAGTTTGCCCGCCTTTATCTTGGAGAAATCCAGCACGTCATTGACGATCACCAGCAGGTTGTTTACGCTGCGCTTGATGATCAGCGCAAATTGCATCTGCTGCTCGCCAAGCGGCGTGTCCAGCAGCAGATCGGTCATCCCCTGGATGCCATTCATCGGGGTTCGGATCTCATGGCTCATATTGGCCAGGAACAGCTCCTGCATACCCTTGGCATCCTGCGCTTCCCGGATGGCGGCGATCAGCTGATGCTGATAATTGACGCGTTCGGTGATATCGGTCGCAATGCCTCCGATCCCTATTTGCCGGCCCCGGCTATCCGTCAGCGGAAATTTTACCGACAACAGGTGTATGTCCCCATTTTCCGTCGGAACGACCTCTTCTATTTCCATGACCCGCCCTGTCTGCAGTACCTCGTCATCCAGCCGCTTGTACCGGGCCGCCAGCTCAGGGCTGCAAAACTCTTCATCGGTCTTGCCGATCACATCTATCTTCCCCCTCAGCAGCATTTCTATAAAACGCCTGTTGGCCATCACATACCGGCGGGAAGGGTCCTTTATATAAATGATCGAGGTGGTATTGTCGAGGATCGAATGCAGCCAGCCCTGGCTTTTCCTAAGCTTGTTCTCCACTTCCTTGCGCAACTCGATATCCCGGTTCAACCGCAGCAGGATCACAACGACAAAACCAAAACCAAGCAGGCTTCCGCCGATCAGTAAATAGGCATTCTTAAAGTAGATGAGACAACAATTGATAAACAATAAAGAGAGGAAAGAAAACAGTAAAAGCCATGTTATCTTACGATGTAAGACAAACCTTCCGGGGAAAGTAATTTTCATAACGGTTTACGGGGTTCGGTACGAGAACGTCCCTATAACGCAAAAATCGCTCTAAGATTTTACCAGGAGCAATTTTATCAGTCTTTTCGACCAAAACCTATAGGTTTGTCTTCATCGTCTCCGGGCAGCTTATGGAATCGCCCTAAGCCGGCGCAAAAGATGAAGTAGCCGCAAAAACGATATTGTTCAACAGCAGTACGACAAAATTAAGCAGTACAATCCGCATAGCGTATCAGTATTGATTTTCGGTTTCAGATTTGACCGCCGCGGCCAGCACCACCACTCCCACCATAAAGGCGCCCATGCCCAATAAAAGCGTATTCCGGGTAGTCTTTGGGCTGACCGGGTAAAATGCGGGATGATGAAAGTTCGAATCGAGGGGTTCAGCCGCAGGTAAAGCCCTGGCATCGGGCATCGTAAAAGACGGAACACTCGCGGTGCGTGCCAAAGAAGAAGGGCCCGCGGCAAAAGCCACACGAACCAGCAGGAGTCCGGTCAGGATAAGAAGGGGTATTCGCATAGGGATGAAAGTAATAAAAAAGAGGCTGTTTTCAAATGAAAACAGCCTCTTTTTGAAATTTTAAGATTTCCTTAGAATGAATATCGTGCGCCAAATTGAACGGAGTAGTAAGCTGCGGTCTTTTGCAGCGCTCCTGCGCTCTGATTCACGGCGTATATATACGAGTGCGAAGCCTGGTCAAAGCCTTTTACATTGTACAGGGACGTATTGATCACCTGGGAATAACCGCCCCAGCTATAATGCAGCAGGTTCAGCACATTGAAGATATCGGCACGGAAGGTCAGCTTATGGGTGCCTGCCAGCTTGAGATCATAAGCAGCGCCAAGGTTCCACTGCGTTCTCCAGGGCATCAGACCGCCGTTGTAAGGTGCGAATCTGCCATAGTTTGACTCCAGGAAGTGACGGAACTGAGGACTTGTTACTTTCAGCAGACTTTGCATCCCTGTCTTGATCGCATCCGGCGTACTCGGGTCATTGGGGTTATAGATATAAGCCAGATCTGTTCCATCGTTGGCTTCGCCAATGATATCCTTGTCCACATAAGCGGAATAACGGGTATTCTGATAAGCCTGGAAGGAGGTGCTGATGCTTACGCCGTAGAAGGTCGGGCTCAACAGCAGGACAACGATCTTGTTAGCCTGGTCGCCATCGCTGTACCAGTTTTTTCCGTAGGATGCATAGTTCCAGTAAGAAGAACCGACCGAGAAGTTGGCGTTGCGGGGATCACCATTGTCATAAGGAGGCGTACCCTTTGCTGCGCCTTTTGCATAAGAGATGCTGAACTGTCCATCCTTACCCAGCTGTGCTGCGGCTTCGGCCATTGCGCCGAAATATTTGGAAGACCAGTTCGCGTTGGTAAACAGCCGCACCTGGTTGAAATCCGAAGAAGCCCGGGAAGAAGCAAGCGGAGGTTCATTGCCGGTAGTAGAGATATTACCGGCTGCAGCAAGCGTCGCATAGACCGCACGGCCTTCGTTGGTATAGAATTCAGGTGTACGCTTCAGATTCATATCCTTCAGGTAAAAGTTATCCCAGGTATTGTCAAAATACACATTGATCCCCATACGGAACCAGCTGTTGAAGTAGTGATAATAGCTGGCGCTGGTCTTGAAGGTCAGCGGATTCTTCAGGTGCTTGTCGATAGCCAGTACCGTAGCAGGTTGTTTTGTCGTCAGCGTATTGTAATAAGCGACGCCGGGCACCTGGTTGAAATCTTTCTGATAAGCTACCCAGTTGGCCTGGGGAACATTGTTATAGATATCGACCTGGCGGAAGTCGACGCCATTGTCGATATGCGCAAAAGAGATCGGCTGTGTCGTCAGCTCGGAGGCAAACAAACCGGCGCCCCATTTCACGATATCCTGACTGTTGCCCTTGACGTCCCAGATCAGGTTAACACGCGGTTCGATATTCCTGGCGTCAAAAGGCGTAACATGCGTGTTGATCCCCAGATCCTGCTGCAGGGTTGGGTTATAGGTCGGTGCGCTGCCAAGGATCTGGCCATCCCAGCGCAGACCAACCGTCAGGTCCAGGTTTGGACGGATATTGGTTTCCATTTGCGCAAAGGCGCCCAGCTCGATCAGCGGAACATGGATCATCGGGTTTGTTCCATTCAGCGGGATCTTGCGGTTGAACCGATAGGCGTTGTTGTTGGCCATATCGGTAATGCTGTTGTAGTAGAACTGTCCCTGCTGATCGTGCGAGAGACGGTCGGTGATACGGTTGATATTGTTGTCCGTACCGAACGTAAAGTTGAGGTTGCCCACCTTGTAGCGCAGATAATCGATGATCTGAACGACATCGGAAGCATCTCTCTCAGGTACCCAGTTCTGGTCGCCAAAGGCCACCGTCGTAGACGTCGACGTTCCATCTTCCAGAACAGAATTTACGTTCACAAAACCTTCGGGTACGTGATTGCCGACAAAGTGCAGGAATTTCCGATAAGTGCTGAAGTTCAGCTTTAACTCGTTAACCAGTTTTGGAGAGAATTCGGTCCGCAGACCGAGCATAACGGCATTGTCGATCTCAACCCCTGTATATTCCGTAGTCAGAAGGCCAGCGCTCTTCAATTTGTTTGGATCGACAAAATGCAGATAGTTATACTTCAATGTCAACAGGTTTTTCTTATTGATGTTCCAGTCAAACTTTGCAAAGGCATTTTGCGTCTTCTGCACAATGCTGATCGTTCCGTATTGTTGCATAACAGGAAAGCCCATTTTGGTCTCCATTATGTTTACGATAGAGTCCAGCGATACTTTGCTGATCTTAAGCGCCTTTTCTGCTGCAAGCTGTGTCGAACCTGCCGTAGCAAAGTCATATGCTCTGAAAGGAATAGTGTTCTGGTATTGATCGTAGCTGACGATGAAATGCAGTTTATCCTTGATGATCGGGCCGCTGAGCATCCCGCCCCACTGGTTCATCTTATAAGGGTTGTTCAGGTGCTTGTCGTTGACATCTGTATTTGCTGCCAGCGAGTTGGAACCATAATAGCCCCAGGAGGAGCCTTGCAGCTTGTTGGTGCCAGATTTTGTGATCGCCTTTACCACACCGCCTGAACCGCGGCCGTTGGTCACATCGTAGTTGTTGGTAGAAACTTCAAATTCGCGGATGGTCTCGGAAGAAATGGAAAAAGCCGCATCGGAGATACCGCCAAAATGTGCGCGGCGATTGCTTACCCCGTCGAGCATGTAGCCCGTTCCACCTGCTTTGGCGCCAGCGAGGGACTGGCCATTCGCCAGGGGTGACAATGACACAAGGTCGGTGTAATTACGCGTAGCAACGGGGATCTTTGACAAAGCACGGGAAGAGATCGCCGTTTCGGTGCCAAGACGATCCACACTGTTGTTAAACGAATTACTGCGGACCGTTACTTCCGAAAGTGTCGTGGCGCTCTTGCTCAACGTGATCTTGTGCAATACCAAGCGGTCGCCCAGGTTGAGCACGTTGTTCTTGAGTTCCGTTGGCTGTGCGCCGACACCCGAAATCTCGATGTCATAAGGGCCTACCGGCAACTCGGCGAATTTAAAGAAGCCTTTCTTGTCAGAGATCGTCGTCGTCGAAAAACCGGTTGCCGTGTTGTGGACCGTGATGGTAGCGGCTTCAAAAGGCTTGCCGCTGTCGTCAAATACAAAACCGCTGATGCCGGAACCTCCGGATTGGGCCTGCAGTTGGATAAGTAAAAAAAGGCAAAGGAATGGAAGGATAATAAGTTTAATCAGAGACATGTTTTTCATCATTCAGTTAATTTTCGCAGCAAAACTATTGATTGGATGCGCATTCAATTATTCCCGTACACGAAGTTAACCGTTTGATAAAAAAAAGTTAAAACAAAGGAAACCTTGGAAAAAGCTCTATTTCCCATCCCTTTACGCACGAGTTTTAGCAAAATCCCTCCAAGAGTTTTCCCTTACTGCTGTATAATCATCAAAAGCGGAACCGTAGTCCAATCGTGATAGGCAGAGCGAACAAATGATAGTTCATTGCTGATGCCTTGTTATTGAAGTACTGTCCGTCAAAGGATCCCGCCACACCGAATTTACAGGTGAAGAAATAGGCCACGCCCATTTTGAAACCCGCCGTCAGCCCGCCTTTCGTGCCGGGTTTTGTCTCCAGGGTATTGCCGCTGTCGACAATCTTATCGCCGCGGACAAAAGAGTAGCCCGCAGAAAGGGAAATATTGGACTGCCAGCCCAACGGACCACCAATGGTTGCTTTTCCAAACAGCTGCAAGGGGATCATCGGCTTGCCGACATAGACTGTGTTATAGGTGTTGGGAGCAGAACCTGCATAGGCGATGTCGTCCTGGTAGGTCAGCGAAATATAAGAAGCCGAGATCCCGGCCTGGAACCAATGATTGAAGATACGTGAGATGGCCAGCTCGCAAGCAATCTGCGCTCCATTTGTCCGGGCATGTTCTGTCGTGTTGTCGAAGCGCGGGATGGAGTTGAAAGAAGCTCCCCCATCTACCGCAACTTCCCATTTCTTATGACACTCGTCTTTTTTGTTGTTCTCAAAACGCTTGATCCAGGAAGTATCGTTCATCACATAATTGAGTGTGTCAGGTTTGGATAAGCAGTCTGCTGTCAATTGCAGCTTCAGGAAAAAAACAGTGTCCTTACAAAGCACCTGCTGGTCGATCTCTTCCTTGCCATATATTTTTGAAGGCTTAGCTGTACTGTCTTTTATCATCGTGAGCGTATCGATGCTGCGCATCAGCCGGACCACCGTATCGTACTCCTGTTTCTTGCCATCTACCAGCATCGCCTGGTAGAAATGGATCTGGATATGCAAAGGACGCTGCCGCGGGGCGCCGCTGGTCTGGAGGGTATCCGTCTGCGCTTTGAAGGTGATATCCCTGCAGCAGCCAGGGCCGCCCTGATTGGGATCGTTGGCAAAAAAGGCATTGCCGCAGGTATGCAGTACATAAAAAGAACAACCAGCCGGCCCCGTGATCTTCCATGCTCCTACCCCGTCCTCTCCTTCCCCCGCTGGATTGAGACGAACATAGATATAGTTGCTTTCCTTATTAAAGAAACCCAGGTTGCCGATCGTACCGGGATTGATAAACAGGTTTTCTACATTTTCTGCTTTCAGGTCCTTGTATCCCCTCGTAAAGCCCGTTTCTTTTAGCAGTTCGTCAAACACCCTGAATTCTTTTTTATAGTTCTTACGGCTTTCGGGATCCTTTGCCGCCTTTATAAATAGAGCACGTGTGGTGATCCCTTTTTCATATTGAAGAAAAGGGAACTGCGGATGATTACCCAGCTTCTCTGTAAAGACGCGCGGTTTCGTATGCTGATCGAATTGAAATAGAGTTGACTTGCGTTGGCAGGCTGTTTGGGCAAAAGCAGATCCGGTAAGCCACAGTAAAAAGGCCAGGAGTAGGAGACGCATCTTAGTTGTTCAGGGTTTTGGGTTAGTTGCTACTGAGGATCAAACGTATAAAATGGTTTTTTCTTATATAACAAATAAAATAATATATTTTCGATCACTTATGGACTCGACGTCAGCGGCAATCCCACGGGATGCCCGCTCAGCAGTCCTTACTATCTCAAATTGATTTATACCACCAAAAACGGAAAGACGTATACGGCTACGGCTATCCTGCCCTATTAACCTTCAAATATAAAATGGCCCCTCATCGGGGCCATTTTTTTTATTCACTTCTTAACGATTTTATCGGGTTCATCACCGCCGCCCGTACCGCCTGCATGCCAACCGTCAGCAACGCGATCAGCAGCGCCAGCGTTCCAGCCAGGGCAAACATCCACCAGCTCAGCGACACTCTATACACAAAGCCCTGAAGCCATTTCGTCATCACCCACCAGGAGATCGGCGTAGCCACCAGCAAGGCCAGCATTACAAGGCTCAGAAAATCTACCGACAAAAGCCTTACTATACCCGACACGCTTGCCCCCAGCACTTTTCTTATACCGATCTCTTTTTGCCGCTGCTCCGCGCTGAAGGCTGCCAGGCCGAACAGCCCAAGACAGGAGATCAATATCGCCATACCGGTGAAGCAGATGATGATCCTTGAAAGAGTTTCCTCGGTTGTATATTGTTTCTGCACTACCTCATCCATAAACTGGTATTGGAAAGGCGTACCATGAAAATAGTCACCCCACACCCCTTCTATCTTTTGCAATAAGTCTCTATAGTCCGCACTGGAGGCGCTGACCGTTACATAGGCACGGGTATCTACCGCTTCCTTTACCGCAGCATCGGCATAACGCAGCATGAACGGCTCTACCGCTTCATGGAGCGAACTATAGTTGAAGTCTTTCATCACGCCTACAATATCCATCCAGGTTGGTTTTTCTCCGGCATCCTGCTGCGGATAAAGCCGAACGCCCAACGCCTTTTCGTTTGTCAATCCAAGCCGCCGGACCAGCGTTTCATTGACTACCACCTTTGCCGAATCGCTTTTCAGAAAATCCCTGCCGGCAACCAGTCGAAGACCGCCCGCCTTCATAAAGTTCTCATCGGTAAACATCATTTTGATCTCCTGTCCGGCGGCTCCCCCGCCCGCCGTCGTAGAGTAAACCCAGCTATTGGGTACGAAGCGGCCCAGGAAATTGTTGGCCATGCTGACCACCTTTACCCCCGGTATCCTGCGCATAGCATCCGCAAAAGCCGCAACCTGCTGTTTCTCGGTATCGGTGAAAAAGGAAAAAACGAGCTTTTGATCCTTGTCAAAACCCAGATCCCTGTTCTTGATATAATTGAGCTGCCCATAAATAACGATGACCCCGGAGATCAGCACGATAGACAACACAAACTGAAAAACTACCAGCCCCTTGCGGATCCCCGCTGCAGATATATGATTGGTCAGATTGCCTTTTATCACCCGGATCACGCGGAAGCCGGAAAGATACAAGGCCGGATAACTGCCCGCCAATAAACCCGTCACTAAAATGAGGGACAGCAAAAACAATAGCACCCGGTAATCCAGCAGCAGTCCCGGCGTGATCGATGCATGCGTGATGCCATTGAGAAGGGGCAGAAACAGGATAAGAACAGGAACCGCCAGCAGGACGGAAAACAAAGTTACCAGTAAGGATTCTCCCAAAAACTGGGCGATCAGCTGGCCCTTTTCTGCGCCAATGACTTTTCTGACAGCGACCTCCATTGCCCGGCGCGACGCCCGGGCAGTACTGAGGTTCATAAAATTGATACAGGCGATCAGCTGGATCAGGCCGGCAATCAACAGCAGCAGGGACAGAAAACTGCTGCCTACCGACTGCGCGTCGTTAGCGTAACCCGTCGTGGTGTGAATATCCTGCATGGGTTGAAGATGCAGCTGCTTGGTCATGCCGAGACTCTTTAGCTGGTCAGCTCCATATTTTGCTACAAAGGCCGGCAGTCTTGCCTCCAAAGATGCCGCGTTGGCGCCGGGGTTCAACCGAACATAGGATAGGGTCATGTTTTGCCCCGCCCAGGACTGGCTACGATAGACAAATTCGCCCATTCCCCCGCTGTTCATCGACATAAAGTAGTTGGCCTGCAGATGACTCCTGCCAAGACTTTCATCGACGACGGCCGTTACCGTGAAATCATGCTTCCCGTAGGTATCGTCGATGGTGATCACTTTACCGACGGCGCTTTCCGCGCCGAACAGCTTTACAGCCACCGGCTCCAGCAATACGATACTATAAGGCGCCGTCAATGCCTTTTCGGGGCTGCCCTGCTGGAAATGATAGGAGAATACATCGAAGAACGTAGAGTCGGCGTATGCGGCTTTCTCCTCATAAAATGACTTATCCTTATAGCGCATCAGGTGCTCTGTAGCGCCAAACCCATCCGTCTGCAGCACGCGGGTATATTGTACTACCTCTCCAAAATCACGTTTCATCGCAGGCGCTACAGGCGGAGAACAAAAACCGCTGCGGATAGGGCTATTGCCGTTGATTTGCATAAAGGAAGTGATCCGGTAGATGTCCTTTACGTCCCGGTGCTGTCTGTCATAGTTGTATTGATCGGCTACGTACAGCACGATATACAGGCAGCACAGCGTACCCAATGATAGTCCGAGAATATTGATAAGAGAAAAAGCTTTGTTCCGGAACAGGAACCGAAAGGCGGTCTTCCAATAGTTGTTGAACATATCCACGTTTTTGATGTCGAATGTGTTGGGTTGACCACTTTGCTGCTAATCAAATGCCGGAAACTCAATAAATTTACAATCAGCAATTTACAATACCTTCTTTTTGCCGATTGTTCGATTTCGATACAGCAGTTGTGTCACGATAAGACAATTTGCAGGAAGAGGGCAAAGTGCTAACTTTCCGCTATGCAAACTGTTACTGCCGACTGGCTTCAATCTATAGAAACGCTGAACGATGTGCCGCTGGACCAGCTTCAATGGATGATCGACAACAGCATCCATTATTGTCTGCCGGAAGGTCATTATTTGTTCCGTGAAGGGGAATCTGCCGAGGGTACACACGTCATCATCGAAGGCCGGATACGGCTTTATATGATCCAGAACGGAGAGGCAAGGGAAGTCTCCTTGCTGGGTCCAAAGGATATCAGCGGTTACCTGCCTTTTTCCAGGGGGAAAACTGTCAATATCAATGGCAAAGTGCTGGAAAATCTGACCGCAATGACCCTGCCCATCGAACGTTTCCGGGAGATGATCAGCCAGCATTATGAACTGACAGCCGCGTTGGTTCATGTGATGACCACCCGTGTCCGCACTTTCACCTCTCTGCAGCAGCAGAACGAGAAGATGATGGCCCTGGGGAAACTCTCCGCAGGACTGGCGCACGAATTGAATAACCCCGCGGCCGCCATCGTACGCGGCTCGGAATCGCTGATCAAGCACCTCCAGCTCCAACCGGAGTCTTTTAAGGACGTCATTGCTATCCGGCTCGAAGAGGGCGAAGTCGACCTGGTCCGGAATAAACTTTTCGAAGTCATCCGCCGTCCCGATAAACCGCACCTGACGCTGATGGAGCGCACGGAAAGAGAAGACGAGATCCGCGACTGGCTGGACGATCACGATGTTTCCAACAGCGACGAGATAGCCGAAAGTTTCGTGGAATATGGATTCAGCTGTGAAGACCTCGGGATGTTTAAAGAACATATTCCGGCGAGTTCCCTTTCGCCCGTTTTCAACTGGATCAACAATAGCCTGGTCACGGAAAGAATGGTCCAGGACATCCAGGAAGCATCCCAGCGGATCTTTCACCTGATCCAGTCCGTAAAGAATTTTACCCATATGGATCAGGGAAAAGGCAAGGAGCTGACCGATATCCATTCCGGCATCCGCAATACGCTGACGATGCTGGCCTACAGGCTCAAAAAAGGGAATATCGAGCTGATAGAAGACTACGACACGAGCCTGCCAAAAGTCATGGCGCTGGTCGGCGAACTCAACCAGGTATGGACCAATCTCATCGACAACGCTTTTGATGCGATGGAAGCTGTCGGCCGGGGAAAGCTGACCATCCGCACCACAAGAGATCACGAATTCGCAAAAATTTCTATTATCGATAACGGCCCCGGCATACCCGAAGAGATACAATCCCGGATCTTCGACCCCTTTTACACGACAAAGGATATAGGAAAGGGGACGGGCATGGGTTTGGATGTGGTTTCCCGGATCATGAAACAGCACAACGGCACCGTGAATGTAAAATCGGAGCCCGGCCGTACTGAATTTATCGTTTGTTTACCCATTAAAGGATAACTATGACCTTACCGATTATATTTGCGATAGACGATGATCCCCAGGTATTACGCGCCATTACGCGTGACCTGAGAGGTCATTTCCGGGACCACTATCGTATCCTCAGCACTTCTTCCGTAAAGGAGGCGCTGGACAGTCTGCTCGAGCTGAAGAATAAATCAGAGACCGTTGCGATGTTCGTGTCCGATCAGCGGATGCCGGAAATGGAGGGCGTAGACTTTTTACAGCAGGCCAGGGAATTTTATCCCGATGCGCGCCGCGTATTGCTGACCGCTTACTCCGACACGGACGCTGCTATCCGCGCCATCAACGACGTAAATCTGGACTACTATCTGATGAAGCCCTGGGATCCGCCGGAGGAAAAGCTATTCCCCGTCATCACCGATCTGCTTGAAGACTGGCAGGAGTCCTATCGTCCGCCCTTCAAAGGGCTTAAGATCATCGGCTATCAGTTCTCGCCCCAATCACACGAGCTGAAAGAGTTCCTTTCGGGGAACCTTGTCCCTTACCAGTGGCAGGATATCGAGCTGACACCCGAAGCTGGCGAATTGTTAAAGCTCAACAATATTGCGCTCAAAGATCTGCCGGTGCTTTTCTTCGAGGATGGCAGTTTTGTCACTACGCCCTCTATCCCCGACGTAGCCAGAAAAGTGGGTCTAAATCCGTCTATCAAGAACACTATTTACGATGTCGTGATCATCGGCGCGGGTCCTGCGGGGCTGGCCGCATCGGTCTATGGCGCTTCGGAAGGGCTGAAGACGCTGCTGGTCGAACGCCGGTCTCCCGGCGGACAGGCGGGCACCAGCTCCCGGATAGAAAATTACCTCGGCTTCCCTAATGGTCTCAGCGGTCCGGAACTGACCCGGCGTGCGATCGCACAGGCTACACGTCTTGGCGCCGAAGTACTTTTGCCCCGGAGCGTAAAAGATATCTGCCAGAAAGACGGTTATAAAAAGATCATCCTCGACGATGGAGAAGAGATCAATGCGCACGCTGTCGTCATCACTACCGGCGTCGACTACCGGAAGCTGGATACACCGGGTATCGCGGACTTCACCGGGGCCGGTGTTTACTATGGAGCTGCGATGACGGAGGCGGCTGCTTTCCGCAACTGCGAAGTCTTTATCGTAGGCGGCGGCAACTCCGCCGGGCAATCCGCTATGCACCTCTCGAAGTATGCCCGCAACGTCTATATCGTCATCCGTAAGGAAGACCTGACCAGTACGATGTCGGCCTACCTGATCGACCAGATCGCAACCCGAAGCAATATTCACATACTTCCCTTTAGCGAGATATCGGAAGTGACCGGTGATGGCCGGCTCGAGCACCTGACCATCAAACATTCCGATACCGGCGAGACGACCACCCATTCCGCCAATGCCCTGTATATCTTTATCGGCGCCAAACCCTATACCGATTGGATCAAACTCGACATCCTCAAAGATGACAAGGATTTTCTGGTAACAGGCCGTATGCTGAAGCTCAACGAAAGCTTCAACAGGATCTGGAAACAGGACCGGGATCCTTATTTCCTCGAGACCAGCTGCCCCGGAATATTTGCCGCGGGAGACGTTCGCTCGGGCGCGATGAACCGGGTGGCCTCCGCCGTTGGAGAAGGGTCGATGGCCATCAGCTTTGTTCACAAGTATCTGGCGGAAGTATAACTTTTAAAAAGTTTGTATATGAGAGACGATGCCCCCTGTTCGCACATGACAGCGATCAAAGAACTAAAGACCGAAAAAGAGCATGTCTGCGAGGATTGTATAAAGACCGGTGACGACTGGGTCCATCTGCGTACCTGCCAGACCTGCGGCGCCACGCTTTGCTGTGACCAGTCCCCCAATAAACACATGACAAAACACTATCATCATACGGGGCACCCGGTGATCATTTCATCCGAGCCGGGCGAAAAATGGATGTGGTGCTATCCGGACAATTTGTTTGCCGAATATTCCTGAACATGGGTTATCTTCGCGCACCAAGACGCAGGAAGCGTCATTCCCCCGAATGATGAAGATACTCTTTCAACAGGTTCGTTTTATAGATCCCGCGTCGCCTCTTCACGGGCAGACAGGGAATTTATTAGTTGACAACGGTCGTATTACCGCTCTGGGCGCTGAAGTTCCAACCGATGCCGATACTATCATCCAGCTGCCAGGTCTGCACGTTTCTCCGGGCTGGGTCGATATCTTTTCTTATTTCGGCGATCCGGGTCACGAATACAAAGAAACCCTCGTAACGGGTTCCGCAGCAGCCGCAGCCGGCGGTTTTACCGACGTGTTTGTCATCCCCAATAACAAACCTGTCACCGACAACAAATCCCAGGTAGAATATCTGCGCAGGTCGTCGGCCACTTTCCCTGTCAACATCCATCCGATCGGAGCGATGACAAAGGGACTGGAAGGTAAGGACCTGGCAGAGATGTACGATATGCGCAACAGCGGGGCCGTCGCCTTCAGCGATGGAACTACCCCTGTACAATCAGCAGGTCTGCTGCTGAAAGGATTGCAATACGTCAAAGCATTCGACGGCGTCATCATCCAGGTCCCGGATGACAAGACGGTAGGCGGCGGCGGTCTGATGAACGAAGGCGTCATCTCTACCCGGCTTGGTCTGCCCGGCAAACCGATGATGGCCGAAGAGCTGATGGTGGCAAGAGACATCAAGCTGGCGCGTTACACGCAATCCAGACTTCATTTTACGGGTGTCAGCAGCCCCCGGTCGCTGGACTATATCCGACGGGCAAAAGAATCCGGTCTCGAAGTCAGCTGCTCGGTTACTCCTTATCATCTCTTTTTTACCGACGCCGATCTGATCGAATACGATACCAACCTGAAAGTATTTCCTCCCCTGCGGGATGCGGATGCGCTCCAGACCTTACGCAAGGCAGTACTGGAAGGCGGGATCGACGTCATCGCCAGCCATCACCAGCCGCATGAATTTGACAGCAAGGTGGTAGAGTTCGAATACGCAAAACCCGGCATGACCGGCCTGGAAACTGCCTATGCCGTGGTCCGGACAGCGCTGCCCGAGCTTACCCCCGAAAGGACGGTCGAACTCTTCAGCCTCCAGCCCCGGAAGCTGTTTGGCTTGCCGCAGCCCACGATCGCAATGGGGCAGCCGGCTTGTCTGACCTTTTTCCAACCCGACGGCGAGACCAGGCTGACAGCAGCAATCACCCGCTCCAAGTCGGCCAACAGTCCCTTCCTGGACAAAACATTAAAAGGCCGTATAGCAGGCATCCTGAATAATGGCCAATTCGTTACCAACCAATCCATCGTCCAATAAAGATGGGAGAATCCAGAAAGTTTACCATATCATCGATCTATAGTATCGTTGCAGCCGTCTGGCTGATCGCTTTTGCCCTCGGAACCTATTGGGCCGGTCCGGCCGCATTTGTCGGGACTATCGGATACCTGGCCTATCTCGGCGTGATCGGTCTGGCCATCGCCGCTGTCCTCAGCCGCAAGAAAGAAGGAGCCGGCTTTATAGAATTTCAACCAGCCCTGCGAACAGCCTTTGTCGTGTTTGTCGTCGCGCTTGGCGTTCAAACCCTGTTCATCTGGATCCTGGTCCACCGGATCGACCCAAAGTTCAGAGAATCCGTGGCTCCGCTGATCACCGCCAGAAATGAAGCCCTTGACAGATGGCAGGGTCTTTCCGAAGACCAGATCAGGACGCGCAGCGCCGCCGAGGCAGGCAAGGATCCTTTCCCGATCGGTGGCATGCTTGGAGGTCTGGCACGATATTATATCGTATGTTTTCTCTTTTCCCTGGCGATTGCCGCTGCAGCAAAAAATACCAAACCATCACCTCGTCCTACTGGATTATAAACTATAGCAATGGATATTTCAATCGTCATACCCGTCTATAACGAAGATGAATCGCTGCCCGAACTGTGCAGCTGGATCCAGCGCGTTGTACGGGAAAACAACTTCTCCTATGAGATCATCCTGGTCGACGACGGAAGTACCGATCATTCCTGGGAAGTGATCAACGAGCTGCGCGCGTCCGATCCCCATATCAAAGGCATCAAGTTCCAGCGCAATTACGGAAAGGCAGCCGCCCTTAACGAAGGGTTCAAAGCCGCTAATGGTGCCGTCGTCATCACGATGGACGCCGATATGCAGGACAGTCCCGACGAGATACCCGCTTTACGCGAAATGATCCTGAAGGATAAATATGACGTGGTCAGCGGTTGGAAAAAGGTTCGCCACGACCCTATTTCAAAGACTCTTCCTTCTAAGTTCTTCAACGGCCTTACGGCTCGCGTGAGCAAGATCCCGCTGCATGATTTCAACTGCGGTCTGAAAGCCTATCGCAATAAAGTTGTCAAGAGCATCGAGATCTACGGTGAGATGCATCGCTATATTCCCGTTATTGCGAAATGGGCAGGCTTTAAAAGGATCGGCGAAAAAGTCGTTGAACACCGGGCCCGCAAATACGGGTCTACCAAATTCGTCGGTCTGGGACGCGGTCTCAAAGGCATGCTCGACCTGGCTTCCATCACTTTCGTCGGTAAGTACAGCAAGCGCCCCATGCACTTCTTTGGACCGCTTGGAGTTGTATTCGGACTTATCGGCGGAATAGAAGTTATCTCGCTGCTGGTCCAAAAGCTGCAGGACATTCATTCTACACTGACCAACAAACCTTCTTTCTATATCGCCCTTACCTGTGTGGTATTAGGTACCCAATTATTCCTGACGGGCTTTATAGCAGAACTGATCTCCCGGAATTCTCCAGGTCGTAACAGCTATCTTATCGAACAAAAACTAGGACTGGACGCATGAGCGCATCCCAACAAGGACCTTCCGGCAACGCGATGAACAGGACAGGCTGTAAAGGAACTGTCGTGATCATCGGTCCCGCCCATCCGCTGCGCGGCGGACTCGCCACCTTCGACCAGCGGCTTGCCCGCGAATTCCAGTCGGAAGGCTATGACTGCCGCATTTATTCGTTCTCGCTTCAATACCCCGATTTTCTTTTTCCCGGCACCACTCAATATACCACTGAACCGGCGCCCGAAGGACTCTCCATCCTTACCCGGATCAATTCTATTAACCCGCTCAATTGGTTGAGCGTAGGAAAAGAATTGCGGAAGCTGCGCCCCGATATCATCGTCGTCCGGTTCTGGCTGCCGCTGATGGGTCCAGCACTGGGTACCATCCTGCGCCGCGTAAGGAAGAACAAACACACCCGGATCGTAGCGATCACGGACAATGTTATCCCGCACGAGAAAAGACCGGGCGATAAACCCTTCACTCGCTATTTTCTCAAATCCTGCGACGCCTATATCACGATGAGCGAAAAGGTGATGAAGGACCTGCGCACGTTCGAGGCCAGTAAGCCGGCCCAACAGGTCAATCATCCGCTGTACGATAATTTTGGCGCCCCTATCCCGAAAGAAGAGGCCCGCGCCAGTCTTCGCGCTAAGGGCGTCAACATCGATGACAACGACAAGATCCTCCTCTTCTTTGGTTTTATCCGCCAGTACAAAGGGCTGGATATCGCTCTACAGGCGATGGCAGACAAACGCGTCCGCGACCTGGGCGTCAAACTGCTGGTTGCCGGCGAATTCTACGAAGACGCTGCTCCTTATCACGAACTGATCGAAAGACTGGATATCAATAAGTCACTGTTGCTGCAGACCGATTTCATCCCTGACAGCGAAGTACGGGATTACCTTTGCGCCGCAGACGCCGTGATACAGCCTTATAAGAATGCTACGCAGAGCGGCGTTACGCCTCTCGCCTACCACTTCGAACGGCCGATGATCGTATCCAATGTCGGCGGTCTGCCTGCCCTCGTTCCCCACGAACAGGTCGGATTGGTGGCCGAACCGGAACCTGAGGCAATGGCCGACGCCATCCTCCGCTTCTTCGTCCTGGGCGATACCTATTTTCTGCCAGCCCTCCGCACCGAAAAAGAAAAGTATTCGTGGAGCCGGCTCATCAATACAATTACCGAATTAAGCGCATGCTAGATCTTACATCCATCGACTCCAACTGGACCCTCTTTCTCGACCGCGACGGCGTGCTCAACGTCGAAAAAGAAGGCAGCTATATCTTTCATTACGGTGAGTTCGCGTTCTATGAAGGAACAAAGGAAGCGCTGCGCCGCTTCGCTGCCATCTTCGGCCGGATCGTCATCGTCACCAATCAGCGGGGTGTTGGAAAAGGCCTGATGACGGCAGCCGATCTGCAAGACATCCACGACAAGATGGTTGCCGAGGTCGTTCTTTCCGGCGGCCGTATCGACCGGATCTATTACGCCGATTCCCTGGTCAACGACCATCCGCTGCGGAAACCACAGCCAGGTATGGCCCATGCCGCCAAAAACGACTTCCCGGAGATCGATCTCAGCCGGAGTATAATGGTTGGAAACAATATTAGCGACATGGAATTCGGCCGGAATGCCGGGATGTACACCGTTTTTCTGCGTACCACCAACCCGGAGCAGCCCCTGCCACATGCCTCTATAGATCTGGCATTCAATACCCTATACGATTTTGCAAAACATTTGCGATTGGCATAAAATTTTCCGCTGTTTCTTGTCGTTAGGCCATCGGAGGTTACGTTTAAAAACCCATTTCGAATCATGCGTTGCTTTCTATATATCGTTCTGCTTTCCGGTCTGCTGGCAGCCGGCTCGTCGGTTGTCGCGCAAAACAAGCCCGTCGACCCGGCGCGCGTTCTGACCTATGCCCGTAAACGCGAATTTCGTCAGCACGAGGATACGTTAAAGCGTTACGCCTTAGGCATCGTCAACGATTCTCTTCCCGCAGAACGGTTCCGCTCTGACAGCAATTTTGTCCGCAGCCTGGTCCGGACGCTGAAGCTGCCTTATTCCTTTTACTATCCTTTTGATTCGCTGCAAACGATTTCCCGGTTATACTCACCCGATAGTACCTTCCGAATCATCACCTGGCAGTTCAAAAAGGACGACCTGCTATTCCTGCAGGAAGGCGCCATCCAGATGAACGAGCCCGATGGCTCGCTTAAGCTGTTTCCGCTGTTCGACGTTTCGATGTTCACCAACGATCCGCTGGATTCGGTCAGATCGACACGCAACTGGATCGGCGCGATCTATTACAAGATCATCAAAAAAACCTGGGAAGGGAAAAACTATTATACCTTACTCGGTTTTGACGACTACAGCCAGACCAGCAATAAGAAGTGGATGGAGGTACTGACCTTCACCCCCGAAGGCAGGCCCAGCTTTGGCGGCCCCTTCTTTACTTTCCACGATTCTACACACAAAGCCGTTCAATACCGCTTCAATATCGAATACAAGAAGGAAGCCGGCACGCGCTTCAACTACGACCCCAATATGGATATGGTGGTCTATGATCACCTGATCCCCGAAGGCGACCAGCCGGAAAAAAAGGATACGTACATTCCTGACGGCGACTTCGAAGCCTTTCAATGGAAGAACGGCCACTGGGATCATATCGATAAGCAGCTATTTACCTTCAAACTAAAAGATGGTGAATTCCCGCAGGAGCAGAAGATGCTGGATGACCAGGGGAATATCAATGAGGCCCAGCTGCAGCAGCAATCGGAAAAGAATATTCAGGATGCAAAGAAAAAGAAGCCGAAGAGTAACCAGTAACCAGCTATGCGGCCCCGGGACCCAGCAGACGGATGATGGCTTTAATGATTCAGCAGCCGCTGTTTAGCGCGGTTGTATTCTTCTTCGGAGAGAGCGCCTTTCATTTTAAGCTCGAACAGCTTTTCTAATTCCGCAGCCACCTGCGGTGCATCGGCGCGGGTGTTGTTGGCTGGTCTTGCATCAAGCGCAGCAGCCATGTGCGCCGCCTGATTGGAGAGCTGCCAGTTGCTGTATTCCGCCTGGGCAGCGGTAATCGTATCTTTAAGACGGCGGGGGCCATTGACGGTAAAAGTACTGGTCATACCGGCTGTAGCAGCAGTCTGGATCGTTACGTCGCCGAAGTTGAAAAGGCGGCCGGCAAAAGTCTGGTCGTAAGAGACGTTGTTGATCTTGTCCAGCGGGCTTTCCTTGGCGAAGTGCGTAAACAAGCCTGCTTCATCGATGACGCGGAAGTTGGTGACCACCCAGATGTTGACCTTCCATCCGGCATAGCGTATCCAGGCATAGATCAAGCCCAGTACCAGCGCAATCCAGCCATAGTGTTTGACAAATCCGATAAAATAAGAAGCAGTGATGCCTGCCAAAGCAATAAACACTGGTACAATAAGCGTAGTCCAGCTGCTGTACGTAACGAGAAGTATCTTTTCGCCTTTCTGAAGCGGGGTGCGCATAAGTTATCGTTTAGACACAAAGAGCCGCCGTTGGCGGCTCTTTGCGAAGAGTTTCAATCTTATTCGTCGAGTTTCAATACGGCTAAGAAGGCTTCCTGCGGCACTTCTACGCTACCGATCTGGCGCATACGCTTCTTCCCTTCCTTCTGCTTTTCCAGCAGTTTACGCTTACGGCTGATATCGCCACCATAACACTTGGCGGTTACGTCCTTACGCAAAGCGCTGATCGTCTCACGGGCAATGACCTTTGCACCGATAGCGGCTTGTATCGCGATCTGGAATTGTTGACGGGGAAGCAGCTCTTTCAGTTTTTCGCAAAGCTTCCGGCCGAAGTCGGCAGCCCGGCT
Source organism: Chitinophagales bacterium (assembly GCA_015654595.1). Classification (GTDB taxonomy): domain Bacteria; phylum Bacteroidota; class Bacteroidia; order Chitinophagales; family Chitinophagaceae; genus Puia. Next base: position 1,929 of record JAATGQ010000101.1, on the reverse strand, counting down.
ACGGTGGATCAGCGCGCTCGACGCATCCACCTTGTCTCCATTGAGGAGGATGTCCATTTTTGCGATATCGCTTTCGCGCATATCGATCGGATGGTAGTCGAAGGACGCATAACCACGGGTCTGGCTCTTCAGCTTATCATAAAAGTCAAACACGATCTCGGTCAGCGGCATTTCGAAGATAAGCTCGACACGGGTGGTCGTCAGATAGCTCTGGTTGAGCAATATCCCTCTTTTCCCGAGACAGAGCGTCATGATATTGCCGATATAATCGGGTTTGGTAATGATCTGCGCACGGATATAAGGCTCTTCGATCGTATCGATCTGCGTAGGTTCGGGCATTTCTGACGGGTTGTTGACGATCACCTTCTGCCCTTTGCTGGTCGTAGCGACAAAGCTTACGTTCGGTACCGTCGTGATCACCGTCTGGTTGAATTCCCTCTCCAGCCGTTCCTGGATGATCTCCATGTGCAGCATCCCAAGAAAGCCGCAACGGAAACCAAACCCAAGGGCCTGGGATGTCTCCAGTTCGTAAGTCAGGGAAGCATCGTTCAACTGCAGCTTGTCCATACAATCCCGCAGTTCTTCGAAATCATCCGTTTCAACGGGGAAGATTCCGGCAAATACCATCGGCTTAACCTCTTCAAACCCTTTTATCGCTTCGGGGTGCTGATTAGAGGCCAGGGTGATGGTATCCCCGACCTTTATCTCTTTTGCATTCTTTATCCCGGTAATGATATACCCAACATCACCCGTCTTGACCTCCTTCCGCTGATCCATGGTCAGCTTCAATACGCCAACCTCATCCGCCTCATAAGACTGACCGGTGGAAACGAATTTTACGATATCGCCCTTTTTGATGCTGCCATTCAAAATACGATAGTATACGATGATTCCCCGGAACGAGTTGAAGACGCTGTCAAAGATCAACGCCTGAAGCGGCTCATCGGGTTTGCCTTCCGGCGAAGGGATACGGTCTACTATCGCCTCGAGGATCTCGGGAACCCCCAGGCCCGTCCGGGCGCTGGCCAGCAGGATATCTTCGGGTTTGCATCCTATCAGCTCGATGATCTGATCTTTTACTTCCTCCACCATCGCCCCGTCCATATCGATCTTGTTGATGACGGGGATGATTTCGAGGTCATTTTCGATGGCCAGATAGAGGTTGGAGATCGTTTGCGCCTGGATACCCTGTGTGGCATCCACCAGCAGCAGCGCGCCTTCGCATGCCGCCAGCGCACGGCTGACCTCATAGCTGAAGTCCACGTGACCGGGGGTATCGATCAGGTTCAGAATATATTGCTGTCCCTTATGGGCATAGTTGATCTGTATCGCATGGCTCTTGATGGTGATTCCTTTTTCCCGCTCGAGATCCATATCATCCAACACCTGTGCCTGCATATCTCTTTCAGAGATCGTATTGGTCACTTCCAAAAGACGGTCTGCCAGGGTACTCTTTCCGTGGTCAATATGGGCGATAATGCAAAAATTCCGTATATTTTTCATTCGCTGCAAATTTACGCAAATAGCTGGGTTGCGCAGCATAATTCCTTACTTTCACCCAAAATTCCGGGCCATGAAGGCACTATTCATCGGATTCATTATCATCCAGCTAGCGATCGACCTGGCGCATTCGCTGACCATCTTTCCCTTCGTCCACTACGGAATGTTCTCGGAATCTTTTCCCCGCCCCGATAGCCTGGCTGTTTTTGAGATTACGGCCGATAGCCGGCGGCTCAATCCGGCCGATTTTCCGGTTTACCGATGGGATCAGATCCAAAACCCACTGTATGCAATCGAAAAAGAGCAGCAAAGCTCCGATTTTGCTTTTGACAAACACTCCATGCGTGCTGGTTTTCAATATGTTGGCCTTGAATCGCTTTATTATCGGCTGTTTTCCGAATCTCCAGGCGGCGGAAATTCCTTGCCGGG
>JAATGQ010000161.1 GCA_015654595.1 Chitinophagales bacterium | reverse complement strand
TTGCTGACAAAAAGAAAGTCGTTGATCAGCAGCGTCTTTTCCATGGACCCTGTCGGGATCGTGTAGGCTTCAAAGACAAAAGTCCGGATCAGGGTTGCTGCCACGATAGCAAATACCCCCGCATCGATCCACTCCCTGGCTGTCCCCTTCCGATACTTCCGGACCACCTCCGTTCCCAGGAACTTCGTGTTGGGATCATACCCCATCACCGGAAAATAGATAAAAGGAACAAGGGCGGCCAAAGCATGCTGCCAAAACCGGAATTTACCAAAGGTCTTTACGAATTCAACATAGATGCCAAGGGTGATAAACCATCCCAATACGGGCACGAACTGCAAAATGACCCAATAAGCTGGTCTTTTAGCAATTTGCAGCATCACATACGTATTGTAAAAAGGGATCCAGGCTTTCCATGCCGGAACGCCGGCCTTCTGAAATAATTTGGCCAATCCAAAAGCAGGCAATAACAGAATGAGGATGATGATAAGCACTAAAATCAGCAACTGATGACTCGACATTCCTTTTAATTTTTTAAATAATAGGGCAAAATAATCGATACAGAATGCCGCAAATGTAGTCTAATTGTGTTAGTTTTCCCATCCGTTGAACGCTTTTAGCATACGATAAACCTAATAACCAATACGGCCAACGCTTTTTCCATCCGGGACATCGAAAACCTGTGTGGGATAAAGGCGCATACGCTTCGGGTATGGGAGCAGCGGTATCGGCTGCGCTGTCCCAAACGGAAACCCGGCAATCACCGGCTGTACCACAATGAAGACCTGAAATTCCTGCTTCGGATCGCCTTTCTTTACCATCATGGTCATAAGATCTCAAGCCTGGCCCGGCTGAACGAAGCGGAGTTGTGTGACCTGGCCATGAAAGTGCCCCAATCGGAAGGCGCCAATGAAATCTTTATCAATCACTTGCTGGAAGCCTCCCTGGATTTCAACCAGGAACTGTTCGATCGGATCCTGCACAATATCATCCTCCACATGGGATTTGAAAAGGCGATAACCCAGGTGGTCTGGCCTTTTTTGCGTAAGATCGGCCTGCTCTGGCTGACCGGCAATGTGGTACCTGCACAGGAACACTTTGCCAGCGCCATCATTACAAAAAAGCTGCTGGTTGCCGCCAACGGGCTGGAAAGTCCTTTGCCACCCGCTGCCGGCGCCCGCCAGGTGCTATTGTTCACACCTCCCGGCGAATTCCACGAAATGCCGCTGCTCTTTATGCGTTATCTGATGAAGAAAAACGGGACACCAACCCTGTATTTTGGCCCCAATATCAGTCTGGAAGATCTGAAAACCACCTGCTCACGTCAGCCCGTTACGCATCTGTATTTCCACCTGGTGACCAATCTGCTTCGCTGTGAGCCCGATCAGTACATCCAGCAACTGACCGATGCCTTTCCCGGCAAGACCATCGTCTTTTCCGGCAGCCGCGGCGTAGATCTTTCTTTTCGGCATCCCCGCGTCCGCGTCCTCACCGGCCTGGAGGAGATGCAGGCCTTTGCGCGGGAACATTGAGTTTGGGACATCAATCTTTACTGCCGGTCCTCATCCGGCCCCCCTACTTCTTCGGCAATACGTAACTCTCCACATCATCCTTCGTGATCGTCTTTCCCGAAAGGATTATCAACCGCTCGACCACATTCCGCAGCTCGCGGATATTCCCCGTCCAGTTATGTACCTGCAGCGCCTTTATCGCATCTTCGTCGATCGCCTTTTTGGTGATACCGTAATCGCCGCATATATCGGTCAGGAATTTGTCTACCAATAAAGGGATATCATCTTTACGCTCGTTGAGCGATGGCACATGGATAATGATGACGCTAAGACGATGATAAAGGTCAAGACGGAAGTTCTTTTCTTCGACCTCCCTGAGCAGGTCTTTATTCGTCGCCGCAATAACGCGAACATCCACGCTGATATCTTTGTCGCCGCCGACACGCGTTATCTTGCCCTCCTGCAAAGCCCGCAGCACCTTGGCCTGGGCCGTGAGACTCATATCCCCGATCTCATCCAGAAAGAGTGTACCGCCGCTGGCCTGTTCGAATTTCCCGATCCGCTGTTTGACGGCGGACGTAAACGAACCTTTTTCATGGCCAAACAACTCGCTTTCGATCAGCTCGCTCGGGATAGCGGCACAGTTGACTTCCACCAGTTGTCCAGCTGCACGGTTACTCTTTTCATGAACCCAACGCGCCACCAGCTCTTTCCCTACCCCATTCTCACCCGTCACCAGGATACGGGCATCCGTCGGCGCCACTTTTTCTATCGTCTCTTTGATCTTATGGATAGGTATAGAAGCGCCAACCATCTCCTGCACCTTGCTGACCTTTCTTTTCAACACCTTGGTCTCCGCTACCAGCGTCGTCTTGTCCATCGCATTGCGGATAGTGATCAGCAGCCGGTTCAGATCCGGCGGCTTGGAGATATAGTCATACGCGCCTTTCTTGACGGCTTCCACCGCAGTCTCGATCGTACCATGGCCAGAGATCATGATCACCGGAACATCGGGATTCGTTTCCTTTACTTTTTCAAGGAACTCGATACCGTCCAGCTTTGGCATTTTTATATCACAAAGAATAACATCGTACTCTTTTTCTTTTGCTTTCTTCAAACCTTCTTCTCCATCTCCTGCTTCATCAATCTTATACCCTTCGTAAGAGAGAATTTCACCCAGTGTTTTACGGATCGCCTTTTCGTCATCAATAATGAGGATGTTCGACATAATTTCAAATTTACAAAATGTAAAGCCTTTTCCAAGTCAAAATAAATCGATAGCTTTCTTTAATGAACCTTACCATCTTTTCCATGGTTTTCTCCGAACCATTACCTCGGGCGCTCTTTATGCCCCTGCTTGACAAATTACCTGCCAATCTGCAGCAAACGGTGCTGAAATTCAGAAACTGGTCTGATTCCCACGCCAGTCTACTCGGCAAACACCTGTTAACCTATGCGATGAGGACGGCAGGATACGCGCCCAGCCTGGACCAGTTAAGGTATACGGATCATCGGCGTCCTTATTTTGATCATCATCCCGACTTTAATATTTCTCATTCCGGCAACCGGGTCATCTGTGTCGTTAACTCCCAAGGTCGGGTAGGCATCGATCTGGAAGTCCGCTCCGCTCTTTCCATTGATGATTTTAAGACCCAGTTTTCCCCAACCGAATGGACGCATATCACAAACGCTGCGGATCCGCTGTCTGTCTTTTTCCACTACTGGACAGCAAAAGAAAGCGTGATCAAAGCCGACGGCCGGGGCCTTTCTGTTCCTTTGTCAGCATTAGAGATCATTCCCGGCCAAACGGTACTTCTCGACAAAGAGCAATGGTTCCTGCAATGCGTAGATATTGACAAAGACTACGCCTGTCACCTCGCCAGCAATACCGAACTACCTTCCGCCAATATCCGGGAACTAACGCCCGCCGATCTTCTTTCGGAATGGCCTTAACATTTCTTTTTATGGAATCAGACCAGCCCTACATCAAGAGGCAAAAAGCCTCCTATGTTATTTTCTTTTTTACTGGCGCTGGCCTTTATGGGCGATCCGGGCTCACTCAACCCCTATTCTTCCGTCAGCGCCATTCCAGTGCCGCCGGGATACCATCGCACCGAAAGCAATCCTTCTTACTTCGCCAGCTGGCTGCGCAAACTTCCGCTGAAGAAAGACCGGACCGTCCATCTCTATGACGGCTCGCTGAAACGCAACCAGGATGCGCAGTTTGCCGTACTCGATATTTCAGTAGGCCATCGTGACTTGCAGCAATGCGCAGACGCGGTCATGCGGTTAAGAGCCGAAGACGCAAAAGGACACCGGATCTTCCTGCTGGCGCAGAGTTATATGCCCGCACAGGACATCCACATCGTCAAAAATCCTTTAGCGGCAACACTTAGTCCCTGGTTTAGGGCAGAAACAGCCGAAGAAAACCTCTCGACACCGGAGTGGATATTTAAAATCAACGAGTTACGTGCCTGGTCCCGGTAAGGGAAAACCCATGAGCATCCAGACGAAATACGACAAAATTGTTAAGTAAACTACTTAGGCTAGTAGAAAACCCTTGGAGGGGTCAGTCTGGTTTAGTATCTTAGCATTATCCAATTATGCTATGATAAATCAATCCAATTTTTAATCCAAAAATAGTTCCCTATGAAGCATGAACTAGAACTCCAGGCTCCCGCTGCGGGAAAAGCCCTCTTCAAATTAACTATCATTGGCGTTGTTCTACTGGGTTGCGTATATGGCTTCCTGGCATTGTTTAATGCCGCCCTGTCCGCAATAAAGTAAGTAACACACGTGCAACGAAAAATAAACCCCGCCAAATGGCGGGGTTTATTTTTGAGCGAGGCTCAAATTTTATTTCTGCAGATAGAGCACTTCTTTTACCAGCTTAACCGTACGAGCCACGTCAGGAAGCGCAGCGGCAACCAGGTTTGGCGCATAGTGGAGCGGCGCATCAGCTGCTGTAATACGACGGATCGGCGCATCCAGGTAATCAAATCCTTCCTTCTGGATACGATAGCTGATCTCAGAAGAGATAGAGGCAAATGGCCACTGTTCTTCTACGATCACCAGGCGATTGGTCTTCTTTACGCTTTCCAGGATGGTCATCCAATCCAGCGGACGGATCGTACGCAGATCGATCACCTCGGCGCTAACGCCTTCCTTTTCCAGCTCGGCAGCAGCACCCAGCGCAACTTTCATCATCTTGTTGAAAGACACGATAGTCACGTCCCGGCCTTGCTTTTTCACATCGGCTTTCCCTAATGGGATATAATATTCTTCCTCCGGAACTTCGGACTTGTCGCCATACATCACTTCGCTTTCCATGAAGATGACGGGATCTTCTTCATAACGGATAGCCTGCTTCAGGAGCCCTTTTGCGTCATAGCCATTGCTGGGGGAAACAACTTTAATACCGGGGATATTGGCATAATAGCTTTCGAAAGCTGTCGAGTGCTGTGCTCCCAACTGACCCGCGGAACCGTTGGGTCCGCGAAAAACGATCGGGCAGCTGATCTGGCCACCGCTCATCGCAAGCATCTTAGAGGCGGTATTCAGGATCTGGTCCAGCGCCAGAACGGCAAAGTTCCAGGTCATGAACTCAACGACAGGGCGAAGACCATTCTGAGCAGCGCCAACACCTACAGCGGCAAAACCCAACTCTGAAATGGGGGTATCGATCACCCTTTTGGGACCAAATTCATCCAGCATACCCTGGCTAACCTTATAGGCGCCATTGTATTCTGCAACTTCTTCTCCCATTAAAAAAACTCGATCGTCGCGCCGCATTTCTTCGTTCATAGCTTCGCGCAGAGCCTCCCGAAAAGCAATTTGTCTCATTGATGATCCATTTTGAAGCCGCAAATTTATTGGTTGGAACGCATATTATCAAATCGCGTTCTGTGAAGCCTTCAGATTAAAATATAGTTTCATGCGTGTTGCCGCCTGTATCGCCTGCGGGACATAAAGCCAAGCGGGGTCTCTGACAACAGACGATCCGGCCTTCTTCAGCGCCAGCACCCTTACCCCGCCTGTTCAAAGGTCAGCATGAAGCTCGTCCCCTCGCCCAATTGGGAGTTGACGTCGATAGCCGCCCTATGCGACTGCAGGATATTCCAGGTAGCCGCCAGTCCCAATCCAAAACCGTTGGTCTTGGAAGTAAAATAGGGTTCGAAGATCCGGGAGATATTTTCTTCGGGGATACCTCCACCATTGTCATTGAAGAAGACTTTGTAGTAGGGCGCCTCTTTTCTGACTGCGATCGTTATAATACCCGACTGTGCTGGAACGGCTTCCACTGCATTGATCAGAATATTTAAAAAGGCGATCTTCAGCTTTTCCTTGTCCGCCATCACCAGGGCCGGCCCGTCGGGATACGCCAGCTCCAGCCGGATACTCTTGAGTGCAATCCTGTCGGACGCCGCCGCCAGCGTAGAATCGATGATCTCCTGAAGATCATGTTTCTGTAAAGAGATCTCCGCAGGCCTGGAGAGATCCAGTAGTTCGGAGATCAACCCATCGATACGGCCGCAGTTCCGGGCGATGATATCCAGATAGATATTCGCATCCTCGCTGTTGAGCTCGGGTTTGAGCTGCTCCACGGACAGGTTGATATTCGTCAGCGGATTGCGCACCTCATGCGCCAGCGTACGAAGCAGCGTCGCCGTAGAACGAAGCTTTTCGATCTGGAAGGTCGCTCTTTCGATCCGCTTCAGATTGGTAATATCGTGTATGATCCCTTGTATATTGGTTTCTCCGCCCAGATAGACCTGGCGGGAAATAGAAAGGATACAATTTCTTTTCTCCTTGTTACGCGTCAGCAGCTCCACTTCCAGATCTTCCACCTCACCCGTCAGCGAAAGCTGATCTTTAAGCTGTTCCGCCGCTTCCCGGCGGGCGAACAGATTATAAAGACTGGAATGGAGCAGCTCTTCCTTGCTGTATTTGAAAAGATCGCTGGTGGCCGCATTGACGTCCTTAAAAACAAGGTCTTCACTGGTCAAAAAGACTGCATCCTTTGAGCGTTCGAATATGTTCCGGAATTTCCGTTCATTCTCCCGAAGCGCCTTGATATAAGAACTTCTTTCCAGCGCGTAACGTATACACCGCTCCAGCTTCTCGGTATTGATCTCCGATTTTACAAGATAATCCACCGCACCGATGGTCATCGCCTGTACGTCGACTTCCCTGTTGCCAATTCCTGTAAGCAGCACCAGCGGGTCTTCGCATCCCATCGCAATGGCGTCTTCCAGCAATTCGAGACCGGTCTTCTCTCCCAGCAGATAATCGATAAAGTAAATATCATATTCAGCGCGGCTGATCCGCTGCAGCGCTTCAGCATAGTCATAACACCAGTCTATCCGGAACTTCTTGTCGGGGATGTCCTTGATACACGCTTCTATAATAAGGAAGTCGTCCTCGTCATCCTCTACGATCAGTATCCGTGTCTGCGAATTGGAAGGCAACATACGTGTTGAATGGATTATTTTGTTTGAAATTCGCTGTCAAATAAACGCCATTTACGGCTAATTTTCTTTTTTATTCTGTCTTTTTTGTCAGCAGCCCCGAAGGGCCGTCCGGCGACTCTTCGACAGGCTCCCGCTGCAGCGGCAAAGAGACGATGAATACCGCCCCTTCACCCGGTCTGCCCAGTGCAGAGATAAATCCTTTATGCATTTCCACGATCTTTTTGCAAAGCGCCAGCCCGATGCCCGTCCCCTCATATTCGGCATTGGAATGAAGGCGACGGAACATATCGAAGATCTGTTCGGCGTATTTCTGGTCAAAACCGATGCCATTGTCCTCGATATAGATACGGCCATACCGCATCTCGGGCTTTCCATTGGGACCACTCATCGGCGGCGATTCCTCGTACCGGATATGGACCTTTGGCGGCTGCCCCTTCTTGCCATATTTCAGCGAATTACTGATCAGATTCGAGAACAGGGGTCCCATCAGCACGGTGCTGGCCGGCAGAACAGGCAATGGATCGACGACGATCTCTGCGTTCTTCTCCCGGATCACCGCCTCCATCTCCGACAGGGTTTCCGACATCACCCCATTGAGATCGACCGCCTCGAAAGACTGCTTTTCGACGGAGATCTTGGAGAACCGCAGGATGTCGTTGATCAGATCCTGCATCCGCTTCGACACCTGCTGTATCCGTGAAAGATAAAGCCTTCCCTCTTTTCCCAGCGGCGCCTCCTCGGGCCCTGCCAGCAAACGATCGCTGAACATCCGGATCTTGCGCAAAGGCGCCTGCAGATCGTGCGAAGCCATGAACGCAAAGAGGTCAAGATCTTTATTGGCAGTCTCCAGCCGTGCAATATTTTCCAGTAACTGTTTGTTCAGCTCAGTGACCTTTTCCTCGGAAGCCTTTCGCTCATTGATCTCCAGTTCAAGGTTCCGGTTGATCGCCACCAGTTTCTGTTCCTGGGTAAGCAGACGCTGGTTCTTCCGGTAAAGTTCTACAAAGACGCTGACCTTGGCGCGTAGCAATTCGGGGTTTACCGGCTTGTAGATATAGTCCACGGCGCCGGCGCGGTATCCCCTGAAGAGGTTTTCCTCGCCGTAATTGTTGGCAGTGATGAAGATGATGGGGATGTGCTTCAGCCGCTCGCGTTCGTATATGAGCGAAGCCGTCTCGAACCCGTTGAGATTGGGCATCTGAACATCCATCAGGATCAGCGCGAAGTCGAAATCTGTCAGCAGCAGCTTTAATACCTGCCTGCCGGATGTCGCCTTTACGACCCGATACCCATCGGGTTCAAGCACAGATTCCATTGACATCAAATTATCGTCCCGATCGTCCACTAACATGATCTTAGGCTGCATGACTCGGTTTTTTCAATATAAGGTTTTGGAGCTTTATCGTTTATTATTATTTGTAGAACCAGATTCGCATCAAAGATAGCAACTGGTCGATCTTCAACGGCTTGGTGATATAATCGGAAGCGCCCGCCTCGATACATTTCTGGCGATCGCCTTTCATAGCCTTGGCGGTCACGGCAATGATCGGCAGCGTATTGTTCTTATGCTCCCGCCTGATCTTCTGCGT
>JAATGQ010000074.1 GCA_015654595.1 Chitinophagales bacterium | reverse complement strand
GAGGAGGGCGCGTGCGGGAAGATGGGGTTGAAGAGAACTGGGGAGTGAGCGGCTTGCCGGCGGAGGACCAGGTGGCTGGAGGACCAGATGGCTAAGGAGCCTGATCTCTCTGAAAACAATAGTTCGTATTTTTAAGCTTGAAAATTCTAATCAAAATGAAAAAGTTATCCTTTGTTCTTTTAACATTCGTATATGGCGCTGGTTTGATGGCGCAGGAGCTTAAGCCGGCGGTTTATGCTGATGGCGCGCAGCGATTAAATGGTTTGGTGACGGATAATACGGGTAAGAAGCTGCCTGGGGTGCTGGTGCTGCCGGCGTGGAAGGGGATTGATCAGGAAGCCAGAACGGCGGCTTTGGAGTTGGAGAAGCAGGGGTATATCGCTTTTGTGGCCGACATTTATGGAGAAGGGAATTATCCGGCGGACAATGCGGCTGCGGGTAAAGCAGCGGGCAGTTATAAGAGCAATTACCCCGCTTATCAGCATCGGATCGAGCTGGCGTTGGAGCAATTGAAGAAGGCGGGAGCATTACCGGGTAAGATTGCGGTGATCGGTTATTGCTTTGGCGGCTCGGGTGCGTTGGAAGTTGCAAGAGCAGGCTTTCCTGTTGCCGGTATTGTAAGTATCCATGGAGGGCTGGCAAAGGATAGCAGCCGGGTGAATGGGCCATTGAGCGCCAAAATGCTGATCGAGAACGGCGCGGATGATCCGGCAGTGACTCCTGAAGTGATGAGCAAGCTGGTGAAAGAAATGAATGATGGAAACGCCGACTGGCAGGTGATCACTTATGCGCATAGCAAGCATACGTTTACGGATCCTGCGTCGCCGGATTATAATGCCGTGATGTCGAAGCGGGCATGGCAGCATACATTGGCATTTTTGAAGGAACTTTTTCAGTAGGGTATTAATGATCTTTATAGCGGGCGTCTCCTTTGGGGGCGCTTTTTTATTTGAAGATTGGACTTTTTAACAAAGCTGTCTGTTTTAATTGTTGCGATTTGCGTTCAAGAAGCGTTTCGGGCGGGCGCCTACTTTGCTGTAAGAACGCTAACTTTACGGGCATTAATCGTCCGTCTATGAGCTATGGCCGTCGTTTTCTTTGTCTCTTTCTTTTGCTGCCTGGTTTCTATGTCTCCTCGGCCCAGCCAACTTTTTCTACTTCCGATCCGCTGATCATGCGTGTGGGGAAGACGCCGGAGAAGGTGTTGCAGGCTTTTCGGAGCGCGGGTATGACTCCGACGGAGCATCGTCTTACCGTAGAGGAGAGGGGAGCGATCAATATCGCGTTTAATTCACTGCCGCCTTTGCATAAGCAGGTATTAATGCAGCATCTGGCGAGTATCAGTTTCCTGGACAGCATGCCCAACACCGCGCTAACGGCTATTATAGACGATCAGGATTCTTCCGATCGCAAGTATCATATTGCATTCAGGGCGGCGATCCTTCATCAGACGATATCGGAGTGGCTGACGGAAAAGGAGAAAAGCTGCTATCGGCGGGATAGTTCGGGGATATCGGTGGTTTTTGATGCGGGGACGATGAATGCGTTTGTGTATGTATTGCTGCATGAGTCGACGCATGTGGTCGACGGGTCGCTTGGGATCTTTGAAAAGGCGAGTCCTTTTGCCGCCGCTTTTACGAAAGGGGTATGGCTTGACCGGAGTACGCCGGCTGTAGGGGATTCGCTGATCAATAATAATTATTTCCGGCATGGCGGACGCGGGAGGGTTTATCCGGATAGTCTTGCCGTTAATATGTATGCTTCCTTGTTGCAGACGCCTTTTGTGTCGCTGTATAGCACGAGCAGCTGGAGTGAGGACCTGGCGGAGTGCGTTGCGATCTATCACCTGACGCGGTATCTCGGTCAGCCGTTCAGGATCCTTGTGACAAAGAACAGACTTGCTTTGGCTGTTTATGAGCCTGCGATCGACAGGATGACGGAGCAGCGGATGAATCTGATGAGTCTTTTTTATTCGAACCGGATGGATGTCTTTTAAAGGAACGAATGGTTGAGTCGATTGTCCGCGCCGCGATACTGGCGGGGGCGGGCTTGGGGATGACGAATACGCCCGTTACGAATACTACAACGAGTTCGCTGCCGCCGGCCAGGGCTGGTATGGCTTCGGGTATAGATATGAGTGCGAGGCTGATCACGCTTGCGATCAATATAGCGTTGATGGGGTTATTGCTTGTGGCGGGGGTTTATTCTTATTTGCGTTTGGGGTCTTCGGGAGGTGTTGCCGCCGTGGGTGGTGGCGTGGATGCCGCTCGTGTGGTGAATGTATCGAGGGCCGCTGCTGGCGCATCGGCTACCGTGGTGGGTGAGTTGAAGGTCGCGGCGGATTGCGCCTTTTTGTTCCATAGTAATAAGGGTAGGATTATCAGCAGAATGGGGATGGAAAACAGGAGTCCTGACATGGAGCCAAGGGAAAAGTCAAACCAAAAGGCTTCGTGTCGACCTTCTGCCAGGAATGGGACCAGTCCACAACAGGTAGAGAATACGGTTAATAAAAAAGTTCTGCTTCTGTTAAAAATCGCGTTGGTCATGCGGTGGTTATAGCCCTGATCTTTTTTTCGGCGGCGGAGATTGGAATCGTTGATGATATAGATGGCAGATCCCGTCACCAGGCTTCCCAGCATGATAAAGGCTACATAGCCGCCCTGGTCGAAATAAAGGCGCATTGTGCCAAAGGCGGCCAGCAGCCCTATACAGGAAAGAGGAAGTAGCAATAGGATATAGGCGGCTTGGCGCAGGCTTTCAAACAGGATACTGCTAATAAAGAAAATCGCGATGGCCAGCACGATCAACAGACCATATTGTTGGTCACTTTCGTCCCAGCCGGCTGCCAGGACTTGTCTTTTTATAGAATAGCCAAGAGGGAGTTGGGTTCTGACTTTTTCAAGCAGTTCTTTTATATAAGCGTCGCCTACTTCCGGCGGCCCGATGTATGAGCAGCTGATCATGCGTATATATTGTCTGTTGTCCCTGTGGATGGATAGAGGCGTGTTTCTAAATTCAAAAGAGCCTATATCCTTTATGCGAACTGAGCGGTTGCTGTCTATTGAAAGAGGGATATTGAGTATATCATATATAGAGTAGTGGTCACTGGAGGCTTCTTTTGCCATTATTGGGAACCATGATCTTCCTATACGGATCTTTCCGCCCTGGGCGGCGGGTTGGGTTGTCTGCTGAAGGGCTTCTACGATCTCTTGTTGGCTGGTGTGCCAGAGCGCCATTTTGTTGCTGTTGAGTTCGAGTACGAACTCGCGGTTCTGGTTGTTGGCATCGTCTTCCCAAGCATCGCTATTTACCTTCTGGATGCGTGGGTTAGCGTTTAAATGGCGTACCAGAAAGTCTACCTGCCGGTTCAGTTCCTGGTAATTGTATCCCTTTTCGATGATCCGGATGTCGGGAAGTTCGTCCTGGGTTTTATTGTTAAATCCATTACCTATTCCATATACATCCCATTGTACGCCTTCCTCGTTGGCAAGGTGGGAAACGAGCTCTTCTTTCAGCGTTTCGGGGAATGCCGTATTTTCGTAAGCTGGTTGAAAAGAGATGGATATATTGCCATTTTGCCCGGAGTATACATTGGTTATAAAGGTTTGTATACCGTGGATGCTGGTAAGGGTATTCTCGATCTGGGAGAGGATGTCATTCATTGTTTCCGGAGTGTTGCCAATGGGGAGGGCAGCATTGATGATCAACTTGTTTTTTTCCGGGGATCTGAAGCCAGCGTTTTTCATTGCGTTTCGGGTGAAGAGCCAGAGGCTGCATGAAAAGAGCAAAAGAGTGATGGTCAGGATCAGATATCTTTTGGGGATCAGGGGCCGGATGACTGCGAAATACCGGTTACGCCAATGCAGCTGTCTTTTTCGTTGCAGGAATCGGCTTTGTCTTCGAAGTTCTTTGCCTTCTATGAGCAGCATATAAAGTGCAGGTGTTAGCCATAGCGCTACGCTGCAGGAGGCTGCAAGGCCGAGTATGATGATCATCGCAAAGTCGGTAAGCTGGGCTCTGATGTCTTCCGGTAGAAGAAAGATCAGGCATAGGGCAGCCACTGTAGTTATGGAGGCTGCTATCATGGGTCTTAAAACCCGGTAATTGTGGAACTGGCGATAATAATCCATGGTGACGATGGCGTTGTCGATCATGATGCCAAAGGCCAGCGTAATTCCTGCTATTGTATATAGATGGATGTCTATCTTAAAAAGATAAGCAAGGCCGGCTGTAAGGATCAGATCAGCCAAAAGGCCGAGCAGGAGAGTAATAAGATAATACCACTTTCTGTAAACGAAGAGAATAAACAAGGAGAGAATGAGTATAGAGAGGGCTGCCCTGCTCTCATTTTTATGTATCTCCTGTTGAAGCAGGTCCGAGTCGTCGTAAACCAGCTGCAGGTTATATCCGGGTGGCAATTTATTGCTTAAATGACTTATATGATCCTTTATTGTCTGAGCAAGTCTTATCTTGTTTTCCTCTTTTTTTGCAAAGACCAGCAGATTTATTGCATTTTCTCCATTGATACGAAAATAAGTTTCCGATTTTGGAGATTCCAGTGAAAGCCGGGCAACCTCTTTTAACTGGACAAAACCTGTTGGGGTTACCAGGATAGTCTGTTCGATCTTGTCGATGCTGGCATCTGCGGCAGGAATATGTAAGAAGAAGTTCTGGCCGTCGGCGGTATGTAGGGACCCCGTATAAGCGTCCCGGTAAAAGATTTCCAGGGAAGCCATTACTTGTTGAGGTGTGATATGAAGTGCGCTGCACTTCTTCCTATCAAACCTTAGAGTTGCCTGTGTTGCCGGAACCCCGGATAGTTCGATGCGTTGGATGCCGTCTGTATAGGAGAGGTCTTTTGTGAGGAGTAATTCCGTATTGCGTTTGATATCTGTTGGTTGACCCTGAGCGTGAATGGTGTAGGTCAGCAGCGGGTTTCCGGTGGACGGTCCGGATCCGTAGGTAATTATGGGATAAGAGGTGGAGGGAGGAAGGCTGGGGTAGAGTCGTCTGATTAGGGAAGAGATCTCGAATCGCTTCATGTTGAGGTCGACTCCGGAGGAAAAGCTTAGCTCTACTCTTCCGCCGTCGAGGGAGGAATAGGAGCTGATATGCTGGATATCTTCCAGCTGGGTCAGTATATTTTCGATGGCGGAAGTGACTTGCCGGTCTACGTCTTCGGGGCTATTGCCATCAAATCCAAAGCTTATCGTGAAGCTATTGCCGGGCGGGTGTGGTGACAGATCCGTACTAAGCCTTGGGATGGTCAGCAAGGAGAGGAGAACTGCAATAGAAAACAAGATAACTGTTCTTAATGGATGTATTGTTTTCATTGATAAAGGGGGCTATCTTTTTCAAAATCATAAAGCGTAACTTTTCTCAACTGGTAGTAGGCATTCCAAAAAGAGCGAAGGGCGGAAACGAATTCCTGGATGGCATTGTCGTTTTCGTTCTGGGCGATGTTCAGGTCGCTGATGGAGAGCTTGCCTGTCTGGAAGAGTCGGTTGGCGATGGTATATCTTTTGCCTGCTACTTCGCTTCTGGTCCTGGTCACAGCGACGTTTCCCCTCAACAGGGAAATGTTTTTGACGAGTATGGTTATTTCCTGTGTGTAATTGATGGCGTCTATCTCGTTGTTGTATTCGGCTAGTTTTTGGCTTGCCTTGGCTGTATTGTAGGCGGCTTTTCGTCTTCCCCAATCGACCAGGGGAACATTAATGCCGATCGAGAAGGTTTGTTGTTCTTTCGGGGAAGAATAGATTGGTCCCAGGTCTGAGCCGGCCCGGTTCAATCCGTAGGTTGTGGTAATGCTAACCTGGTTTCCGGTGGCTTTGGCGTTGGCTACATCTCTTTGGGCTTCCAGCAGCCGGCGTTCATTGGCCGTATATTCCGGCCGGTTGATGAGGGCTTCCTGAAGCGCTTTGCCGAGGTCAACAGGAAATTCCGGGATCTGTTCCGGCAGCTTTAGCTTCAGCTCGCTGCTGTCTTTACTTCCAAGAGATGCTTTTAGATTGAGCAGGGATATCTGGTAGTTGTATTTTGCTTTTTCCAGGTTTTGTTTGTTGGTCAGAAGTTGTAGCTGCAGTTGGAGAAGTTTGTCTTCCGTGGTGGTGCCCAGATCTATCCGTTGTCGTTCTATTTCATAGTTTTCTTCCGTATTTTTCAGGTTTACTTCGGATGTCTTTATATTCTCCTGGGCTTCAAGGACATCGAAATATAAGCTGGTTGTAGTTTGGGCAATATTTTCCATTTCGAGTACGAATGTTTTTTGCGACTCGAGGAGTTTTAGCGGTTCTATGCGCCTGTCCCATTTGAGTTGATTGAAGCCAAAGAGGGGTTGATTTATGCGGACGAATACAGGGGTTCCGTTGTATTGATATGTTTTTGCCTGCAGGTCGTCATATCGGTTCAGGTCTGTGTTAAGAGAAATGGTTCCACCGGTCAGGCTGATGGGTTGGCTAAGGCTTAGTCCGATGTCGGCGGTATTCTGTTTGACAGGGAGATAGCTGATTGTGCCATCGGGTTGTGTGATGGCGGCATATTCTTTTGTATAGACAGGGGCATTCCCATAGAGCGATATCTGCGGTTTCAGGCTGCTTCTGTAGATCTGATACTGGTAGAGGCTGAGTTCTTTTTTTGTCTGTTGGAGTTTGTATTGAGGGGATTGCGATTTTGCCATCCCGATGGTCTCCTCGAGTGATATTTCCGGCTGCGCTTGCAGTTTTTGTGAGAATTGCAGAACAGCTAGCAGGAGAAAGAGTAAGGTTGGGCGTTTCATTTTCTCAGTTTGTTTAGATACCAGTAAGCTATGGGGATGAACCATGTCGTAAAGAAGGTGCCGAGGGTTAGTCCGCCTATGATGACAATAGCCAGCGGTTTCTGGAGGTCGTTGCCTATTCCTCCGACCAGCAGAACGGGAACCATGGCAATGGTGGTTGTAAGGGATACCATCAATAGTGGTTTCAGGCATATTTCACCGGCTTCATGTATGAGTTCTTCGAGTGTGGAATCGTCCATCGTCTTGCCCATTTGCTGGTGTTTCTTAAAGAGTCTGTTTAATACGTCTACTTTCAGGGTGGGGTCGTCTACGATGAGTCCGAGTATGACGATAAAGCCGACACAGGTCATTACATTGAGTGTTTGGCCCGTCAGGTAGAGTAATAGAGAACTGCCGAATATTCCGAGCGGGATGGTCAGCATTACGATAAGCGGTTGGAGCAAGTCTTCGTATTGGATGGCCAGGATCGCGTATAGCAAAAAAAGGACGACCCAGAAGATAAGCCATAGTTTATTGATTTGTTCTTTGTTGGAAAAATATCGTCCCTGGTAGGATATGTCGTATTGAATCGTTGCGGCGAGCGGGGTTAATTGTTGTTTCAGTTCGTCAATATTCGTCGTGTTTTCGTCGAAGGAAACGGACTGGTATATGCCAGCCTTGTCAGCTGTGATGAATCTTGGTCCGTCTTCATAGGACAGGCCGATAAATGTCTTTAGGGGATATGTCTGTCCGTTGCCGGACTTTACAGCCGTATTCAGTTTGTTCTGTTCTTCATCCGGGGATTGCAGGCGGACGGTTTTTACGTCTCCAAAGTGTTTCATTTCTGTTATTGTATATATGCCAAAGAGTTGTTGGAGTTTATCTTCCAGGGCTGCTCTGGAGACTCCGTACAGAGCCATTTTTTGATAGTCGAGGGTAATGCGCATGTTGCGTTGTCGGATCATCCCTAAGCCTTTCGTCCAGGGCTGGTGGAGTTGCGAGAGAAGCCGGGGGAGGTCTATGTTGCTCCAATCGCCATTGACGGGACGCAGGCGGGCTTCAATCCAGGGTGTATTGTCGTTGAAGAGCTGGACAAAGGCATTGGGGGCGTCTATGATCCGGAGGAAAGCGTTGGAGTAATTTTGTGTAAGGAAGGTTTGAATCGATTCGTCCGCGGCTTTTTTGAGTGATTCCGTTTTACAAGAATAATACAGCGTCAGTTTTTGTGTGCTGTTTTGTTCCTGTTGCTGCAGAAATTGCTGTAGGCCTATTTCTGCTTCCGTTGTTTCGCAGAAGGGCTGAAGTACTTGCAGCAGGCGGTTTGTTCGTTGTAGGTTTTCTTTGATATAGACGGCGGTATTCCAGTCGAGAAGGATCAGTCCATCCCTTTTTTCGATAGTGGGTAGGGCTGAGACGGGGAGTTGTCTGACGAGGAGAAAGCCGATGGGCATCAGGGCGATGGTAAAAAAGAAATAGAGTCCTTTGTGTTTTAGCAGGTGGTAAACCATCTTGTGGTAGCCTTTCGAGATCCATATATAGAAGATGGTGTCTGTCTTCTTTTTTTGTGGGGATCCCTTCATGAACAGGTTGTACAAGATGGGGCAGAGGATAAATGCGACGAGAAGGGAGACGGCAAGGGAGATTGTCAGGGCGATGCTTTGGTCGGCTACGAGAGAGCTGGCCATGCCATTGAGCAGCACGAGTGGAGCGTAGACGGCTACGGTGGTAAGCACCTGGCTGATGACGGGGACGACGACTTCGTTGGTTCCGGTTATACAGCTTTCGGTCAATGGTATATTTTCGTTGTATTTTTTTGTGATATTGTCAACGACAATGATCGAGTTGTCGATCAGCATGCCTATACCGAGGGCGAGGCCGGAGAGGGAGATAATATTGAATGAAAGGTGAAAGGAATAGAAAAACAGGAAAGTCAGCACCAGGGATACCGGGATGCTGATGCTCATCAATGTTGGCGAGGCCCAGTTTCCTAGAAACAAGAATAGCAGGCTTATCGTCAGGATGCCTCCGATAATGATGTCCTGGTAGAGGTTGCTTATACCAGCGTCAAGAAGAAAGGTTTGATCCTGTGTGATGGAAAAGGATAGATCAGGGTAATGTTTTGTAAACTGGTTGACGAGTGATTTTAGTTTGGGGACGAGTACATTCATTTTGCTATCCGATCTTTTTCCGACAGTGATGACGATCCCTTGTTTTCCATTGAATAAGTGGCAGCCTGAGATTGTTTCAGGTTGGGAGCTGATGACGGCCAATTGTTTTAGAGGGACTATCGAGCCGGATCTTAGTCTGACGGGTAGGGCTGAGAGTTCATTGATAGATCCGACGGTGTTGCTTACTGTTACGAAATAGCGGTAGTGACCTTCCTGTACGGTCATTCTTCCCAGGTCCTGATTCACGCTTCGGATGGTTTGCGATAGGATGGATTCATCTTCGCCGAGCGCTGCCAGTGCTTGTTTGTCTGGGTTAACCGATACGATGGAGTGCTGAAGGCCGTTCATATCGACGAGGGAAACACCGTCAAGCTGTTCTATCCGGCGTCGGAGGTATTTTTCAGCCAGGGTTGAAAGTTCGGACATGTTTGTTCCGGGGGAGGGTATAACCTGGATATGCAGGACGGGGATATCGGATGTGTTGATCCGCATGACCTGTGGTCTTGGCATATCCCGTGGAAAAGAATTAGAAAGGAGATCTATTTTTTCATTGACTTCGATATAGGCCAGGTCCATTCTCGTTCCATAGTCAAAGGTCAGGTAAACAGACCCGGTGTGATCGGAGGTTTCGCTTTCGATGTTGGCGAGATGGCTGACGCCGGCGAATGCTTCCTGGATAGGGCGGATGACGTTTTGTTGGATCTGGGCAGCGGGTGTATTGGGATAGTTGACGACGATGACGATTCTGGGGACGTCTATAGAAGGCAGCAGGGAAACGGGGATCTTTTGCAGAAGGGCCATGCCGGCGATCAGGACGGCCAGAAAGGATATAAGAACGGCGACGGGGCGATGGATAAGATACCGGATCATCGGCTTGATTGATTTGCTGGGTTTACAGGGACTGAGTCTGTGTTGTGTCGGTCTGTTTTTCCTTTACAGGAGCTTCGTGGGATAGTTGCAGGTTGTTGGAAGTGATGACTTTTTCTCCGCCGTGGAGACCGTTGACGATTTCTACTTCCTGGCTATTTTCTTTTCCCAGAACAACATAATGCCATTCTGCCAATCCTTTGTTGAGTACAAACACGACTGGTTTGTCATTTTTCAACACGATGGCTTCCCTGGGGACAACGACAGAACTTTCTTTGGGGATCTTTATTTCCGCGGTGCAATTCATGCCGGGGAATAGTTCCTGGCCGCCGGTTATTATCTTTAACCGGATGGTCACCATTCCATTGTCGTCTACATAGGGGTTTATGTCATAGACGCAGGCGACATATTTTTTTCCAGGATTACCGATAGGTGAGATGGCAGCTTGCATACCCTTCCGGCAGAGGCTTATATCCGACTCCAGGATCTTCATTTCCAATACGAGATTGCTATAGTCATAGATCCTGAACAATTCCTGCCCTTCTTTTATATCCTGTTGTCCCAAAATCTTTACATCGGATAAGCGGCAGGGGAAGGGGGCTTTGATATAGCAGCGGGAAAGCTCATAATTGGCTTCTTTTATATCCTGTTCTGCGGATGAAAGACCTGAGCTGATGCGTAGTTTCATTTTTATCGCGGCTGCTTTTGAGGAGTCCTTGCTTTCTATCAGTGTGCGATAGCCAAGGAGTTGGCTTTCGTATTCCTTTTCAGCATTGAATCTGCTTAGCTGGGCTCTTTCCAGTTTGAGTTCGGCGGTGATCGTTTCCAGTTGTGCTATAAGGGCTCCTTTGTCAAAGTGTGATCCGGTTATGGCATTGGAGATGACGACTCTGCCGTTGGCGGGTGCGTTGATCAATTCTTCCGAGAGCGACCGGATCTTACCGTTGGCGGAAAGCAGATACAGGAAGGGACGTTTTACCGCCCTGGCTGTTTCGACGATGGTGGAAGAGCTATATTCCTTTTCTGCCAGAACGAGCGGCAGTGTTGTCTTTTTCAGATCCGAATGGCAGGATATTCCTATATGTGAGACACATATAAGGAAGGGGATAAGGCGAAAATGTTTTTTTGTATGGGTCATAAACGTCTATTTTGATTTAGTCCCTTTCGTATAGTACAAGCATACTGGCAGGGTCGTCCGGATAATAAAGATTGTCGGTATGTACTATCCAGGCAGGAATGCTTTGGATCTTTTTGTGGAAACCAAGTTGGTGGAGCCGGGCCTTGAATTCCTGGCTATAGGCCGTTGTATTGCTGAGTACAACCAGGTTGACTTTTGCAGAGTCTATGAGGGTGGATATTTCGGCGGGATCATTCATTGCTTTTTCGGTGAGTTGAGTGTCTTTATAAAAGTTGTCTTTAAAGATTGTCCAGGGGTTATAGGGATTGGCAATAGGTCCTGTAATCAGGTTAACCGGTTTGTTCCTATAGTGCTGGTGTATGTATTGTGTGATTGCCATTCTGCCTGTTCCGGCGCTCCTTGCGGACATGATGCAGAGGGCGGTAAGATTGATCAGGGAAAAGACGGTCAGCAGGAAAATACCCGAAAGGCGAATGCCTTTGTTAAAGCGATATCGGGTTATTTCCTGGGCTGCCAGCACTAATATGAGGGGGGCGAGATTAGCCAGGGGGAAGAGAAAACGATCTTCCTTGTGGGGGATAACAGAGTGAACAAGTATGAATAGCGCGATTAGCCAGGTGATCAGGCCATCGGTTTTTTTTACGGCCAATATCAAGATTGCGCAGGATAATAGTATACCGAGGGGAAAAAGAGGTTGCAGGACTATTTCCTGGAGGTAGAAATACCAGGGGGCTTTCCCAAAGTGACTGGATACATCTTTTAAAATATTTGTGCTAAAGTAGTTCCAGCTTGTAAAAGTGTATTGCCCATATAGCCATTTGTCAGCCAGTAGTCCCAGCGCAAGGACTGCCAAAAAGGAGGAAAGCATATAGGCCAGATTTTTAGCTTTTTCCTTTTGGATGACAAGGAGCCATATAAATAGAGTAAGGGTCAGGATGGCCGATTGAAAGCGGCAGAGGAAACTGAATCCAAGTAATGCGCCTGTGGCCAGGAAGGAGATGGTTTTTTGGGGGGGCTGGCGCAGCAGGATGGCTAGGGCTGCGAGAAAGGAGAAGCCGGACCAGGTTTCCGAAGAGAAGCGGACGTTGATAAAGGGAAGAAACCATAAAAAATAGGCCAGAAGAATATAGCTTTTTTGGAGGGCTGGTTCTACGAGGGACAGGGTGGACCGGACGAATGACTGTATGCATATAAGCGCCAGCAGTGCTGTGAGACTACGCAAGATAATGGCCTGGTCATAGGGGTCTTGTATTCCAATGCTGTTAGCCAGGGCGATGATGTTGTAGCAGATAAAAGGTTGTATGGCTGATCTTATCCTGGCGTTATATTCCCAGGGCAGATCCTGGGGGATGGCTTTTCCGAGTTTGAGCTCGGCGAATTCAATGATCTGGTAGTGTTCGTCGGGATGGTAATAGCCGCTGCTATTGACGGCTGTTGTCAGGTAGAGGAATAGCGCAATGATCAGGCAGATCCTGTGAAAGATATGCATGGAGATGGAAACGGGCTGGATGAGTTCAGTTGTCATAAACCTTTCCATATAGCTTTAACACTGCAGGGCTTTTAATAGAATTACTGTATACCTTGATTTGCCGGGAGAAGTACCCCGTTTCGCCGGTCGTATAGGTGATGTCGATGGAGGCGCTGTCGCCGGGTTTTATTGCGTATCGGGGGTACTCTGCAATGGTGCATCCACAGTCGGGTTTTACAAGCTTGATCAAGAGAGGAGCGTTACCTGTATTTCTAAATGGGAATTTTGTTTCAATGTGCCGCCCGGGTTTGAGTTGGTTCAAGTTGTGGGTGGTGTCGGGGAAGAAGATCGTTGTTTCGTTGGCCGCGAGTTTTTGGTCGCTAAAGAGCGCTTTATGGGTGACGTAGTCTGTCATCATTTTGTAATACTGTTCTGTCAGTTCGGCAAGCGTTTTTTCCGGGATAAAAAGAAGATGTGGGGAAAGATCTTTGTTCAGGACGAAATAATAGGGGAGGTTGGCGTCTTCCAGCTGGTTGCCGGCGAGAGATTCAAGTGGGGTATTATAGATGGAGAAAGGCGGGTTATAGGCTTTCCGGAATAATTTGAGATCATTGGTTCCGGTGTAGGACGCCAGTAAGATGATATTGTCTTTTCCGATTACGGGCGCTATTTTTTCCAAATGCAGGAGTTCCGCTTTTATACAATCGATACAGTTGTTTTCGGTGAATCGAAAGACCAGTTTTTCGCCTGGAGTGCTGGTAATAATGGAATCCAGGGAAAACGATCGGTTGTATTCATCTTTTACATTTGTACCAGGTTTCAGGATCAGGGGTGAGTAGAGCGATTGCATGCAGACATGGGTTTGTAGCAGATGATCGATATACGCCTGTTGTTTTTCTTTAGGGATGAGTTTTTGTTGTTTGATATAGAGGATACCCAGCAGGATACTGCCTGACAGAGAGAGTAAAAGGAGGATAAGGGAAAAAGGCTTCATTGTCGAAATATTGTCGGTTATTGTTTTGCAGAGACGGTCGTTAGAAAGTCGACAAATTCCTTTGTTTCGGCATTGTCTTTTTGCTTCATTTCTTTTGACAGTCTCAGGAAATTATAAGCGGCGGTCCTGGTGTCGATCTTTTTTTGTGCCTGAACGAGACAGTATGTGGTCAGGATGCCCTGGTCGGGGCCGATATTGGAGCCCTGGATGGTGTCGCTGCTGTCAAGGATAAAGAAGGAGGGGAATCCTTTGTCTTCAATTTTGAAGCGTTTTAAAAGGAAAGCATATTTCGAGGTGTCTGTCAAAAATAGTTGCAAGCCTGTCTCCGGGTGTTCATGGATCATTTTCAGCCATTGCTCTTTGGGACCATTTACGCACAAATTGATTATGACGATGTCTTTGTACGGTGTGATGAGCGTATTCATTTTCTGTATATAGGTAAAGTCTTCGATACAAGGTTTACACCAGGTTGCCCATATATTGAGGTAGACAGCCTTGCCTTTATAGGCATAAAGTTCAGTATGTGTCCCATCTTCCTTTGCTACTTGCAGGTTTGGGAATTCCTGGCCGGAGTATTGGTGGTATCCGTTGAAAACGTGTCGTATAAGGATCGCTTTACAGGAAGAAAAAGACAATGCATAGACAGACAAAAGAAACAATAAGAATGGCGCTTTTTTGTTGGGCATGGGAATGGCTTATTGGAGAGTATATACAGCGATTAATGGATTATCAGTCTCTTGTGTGATGGCGCCGTATTTATATAGCGTATCGAGGCCTTTTTTGCTGCCGTCCTGTTGTTTATTACTAGCATCATAAAGTTCTTTTAGCTGGTAAGAGGGTAGTATTGAGACAAGGCTGCTGTCCGTTCCGTATAAAAATGGATAGTTAGGGATAAAGTCAATGTCGTTGATCAATCGTTTTATTACGGTGGCCCGAGGTACAGCGTTTTTTCTATTTTTAAAATAGAATTTTGCCTGTTGACGGTCAAAGAACATAAAGTACAGGTAGTTGGATTTGTCGATGACATTACCGGCCAGGAAGGAATGGGCTTGTTGAAACTGGTTGAGTTCGGGGAAGCTTTTCAGGGAGGCCAGTTGTATGAGATCGTTGTTGCCAAAATCTATGTAGTACTTTATTTTGGTGGTTTGGTTACCGGGTGAGAAGGAATAGATCGTGTTTTCGAAGGGGCGTGAAATAGAGTAGGTTCCGGCTATAGAGCTGACGATGGGGTCGGGAATGGAGACGGCTATGTTTGTGTTGATGGCTTTTGTAAACCAGCCGATCTTTATTCTCCCATCTGGCTGTAGTACCATCAGCCTGCTATTACTAAGAGGGTCGCCTTTTATCGAGCAGAATTCACGGTACAGCAGAAATGATCCATCGTTGAGTGCCTGAAAGTTATCGATATAGGGCGGTATGTGAATGTTATGGATGAATTTTCCTGTAGGGCTGTATTTGAGCAACATGTTCTGGTTTCTGCTGAGGATATAGATGCAGGAGTCGCGTTCGTTGACGACAAAATCGGACAGATTCGTGAATTCTCCGGGTGCGCCAATGCCTCTTGCGAGTTTGAAAAGGAAATGTCCCTGTTTGTCAAAGACAAAAACTGCTATGGACTTTGTTTCATCACAGATATAGATCTTATCGTTGAATAACTGTATCTTATCGATATTGCCGATCAGGCAATTTTCTTTGGTTTCCAATTTTATATAGCTGATCTTTTTTACGAGGCTGGACAATTCAACGTCTTCGCCTGTTGCATTTTTCAGGTCTATTTGTTCGAAGGACGAATCTTTTGGTAATTGATCGACAATGGTATAATTATACTTTCTTCTTGCGCAGGCGGTCATGAGGAGGAGGAGCAGGAACGGGATAAGGAGGTTGATCGGTTTCATTATAATAGGGAAGGTAAATCGGAGTGAGTATACTCCGATTTATTTTTTTGTTTAAAATCAGGTTAAGAACAGGGGGTTACTTTTGTGCCATCGCAGGTAACTTCTGCCATTTTTTTACATTTCATTCTATAGCCCAGCGCGATTTGCAATTGGCTATTCTTGATAGGAAGCTGGATAACGAAGCCCACTTTTATACATCTTACCTGGACCAATTGATATCCTGTTCCGGAGAGACCGACGCTTGTGTCATTAGAGTAGTCGCCGCTATCGTCTTCGCTGTCGTCTATATCGGAAGGCATGGTCGTTACCCAGGGATCCGAATCGTCGGTGGTTCCACCGCCAGTCGTGGTTCCGCCGCCGCTGGAGGTGCTTGTCTGGGCCATAACGGCGAGACCGATGGAATGATTTTTAAGGCCGTAATTAAAGAGGGCGTATTGAAGATTTGCAACTAGTGCGAATACGATCGCAGCGATGCCTGAGATTCTGATGATCTTTTTTGTCATAAGTTAATGTTTAATGTGCGTTAAATGCATGTTTGATTTTTTACTGTTTTGGCATGTATATCTCTCCTTCCGGAGAGTTACCAGAATTGGCGGAGAAACCGGATGCAGGTTGTCATTGCATTTGTATTTGTTTTTGGATTTCCGGATAGTCGTCCCGCCCTTTTATTACTTGTCTCAACTCGTACTTCAGGCTGTCTGTATCATGCCAGACTTTACAGCGCTGATTGGTATATACACCGAGATAGAGTACATAGATGCCAGCCAGAAGAAAGGCAAAGGGCCGTGCGGCGGGTTTTTCTGTCAGCCATTTGTCGAAGAGGAAGGCAAGGGTGAAAAAAATGCCAACGGATGCCAGATATACGTATCGATCGGCAACCATGGCGAAGCGGGAGAGTGAGAGAATGTTGGAGACAAGCAGGATATGAATGAGGAAGAATGCGATACCGAAGAACATCCAACGAGGCCGGAATACTTTCCAGAAGGCGGCGATGATCAGTGCGGCTGCCAGAGGATATATCCAGAATCTTGTTTCAAGTGGTTCCCCGATCTGGTTGGGGAAGGGATACAGGTAGGATAGTTTTATAGGAATAAGGCATTTGGTGAGATATTCCGATACCGTATAGCAAGCCAATGGGATGCGCTGAGTAAGGGGGTAGTAGCGGCCGCCGACCAGCATGCCTTCCCCATTGGCTGCCTGGGAGTCCATGGAGATATATCCAAAGAAGAGGGCAAGAACAAAGAAAGGCAATTTTTCAAGCCAGAGTTTTCGGTTGAATTTTCTTGCCAGGCTGTAATCCATCAGGAGGAGGCAGACGGGTAGTGTCACTGCTTGTTCTTTGCCGCCGTAGGAGATAATAAAGAATAGGATAGCGGCCAGATAGAACTTCCATTTTTGTGTTTGCAGATAGGATATATAATAATGGAGTGCGATCAGGTAGAAGGTGGCGTAGATGATATTTTTCGATGCAGAGAGCCAGGATACGGCTTCGACGAGGAATGGGTGGATCGTAAAGAGGAGCGCTGTAAAAAATGCGATCCTGTTTATGGAGACCTCTTGAAATTTATTGCTTAATCTGAGCAGCCTCAACAGCAGCGTATAAACAAGAACGATATTACTACAGTGAATGAGCAGGCTGGCTATATGAAAAGCCGTAGCATTGTAGCCAAAGATGGCGTGCAGTGTAATGTAGAGATATTCATTGATGGGTGCGTACTGGCCGTGGTAGTATTCGGTAAGCACATTCCACAGGTTTTCGGGCGTTATGCCTGTTGTGGTATATCGGTTGACGACAACCCATTGGTCGTCCCACATCGTTAAAAAGGTATGATGAAAGACGGGCAGGTAGATGACGAATGCGATAATAACAAGCGATAGAGCATTGATGAGCTTGTTGGGGGTTGGTATGCCATATTTAAATAATGGCGTGTTCCTTGCGCTAAGGGAATTGACTGAGGATAAAGGCATAAAGCAGTGGTTTATTGTATCCGATACCGGCGACGGATAGCCGATTTTGAAAGGCATAAAAGACCCTTCAGCCAAAGATCGGATCGATTAATAAGAAGCAGGTTCAGTAAAAAAAGTCAGGATCTGAACGGGATGTAATGAAGGGGGCGATTAAGGAATGAGTAATACGAGATTGGTTTGCAGATTAGGTTTGGCATTTTCATATATCTAGGTTTATATCCAAATATAACTTAAATCTTTCGATAACTGTTAATGCAAATAATTTTTTTAAAAAAAGTCTTTGATTGACGTGGATTATAGGGCGTCGATTGGATTTATCGTTGATCTATAGACGTTTTTTTACTGTTTGCTAAAATGGTTGAAAATTGAAAATCCGATAGTTAACAAGAGGTGGATAGACCAGGACGGATTGGGGCTATGGTTTGAGGTCCTGGAGGATTATTTTTTTGAGTTCGGATGACTGGCCGAAGATGTCTTTTACCTGGACGGTTATATAATAGCTTTGTTTTTGGAGTTCGATGCCCTGGACGGAGAGGGCGGTCATGGTTGTTTCGGGGTTTGTTCCCGAGGTTGTGGCGAGCGGGGTTCCGCTATAGGATGGGTTGTCATAGAGGGTAACGGTATAGCTTAGCTGGGGCATATCGTTACGGGTAATGGTCCAGTCGACGCATATTTTGTGGCTGGTCTTATCGTAGTAGGCGCCTGCGTCGAAGATGGCGGGTGTTTTTATAAAGGCGGGCCGGTCGGGCATGCTAACGGGGAAGGAATATTGGGCGGGGCCTGGTTTTGATCCGCAGGAGGTGAGAATGACGCCGTCAGGGCCGTACTTTTCTGCTTTCCAGGAGCCCGCACCTGCCTTGGCGACCAGGGAATCGGGATGATGCCAGCTGCCGTCTGCTTTGAGGAACCAGTAACCCCGGTAGGCCCCGGTTCTGGATGTCTTTTTGTCGTCGGCAAAGTTTTCAAGGAAGCTGCCGATGTCGTCGCTCAGCATAGCGTGCGCTTCGGGGACGACAAAGGTGACGTAGTGGCGCCAGGTATTTTCTGATTGATCGTAGAGCCAGTAGCCGACGCTGGTAGTAGAGTCATCATTGTCCCAGGCACGGACGATGTTGGTATACCAATGATCGGCTTTCCATCCGAAATCGCTGTGGGAGTGGAGGCCTGTGCCTTCGCCGCCGAAGCCGCTGACAAAGGTTTCGGGGTCTTTATAGCTGGCGAGGATCTGGATCTTGTTTGGGAAGTCCCAGATAGAAAATATGTTATTGCCTTTTCGCTTTTCTTCGAAGCCTGCCTGCTGGATGCCACAATAGCCGCCGCTGTGACCGATCTTGAAATTTATAGAGCTGGCGTAGGTATAGGGGGCTATTCCTTTCGAAGGGAACAGGACGTCGGACATCATCAGGATGCCGCTTTGATTTTTGAACTGGGTAGTGACTACATAGGGGCCCCATTTTGGGCATGACAGCTGGGCTTGGAGGTATTGAAAGGGGAGGAGAAGCAGAAAGAGAAGAGACTTCGAACGGGTCATGATATGCGTTTTGGATCGTTTAAAATTAACCGCATTTTGGTTTCTGGGGTGGAGCAAACGTTTGCGTTGGTTTTTTGAGGAGGGAAGATGCTTTGGTCGTCTCTAGTTGGGGGAAGCAGCTGACTTTTTATGGAGTCAGGACTAAAAAAGTTGTAAAGTTTGGAAGTAAAGCGCTTAGCGGATCTCTTGTCTATTACGATGAAAAGAACACTTTCAATGACTTTTATAAGTTTGCAAAAATCTGGGGTCTGACGGGGAATGTTTTCTTTTTGAAGAATACTGTAATAATTGATTATAAGAACAGACTCTTTGGGGTATTATAGTCTTTTATACAAACAAGGCAGCAAGGCTGCCTTGTTTGTTTTGAGGAGGGTGTTAGAGGGGTGTTAGAAGCCGTAGATGCCGCCCCCGACAGAGATCAGTTCGCCTGTTACCCAGGATGCTTCGTCGGAAGCAAGGAATACGGCTGCCTTTGAAATGTCTTCTGGCTGGCCCATGCGGCCGAGCGGGGTGTTTGCGACCAGGAGCTTTGCCATATCGCTGCCGATCATTCCCGCGGTATGGGTGCCTTCTGTTTCTACAGGGCCGGGAAGGATGGAGTTGATACGGATCTTTTTTGCTCCCAGTTCTTTTGACAGGGCAACCGTAATGGCATCCAGTGCCGCCTTTGTTGCTGAATAAACCGATGCTGTTGACATAGGGGTTTTGCTGGCGCAGGAACTGATGTTGATGATGTTGCCGCCTTTGTCGCCAAACAGGTTTAAAGCTGCCTGGATGGAGAGGATAGAGCCCAGCACATTGGTGTTGAATTGCTGGTGAAAGAAGTCTTCGGACACCTGTTCGATTGGTATGAATGCGTAGACACCAGCATTGTTGACCAGGATATCGAGTTTGCCGTAAGCCTTTTTTGTTTCTTCAAACAGCCGGGTCACGTCCGCGCTTTTTGCTACGTCGCCTTGTACTGCGATGGCTGTTCCTCCTTTTTCCGTTATGGATCTGACGACTTTCTCTGCGTCTGCTTTGCTTGATGCGTAGTTTACAACGACTTTTGCTCCTTCTGCCGCGAAGTGTTTTGCGATAGAAGCTCCTATTCCTTTTGATGCGCCTGTAACGATTGCTACTTTGTCTTTTAGTTTGCTCATGTTTCTTTGTTTTATTCTTGAGCTACAAAATTAGAGGGGTCTTGTTTATTTTGGTACTTTTGTAACCAAAAGTAACAGTAACCTGCAGGTAACAAAGTAACTTATCATGGAATGCAACAAATTTGAAAGGGATTGCAAGGGGAGGCTAAGGGCTGTCCAGGATTCGATGGACGTGTTATACGGGAAATGGAAGCTGACCATTCTTTCTTCCCTCTGCTTTTATAATTCGAGGAGGTTTTCGGATATCCTGGCGGATGTGACGGGGATCTCGAACAAGATGTTGAGCAAGGAGTTGAAGGAATTGGAGTTGAACAAGCTAATCAAGCGGACTGTCCTGGATACGCAGCCTATAACGGTTCAGTATGAGCTTACGCCTCATGGAAAGTCTATACAGACGATTATCGACAGTCTGACAGAGTGGGGTGTGAAGCATCGGAAGGAGATAATAGGCAAATAGCCGGCAGTGCTGCCGGCTATTTGATGAATGAGTTGGTGGAATGCTATCAATGGTGGCCCCGCATGAGTGGGTGGTGCATCCTTGAGTTGGCGGAGCGAGATTACAGTGTGATCCGGCGGCCTTCTTTTGCTGACCGGCGTGCTGCATCGAGTATTTTAACAACGATCAGGTTATAGGACAGGCCAGAAAGATCGTGTTCGGCGTTGATCTTGCCGCTTAATACGTCGGCGAGGTAGGCGAGGTTGTCGGTGTAGGCAGCCGGCTGTACGTCGATGTCTGTGTATGAATTTTTAAGCCGTTCCTGGAGCGTTTTGTCGTTTAGTGCGTGCAGGTAGCCTGTGCTTCCAAAGACTTCCCAGTCTTTTATGCTGAAGGGCCAGTTCCAGGAGGCTTCGATGATGCCTGTTGCTCCGGGGTATTCCAGCAGGATGGTGGCGTCGTCGTCAACTTTCGGGTATACGTCGGGTTTGTAGTGGCGGGTGATGGCGGTTACTGCGATTGGCGCTTGTCCGTTCATGATCCCTGTCATCAGGTTGGCTCCGTAGCATCCGAAGTCGACGATGGCTCCGCCGCCGTTTTTTTCCGGATCGGTCAACCACTTCAGGAAATCGGGGCTGCATCCGATCTCTTTTGGTCCCTGGTGCCCATCGTGTACGACCATTTTCCGGACTGTGCCGATGGCTTGCTGATCCCGGGTCATTCGGGCCAGTTGTTGGTTGGTCGGGTACCAGGTTGTCTCGTAGTTGGTCAGTAGCTGAATATGATATTTTTTGACGAGTTCTTCCATTTTACTGGCTTGCGTCATGTTCATTGCTAATGGTTTTTCGACCATTACTGAAATTCCTTTTGGCGCCGCCGCTTCCACAACCGACAGGTGGTCTACGATCGCGTTGTAGGCGAGGACAGCATCGGGGTGTATGTGTTCCAGCATCGCTGATACGTTAGGGTAGAAAAGCGAATCGGGAAGAGCGTATCTTGTTTTGTATTTTCTTATAAGCTGTGTGTCGGCTTCTGCGATGCCGAGGATGACGACTTTGCCTTTCCGGTATTGTTCCATGAGGCCGTAGACGTGGTCGTGGTTAAGGCCGGCGACGCCTACTTTTAAGACCTGCTGGGCAATTGATTGGATCGTTAGGGCAGAAATGGCGAGCAAAAGGCAGAATATTTTGCGCATATATCTGGATTGTAATTAGATAGCTAAGGTATGGATAGGGAGGGAGGTTTATGGGCTCATTTTTTTAGTAGTGCGGGAAAGCGCCTGGGTTGGGGGCAGCCTTACGGGGATTTGCGAGCAGGCTTGTTTTAGCCTATTTTTGCATAAATTTTTGATATTGAGCGTTCCTGTCTTTTTGCTTACTCCACCTTTCACCCAGCTTAACACGCCTTACCCGGCGACTGCTTATCTGAAGGGCTTTCTGAACACCAAAAATATCCGTTCCTTTCAGAGCGATCTGGGGATTGAGGTGACTTTGGCGTTGTTTTGCCGTGAGGGGTTACAGGAATTGTTCGATCGTATCGACCGGCTTGGGCAGCCGTTGTCCGGGAATGCAGCCCGTATGGTGGCTTTGCGGGAGGATTATATCGATACCATCGATGACGTCGTTGGTTTCCTGCAGGGGCGGAATCCTACCCTGGCGCATCGTATATGCAAAAGGGATTTTCTTCCGGAAGCCAGCCGGTTTGCGCAGTTGGAGGACCTGGACTGGGCTTTTGGCTCGATGGGGATACAGGACAAAGGCAAGCATTTCGGAACGATGTACCTGGAGGATCTTTCCGACCTTATAAGCGAGTGTGTGGACGAGCATTTTGGTTTCAGCCGTTATGCCGAAAAGCTGGGACGTTCCGCCAACAGCTTTGACGAGTTGTATGGCGCGCTTCAAAAGGAGTATACGTTTGTCGATGAATTGCTGATCAGGCTGTTGAAGGCGCATATGGAAAGGCTGCAACCAAGATTGGCGGCTATTTCTGTTCCTTTTCCCGGCAACTTGTATACTTCTTTGCGTTGCGGGCAATGGATCAAGCAGCACTATCCCGAAGTGAAAGTGGCTATGGGCGGTGGCTTTGCCAATACAGAACTGCGTTCTCTCAGCGACCCGCGTGTGTTCGGGTTCTTCGATTTTATAACGCTCGACGATGGCGAAGCGCCTCTTGAACAGCTGGTGCGGCTCGTAGAAGGAGATCAGTCTGCCGGGGAATTAAAAAGAACGTTTACGCTGCGGGATGTAGCGGTACAATATATCAACAATACAAGTTGCCCCGATTATAAGCAGGCGCAGGTGGGAACGCCCGATTATAGCGATCTCTTGCTCGATAAATATATTTCTGCTATCGAGGTGGTAAACCCCATGCACCGGATGTGGAGTGATGGACGATGGAATAAACTTACCATGGCGCATGGCTGTTATTGGGGGAAATGTACCTTTTGTGATATTTCACTCGATTATATCAAACTCTATGAACCGATAGCCGCTTCTTTACTGGTAGACAGGATGGAGGAGATGATGAAACAGACGGGGCAGAATGGGTTTCACTTTGTAGATGAGGCTGCTCCGCCGGCCATGATGCGGGCGTTGGCATTGGAGATCATCCGGCGCAAGCTTACGGTAAGCTGGTGGGCCAATGTTCGTTTTGAAAAGAGTTTTACCCGTGATCTTTGTTTTTTACTAAAACATTCCGGCTGCATTGCTATTTCCGGGGGGCTGGAAGTGGCAAGTGACCGACTGCTGGAGCTTATTCAAAAAGGCATTACTGTAGCGCAGGTAGCCCAGGTTAACCGGCATTTTACGGAGGCGGGTATCATGGTGCATGCTTACCTGATGTATGGATTTCCCACGCAAACTGAGCAGGAGACGATCGATTCGCTGGAGATGGTTCGTCAGTTATTTGCGGCGGGTATATTGCAGTCGGCTTTCTGGCATTTGTTTACCATGACGGCGCATAGTCCTATTGGCATGCAACCCGGGAAGTTCAACGTGAAAAGAGTGTCAGCGCTTGTGGGGGCCTTTGCCAACAATGATCTTGAACATATCGATGAAACAGGCGCCAGGCATGAAGAGTTTGCATTTGGACTGAAGAAGTCGTTATTCAACTATATGCATGGCATTGGACTTAACGACCCGCTGGGGAAATGGTTTGATTTCAAGGTGCCGAAAACGAAGGTGGCGCCTGATCATATTCAGAAGATCCTGGAAAAGGAAGAGTACAGTGCGGCGAAACCTACGACAAAGATTGTTTACCTGGGCAGGCCGCCTGTTGTAGAACATATTGTAAAAAGCAAAAAAGGCAATAGCTGGGAAGTGGCTTCGCTGACCTTTCAGGATAAGCGCAAGCCGTATAGTATCAGTGTATCCCGTGAGCAGGGTAATTGGCTGGCTGAAATATTGGGGAGGTTGTCGGTTGCTAATACGAAGTTGCTTACGTTGCAGGAGGTGATGGATAATTATGCCGCGGCAGGGTTGGAGGATTTTGAGCTTTTCTGGGATAATAAGCCGGTGAATACCTTGTATAAGGTGGGGTTGTTGATGTTATAGTGTTCGGGGTTTGGTGGATTCCGGCCGGAGATAGACAGGGCCTCCCTTTGGGGTCGGCCCTGTCTTGTGATTCTTCCTGCCTGTTGTTACATCCAGCTTGCGATATATAGGATCAGGGTCTAAGCCGGGACCACATCTGCATGATCAGTTCCGACGATCACCGGCTGGGTCCGGCGATACCATCACGGACCGCAACCCGAATTTAGTGGCGATAAAGACTTTATCCCGACAACTGGCCTTGTATTTTCCCAACGCTTATTGTATCCTTCGTAAATTAGGCCTTCATCTTTATGCCTTATCAATATAAATTCAAAGATGCGGAGATTGCCGGGAAATATGACCAGGAAGCCAGGTGGAAGCCAATCGTAAGCTTTGGAGCGATAATAACCATCTTTATCATGTATCGGTTTGTTCGGCTTGGCCACCTTATCGGCCGAGCGTCGCAGGAAAGAGATCGGCATCCGAAAAGTGCTGGGAGCCAGCGTTGAAGGCACGAACTAAAGTCTGTTTGAAATATAATTACAAAACGCCCAAATCACGCGCCAGATAATAACTCGGCACCAGTGGCCTAAAGCCCGTCTTGTTCTTAAGTTTTGAAATGTCCATTATGCCTTCAAATGGATTAAGCAGTGCCCCTTCAGCCGGGTCAAATGTATCCCCCGTCAGTCCAAAAGAATCAGCAAGTTCATACATGCTGATAGGCGAATCATCCGCCACATTGAATATCTCTCCATTTAGCCCATCGGTATGAAGCAGTAAAGTCAAAGCCTGCGCGACATCCAGGTGATGAACCATGTGCATTCTCGATCCGGAGTGCCGTTTAAACTTCTTCAGCATAGGTATTATCTCCTCTATGTGAGGATCTCTATCCCCATAGACAAAACCCAAACGCAGGACACGTACATCAAAGCCATTGGTTTTATGAAAAGAAATGAGATCCCGCTCCGCTGCGATTTTGCTGGACGAATAAGGCCTGGGGTCATTGACGTCAACTAAATCGTCTTCTTTCGAAGGTCGCCGGTAGCTTGTTCCATATACATTGCCGGTACTGGCAAAAACAAATCTTTTTACACCTGCCTTAATGGACGCATTTGCAAGAGCTACAGTTCCCTCATGATTTGTCTTTACAATACCTTCATTATCGGTAAAGGTTCGGAAAAGCGCAGCCAGGTGTATTATCGCATCAATACCTTCCACCGCCGGCGGCAAAGTTTCTTCACTATATAAATCCCCGATAGCAGCCCTGGCGCCAAGCTCAACCAATGCTGAAGCCTTCGCCGGATCACGTATAAGGATACGAACGTCATGGCCTTTTGCCAACATGCGTGGCACCAATCTGCTACCCACCTTTCCCGTAGCACCTGTGACTAAAATTTTCATACTGTTATTCTTTAAAATTTATGATGCAAAGCTCTGAATAAAACAGTGCATGTTGTAATGATAATCAAACCAACAAGTATGATTTTCAAACCTTTCCTTTTCTGAGAGATTTTGGGGTAATGCCGGTCACCCGCTTGAAATAATTGTTGAAGTAGGTGGGATATTCGAAACCGAGGGTATAGGCAATGTCCGCCACGCTCCAGTCGGTGTGCTGCAGAAGGGCTTTTGCTTCGGCGGTTATGCGTTCTGCGATGTGCATGGATGTAGGTTTGCCGGTAACTTCCTTTACGGAGCGGTTTAGGTAGTTCACATGGACAGAGAGATCTGCAGCGAAGTCATGCGCGGTTCTTAGCCTGAGCGGTTCACCGTTGCGCTCTATGGGAAATTGCCTCTCCAGCAGATCCATAAATAAATGGGTGATTCTGGTAGCCGCGTTTTTGAATTGCGACACATTTTGCGATGGCTGTATCCTCAATGCTTCGTGAATGACCAGTTCTACGCAGTTTCTGATCAATTCTCCCTTATAAAGATAATTGCCGCTATACACGGCCAGCATTTTTTGAAAAATGCCCGTCATAAACGCGGCCTGTTCGCTGTTGAGCTGAATTACGGGGCTATCGCCGATATGGAATAACGGAGAGCTTTTCAATATCTCGGACCGGTGCTTGCCTGTAATAAAAGCTTCGGTAAAAAGACAGGCATAGCCAGTTGTCTTTTTCGAATGACGGACAACAGAATGGGGTACATTTGGATTGATAAAAAGGAGAACAGTATCGTTTATTTGTAAAATTTTATCACCGTAGGAAACAATCATATCACTATCGCCGGTTATCAGGCCCATTTTATAAAAATCCCGTCTGCCAGGGGAAACCGTGGTATGAGAGGATACGGGCAGTTCGTGCACCTTAAAACCTTTCAGTTTCAGGTCTTCCATATCTAATCCCGGAATTTCGGATACCCTGTCGATTGCCATGATGCAAAATTAATGAAATCAAACTTTTGAAAGAAGAGAATTTGCGAGTGGCGTGGGCAAGGAATGTGCATTACAGTGATAAAATAAATCGTCGTTCTGGGCGGTCTTCGCAAGAAAATCAAGCGGCATAAGCAAAGTTCGTTGTCTGCCATCTCTTTTGTATATAACGCTTTCACATGCTCCAGCGGCTTTTCTCTTTCTTCAGTTGCTAACTTGGGCGCTATTAATTTGCAAGTCTACTAATGCATAACATAGTTGTTAAAAGCCTATCCCATTTTGGGCCTGGCTACAAGTGCTGGACATATTTTTCAATGCGTAATAGAAGCTCGGCAAAAGATGGTTGGCCCTTATAATAAAGGGCTTTTGTCGCCTCATAGCGCTGACGGAAATTGTCTCTAAGATTCGCGGCATTTAAAAGAAATGCCTCATTTTCACTAACCGGAATGTCGAAGACTTCGGTGGGGAACCTTTTCTTTTTATGTTCGAGGTATGCTTGCTATTTGGCCAGTCCGCTTTGCAAAAGTTTGGTAAAATATCTATCGATTATATTAAATTCGAGATTACATTC
Organism: Chitinophagales bacterium; assembly: GCA_015654595.1. Lineage (GTDB taxonomy): Bacteria > Bacteroidota > Bacteroidia > Chitinophagales > Chitinophagaceae > Puia. The sequence continues at coordinate 44,745 of JAATGQ010000074.1, read as the reverse complement.
GAGTAATTACATAACCCATGTGTAAACCATATTCTGGACGATACAAATCCTCAAATTATTGGAGAAATATGAGTTGGGTATTTCGAACCTATCCGAGAGCCTTAGAGAAGTATTGCAATTTACTTCCAAACTCAATCCAGTATGGGTTTCCAGCGATATTAAGCGAAAGGAGGGACTCCAAAAAGTGTTGTTTCCGGAAGGAATTGTGTATGATCGCGAAATCCGGGCATTTCGAACCCCTGAGATAAATTTCATTTTCAAAACTATTGCCAGACAGGCAATAACTTCTACATAAAAAAAGGGGACTATCATTATTTTGATGATAAGTCCCCTTCTGCGGACCGGACGGGACTCGAACCCGCGACCTCCGCCATGACAGGGCGGCATTCTAACCAACTGAACTACCGATCCAACCTAAGTCCCTGGTTTTAGGGGCTTTCAGCTGTTAAGCGGGGGCGCCTTTAAAATTTCGGGATTGCAAAGATAGGAGTTTTTTGATTTTCTCCAACAAACTGCAATAAAACTTTCACAGAAAATTTTGCTTCCCTTAATTTTACACCGTAACCGGTTAATTGTACCGGGGGTACGCGTATGCGTACTGCATATAACATACATTTAATAGACTATGCCCCAAGCAAAGAATCGACAGTTCCTTGATTTTGAAAAACCGATAAAAGAGCTGTTTGATGAGATTGAGAAGCTCAAGCAGACAGCTGAAAAGACCAAGGTGGATCTTAGTGATTCCATCAAGAAGCTGGAAGACCAGGTCATTGAAAAGCGTCGTGAGATTACTCTGCACCTGACTCCCTGGCAGCGTGTCCAGTTGAGTCGTCATCCGGATCGTCCATATACGTTCAAGTATATCGAGAAGATGTGTACGAATTTTGTGGAGCTGTTCGGGGATCGGAATGTCCGGGATGACAAGGCAATGGTTGGCGGTTTTGCGCAGCTGGACGGGGAGACGGTGATGTTGATCGGGCAGCAGAAGGGAACGAATACGAAGCTGCGTCAGCTGCGGAATTTCGGGATGGCTAATCCGGAAGGTTACCGGAAGGCGTTGCGGTTGATGCGGCTGGCGGAGAAGTTCAATAAGCCTATTATTACGTTGATCGATACCCCGGGAGCATATCCGGGGATGGAAGCGGAGGAAAGAGGACAGGGGGAGGCTATTGCCCGTAATATTTATGAGATGATGCGGTTGAAGGTGCCGGTTATCTGTGTGGTGATTGGGGAAGGGGCGTCTGGCGGCGCTTTGGGAATTGGGGTTGGCGACAGGATCTTTATGTTGGAAAACGCCTGGTATACGGTGATCAGTCCTGAGAACTGCAGTTCTATTTTGTGGCGCAGCTGGGATCAGAAGGAGAAGGCGGCTGAGGAGTTGAAGCTGACGTCTGACAAGATGCATAATTTTGGTTTGATCGACACCATTGTGCCGGAGCCATTGGGGGGGGCGCATTGGGATTATACGGAGGCGGCCGATATGTTGAAGCCGAAATTGATCGAGGCATTGAAGGAATTGCGGAAGTTGTCCCCGGAGGAGCGGGTGGAGAAGCGGATCGAGAAGTTTGGTAAGATGGGTTTCTGGAACGAGCTGCCTGCTTAGTCCTGGTTTTAAACTCATAGGGGCGCCAATGAAAGGAATGATCCCCTTATAAGCTTTTAACAACAACTTTTAATTTTTATAACTCAGATTATAATGAGTCTTCGTGAACGACTCCGTGGAACCGGAGTGGCATTGGTAACCCCTTTTCAGGCTGATGGAAGTGTGGATTATCCTGCGTTGGGCAGGGTGATCGATCACGTTATTTCGGGGGGGGTAAATTATGTAGTAACGCTTGGTACGACGGGTGAAACGCCTACTTTGTCAAAAGAGGAGAAGAAAGCTATCGTTTTGTTTACCTACGATAAGGTGGCCGGCAGGGTTCCTGTCGTGGTTGGGATTGGCGGGAACAATACGGCTGAGCTGATCAGCGAGCTTCAGTCCTTCCCGCTGGATAAGGCGGTAGCTGTGCTGAGCGCCAGTCCTTACTACAGCAAGCCTTCCCAGGAAGGGATCTTTCAGCATTATAAGGCCCTGGCGGCGGTTTCGCCAAAGCCGATCCTGCTCTATAATGTTCCGGGGCGTACAGGCCGGAATATGACGGCAGCGACGACTGTTCGTCTTGCCCGCGAGGTAAAGAACATTGCGGGTATCAAGGAAGCCAGCGGGGACATGGCTCAGTGTATGGAGATGCTGCGGGATGCGCCTTCCGATTTCCTGATCGTGAGCGGGGATGACAGCCTGGCTTTGCCGCAGATCGCCTGTGGGATGGAGGGTGTGATCAGTGTGGCGGCGAATAGCTGGCCCAAGGCTTTCGCGGAAATGGTGTCGTTTTCTTTGAAAGGCGATTTTAAGGCGGCTAAGGCGGCGAATGACCGTCTTATTGAAGGGTACGATCTTTTGTTTGCCGAGAACAATCCTGCGGGTGTAAAGGCGGCTATGGCCGAGCTGGGATTGATCGGTAACCACCTTCGGCTTCCGGTTGTGCCCGTGAGTGAGGGATTGCAGGAGAAGATCAAGGCTTTTACGGTGAAGACGATAAAGTAGCCGGATTATATTCAGGGTGCCCTTCACTGCTGGTTCTGCCGGTGGTGATGGGCATCTTCGTTTGAGGGATGGGTATTTTTCGGGAGTTTTGGGGCGGGAATGCCCCGGGAGGCGGCCGGTTTTAGATCTTATAGGTAACGCCTTCGGCGGCCAGTTCAGTATTGGGGAAGACTTCCCGGGCTTCTGTTTCGAAGGGGCTGAGTTTTTCGTATTTGGAGCTGAAGTGGCCGATCAGGAGGCGTTGAACGCCAGCCAGGCGGGCGATGGTGGCGGCTTGTGTGGTTGTGCTGTGAAACCGTTTGCCGGCTTGTTGCTCGAGGTCCTTCAGGTAGGTCGTTTCATGGTAGAGCATGTCGACGCCTTTGACGCTGGCCGCTACGCGTTCGTCGAAGAGCGTATCTGCGGAGTAGGCGTAGGATCTGGCTTTCGCAGCGGGTTCTGTGACGAGCTGGTTGCTTACGAGGACGCCATCTTTTCTGAGATAGTCTTCTCCCCATTTGAGGCGGTCGAAGAAAGAGGAGGGGACTTCGTGCTGCCGGGCTTTTTCGGGGTTTACCCGGCGGAAGGGTCTGACTTCCCTGAAGATAAAGCCCCAGCATTCGATCCGGTGGAAGACGGGGAAGCAGCTGACCTCGAATTTACTTTCGCGGACGAGGATGCCTTCCTGTTGCAGGGGGTGAAAATGGAGGGCATAGGGCAGGTGTACGTCGGCTACCTTTAGCTGGAGGTGGATGATGTCCTGCAGCGGAGCGGGGGCGAAGACGTGCATTTCCTGGGTGCGTCCGAGCAGTCCCATGCTGGTCAGCAGGCCGATGAGGCCGAAGTAGTGGTCGCCGTGGAGGTGGGAGATGAAGATATGGTTGATCTTGCTGCGGCGGATCTTGTACCTGGCCATTTGCGTCTGGGTACCTTCGCCGCAGTCCACCAAAAAGATCTGATCGTCCATGGTGACGACCTGGGAGGTGGGGTGGCGATCGAAAGCCGGGAGAGCAGAATTGTTGCCTAAGATTGTGACAGCCAGCATTACGCGTTTTTAAAGTGACGACCTATTCCGTTGATTAGACGGCAAATGTGAGCTTTTGCTGCATCATTCAGGGAAATACCCTGATCGGCGAATATAGAACGAACGGACGTTAAAAGCGCCGAATTTGGTGTAAATTATTTGTAATAAGCTAAACTTACAGAACCTACATCTGTTATTTTTCGTAAATACTCCAGGGGCTTCTTGAATGGTCCGATAAATATTCCCGGGCATCCCGCCGATAGATTTTCTCGTTTTTGTTTTATCGATATGTAGTACTGACGTTCTGTCTGTTGTCCGTGCTGGTATGCGTCAAGCGTGCAGGGGCAGGGGTTTGCAGGGGCAGGACGGTGAAGGGGCAGACCGATGATTGGTGAGGGGTTAGCTGGCGGCCGGCGCAGGTCGGCGACTGGGTGCGGTGAGGGGTTAACCGGCGGTTGGCGCAGGCTGGCGACGGGCGCGGTAAGGGGTTAGCCGGCGGCTGACGCAGGCTGGCGACTGGGCGTGGTAAGGGCAAGCAATCCGGTTGGGTGGGCCGGCGGCTATGGGCCCGCGGAGAAGCGGGTTGGCAGATCGGGATGGGAGCGCGGACCGCTTGGCTGGCCGGGTGAACAGGTGGGATGGAAAGCGGCTGTTTAGAGGTCGGGGCCATTCAGCAGTTCGCGTTCGATCTCTTCGAGATGGATGATATCCCAGGCTTCGCTTTCGGTGGGGGTTACGTTCATCATTTCGAGCAGACCGGAGTCTTCCAGCGCTTTTTCTACGGATGCTGTCAGCTCGCAGATAACAAAGGAGGAACTGTTGTCGTAGAATGCTTGCTGGATGCGGACAAGGGCTTCGGCTGCTGCCTCTTCGATGGTTTGGATATCCCGAAGAATGAGAATTACGTTTTTAACGTCTTTTTCGAGGAAAGGCAGTAAACACAGGTCGAGGTCTTCTGTCATATTAGCAGCAAGAATGGGTTCCTGGATACTAATGGCATGAAATTTTTCTCTGGTATCAATTTTGACTTGCATAAATACACTTAAAGAATATTAACCGCCGTTAATAAATCAGCGGAAACAGAAGTCAAAAATATTCGTTATTATTGTATAAAGCTCAATTACTTAAAAATGGATAATAATTTTTCAGCCCAGGTAAAGGAGATTATTTCGTTCAGCAGGGAGGAAGCTTTGCGTCTGGGGAACGATTTTATCGGTACGGAGCATTTATTGCTGGGGTTGATCCGTGAGGGTGATAATACAGCTGTCCGCATTTTAAAGAGTTTCAATGTGGATCTGTATGAATTACGGAAGGAGGTGGAAATGGCAGTAAAGGATAAGACCGGTAAAAACATCGCTAATATCAATAGTCTTCCCTTGACAAAACAAGCGGAGAAAGTGATACGAGTGACGGTTCTTGAAGCAAAGGCTTTGAAAAGCCCAACAGTAGAGACTGAACATCTGATGCTCTCTATCCTGAAGAACAAAGAAAATATTGCTACTCAAATCTTAAATCAATTCGACGTGGATTACGATCTATTCAGAAACGAACTTGGCGTTGTGAAAAGCAACGATGTCCGGAGTGAGTACGCAGAGGAGAATGATGATGATTTTGATGATGAGAAAAAGTATTCGCAGCAAAAGGCAAGGGCGACAGGGAATGCGAAGAGCAAGACTCCTGTGCTAGATAATTTTGGTCGTGATATTACGCGTCTGGCAGAAATGGGGGCGTTGGATCCGATAGTAGGCCGCGAAGAGGAGATCGAGCGTGTATCGCAGATCCTTTCCCGTCGCAAGAAGAATAACCCCATCCTGATCGGCGAACCTGGTGTTGGTAAGACGGCGATCGTTGAAGGTCTTGCTTTGCGGATCGTTCAGCGGAAGGTTTCGCGGGTCCTCTTCGACAAGCGTGTGATCTCCCTGGATCTGGCGGCATTGGTTGCCGGAACCAAGTATCGCGGACAGTTTGAAGAAAGGATGAAGGCGATCATGAACGAGTTGGAAAAGAACAGGGATGTGATCCTGTTCATCGATGAGATCCACACGATCGTCGGCGCTGGTGGAGCGAGCGGTTCGCTGGATGCATCGAATATCTTCAAGCCGGCTCTTGCCCGCGGCGAGCTCCAGTGCATTGGTGCTTCTACGCTGGATGAGTACCGGATGTATATCGAGAAGGACGGTGCGCTTGACCGCCGGTTCCAGAAGGTCATGGTAGATCCCCCAAGTGTGGATGAAACCATTCAGATCCTGAACAATATCAAATCCAAATACGAGGACTATCACAACGTTACTTATTCTGACGATGCGATCGACGCTTGTGTGAAGCTGAGTGACCGTTACATGACGGACCGTTTGTTGCCGGACAAGGCTATCGACGTACTGGATGAGGTTGGAGCAAGGGTTCACCTGAAGAACATCAATGTTCCGCAAAACATCGTTGATCTGGAAAAGAAGATCGAGGATGTGAAGAACGAGAAGAATAAGGTGGTGAAGAGCCAGAAGTTTGAAGAAGCTGCTTCTCTGCGGGACACGGAAAAGCGTTTGCAGGAAGAGTTGGAAAAGGCGAAAGCCGAGTGGGAAGAGGAAAGCAAGCACAAACGTTATCCCATCGACGAAGAGAATATCGCTGAAGTCGTCAGTATGATGACGGGTATTCCGGTCAAGAGGATGGTGCAGGCTGAAACGGAGAAGTTGAGGAATATGTCTGTCGATATGCGCGGAATGGTTATCGGCCAGGACGATGCGATCACCAAGGTGGTCAAGGCTATTCAGCGTAACCGGGTTGGTTTGAAAGATCCTAAGAAGCCGATCGGTACCTTTATCTTCCTTGGTCCTACGGGGGTTGGTAAGACGGAATTGGCAAGGGCTCTTGCTCGTCACATGTTCGATTCCGAAGACAGCCTGATCCGGATCGATATGAGTGAGTACATGGAGAAATTTACGGTAAGCCGTCTGATCGGTGCGCCTCCCGGATATGTGGGTTATGAAGAAGGCGGTCAGCTAACGGAACGCGTCCGCAGGAAACCTTACTCTGTGATTTTGTTGGATGAGATCGAAAAGGCTCACCCGGACATTTACAATATCCTGCTGCAGGTGTTGGATGATGGTCAGTTGACGGATGGTCTGGGCCGTAAGGTCGACTTTAAGAATACGTTGATCATCATGACGTCCAATATCGGGGTTCGTCAGTTGAAGGATTTCGGCGAAGGCGTTGGTTTTGCTACTGCTGCAAGACAGCAGAGTGCTGACGAGAACAACAAGGCTGTGATCGAGAAGGCGTTGAAGCGTACGTTCAGCCCTGAGTTCCTGAACCGTATCGATGATGTGGTCATCTTCAATTCGCTGACGAAGGACAATATCTTCGAGATCATCGACATCCTGATGAAGGGCGTGTTGAAGCGTCTGAACAACCTGGGCTTTACGCTTGAGTTGACGGAGGAGGCGAAGAATTTCATTGCGGATAAAGGATACGATTCGCAGTTTGGGGCAAGGCCCCTTCATAGGGCGATCCAGAAATACCTGGAAGATCCTTTAGCTGAGGAGATCCTGAACATGAATATCAAGAACGGGGATGTTCTTATCGCGGATCTTGATAAGGAGAATTCGAAGATCAAGTTTTCTCTGAAGGAAAAGACAAAGGAAAAGTCCGAGGCTTAAAAGCTGAGGATTTAAGATAAATGGAAAGGGCTTCCCGATAAATCGGGAAGCTCTTTTGTTTTTGGGAGTGGGGTTGTCAGCTGTGTTTTTGGGCTGGGGGCCGCGGGGCATGACCGCTCCGGCGCTGTGCATGATTGTGATTGAGCGGTTGGGCCTTGTTGGGCCGACGTTTGATCGACGAGGGAGATAGCCAGGCGATCCATGCAAGGCGCCTTGCCCGGCATACCCCGCGGCCTCGGTCGCTGAAGGGCGGGTTTTGTTAAAGTGTGTGTGGGGGAGAAGAGGGTGCGGTCCCTGCGTTTGGGAAAGCGCCAGGGATGGGAGCAGCGTGCCGTGCACGGCGGACAGCCCGGCCCGGAGGGGCCGAGGAACGAGGGTCCCGGAGGGAGGCGCCCAGACCTTATGCTGCGGAAAGAAGCCTGATTGCGGTTGGTTTTTTTTCTGCATTTTTGTGTACGAAATGGAAAAGATCATCATCACTATCGACGGCTGGTCGTCATGCGGGAAGAGTACGCTGGCGAAGCAATTGGCGAAGGAGCTGCACTTTGTGTACATCGACAGCGGGGCTATGTATCGGGCGATCACGCTTTATTTTTTGCGGCATCATGTGGATTGGGAGGATGTGAATGCTGTGGATGCGGCCTTAAAGGATATCAAGCTGGAGTTTGCGACCAATCATAAGAATGGCCAGACGGAGATGTGGTTGAATGGTGAGAATGTGGAGTATGTGATCCGGGACCTGGTCATTGCGGAGAAGGTGAGTGAGGTGGCGGCGGTAAAGGATGTCAGGACCTTTGCGGTAGCGCGTCAGCAGGAAATGGGTAAGCACAAGGGGATTGTAATGGATGGGAGGGATATTGGGACAACGGTTTTTCCGAATGCGGAGCTGAAGATCTTTATGACGGCGGACGAAGATGTGCGGGTGCGGCGCAGATTTAAGGAATTGTATGAAAAGAACCCGAACGTAACGCTGGAGGAGGTAAAGGCAAATCTGGCGCATCGGGATTATATAGACAGCCACCGGGAGGTGAGTCCTTTGCGACAGGCAGAGGATGCAATCGTGCTGGATAATTCGCATCTGACGATGAAGGAGCAGCTGGAGATTGCGAAGAAGTGGGCGAGGGAACGGATGTAGATGGGGCGGCCGGGGGAGGTGTGGGGCGAGAGGTGAGGTGGGCGCCGGGAGCCGCGTTGGAGATGAGGGTGAGGCAGGGGCGAGGATTGCCTCTGGGGCCGCGAGATGCGAGGTGGGGGGCGAGGTTGCCGCTGCGGAGGGGGGAGATGTATAGGCCGTCGAGGGAGTGGATGTAGAAGTGAGCCAGGTTGAGAATATAGGAGCGGGCGGGTTATTGAAAGGGGAAGTGAGAATGTGGAAGTGAAATGCTGTAAGCGGCTTCGGTTGCCTGAAGAACCAGAAATTTTTTACCTTCGTCGATATGGTAAGGGAGCTGAATAGTAAAGGAGTGTTGAAAAAGGTGGCGGACGGCGACAAAGATGCCTTTACCAGTTTTTTTCATCTTCATTGGGACCAGGTTTATGGAACCTGCCTGCATATGACCAAATCACACGAGCTCGCCCTCGATCTTAGCCAGGAGATCTTTATCAAGATATGGGAGAACAGGCACAAGCTGCCTGAGGTTCGAAATGCGGCTGCCTATATTTATACTATTTCCCGAAATACGATTGTAGATTATTTACGGATAAAAGTTTTTTCAGAAGAAAACCTGGACAAGCTCCTGCATTTTTTTATTGACGAGGGGCAGGACCCGCTTGGGCAGCTGGAATTTCGCGAGCTGCAGGTTTCTCTTCAAACGGCTGTTGACAGTCTGAAGGGAAAGGTAAAATTGGTTTTTCTGCTCAGTCGCCAGGAAGGTCTTACCCATGAGCAGATAGCAGCGCGTCTTGGGATATCCATCACTTCTTCCAAGACGTATATCGTCCGGGCCCTCCAGGAGATCCGGATTTTTATGGCTCGGAATACAAGCAATACACTCAGCATCCTTCCGGCTATTCTTTTCATTATTGCTATTCGTAAGGAATTTTAATAAAATTTCATCATTTCTTGTCTTAGGTTATAGTGATTTGTCGTCATTATTCATAAGTGCGCTCAGATGACGTATTATAACATATTATCTTATGACTGAAGATCGGCTCAAACAATTGTTTACTGGCTATCTCGAGGGGTTGCTTTCGGGGGAAGAGCTGCTGGAGCTCAGGAAGGAGTTTATTCGGCCCGGGCATGCGGCTTTGATGGATGAGCTTATGAAGGCAGCATTTAGTAACCCGGCATACCGTGTGGACGGGCTAACCGATAAAGAAAAGGTGTTGGATGAGGTCGTAAAGCGAGGACGGGTATTATCTGAAAAGCGTCCTGTTTCAAAGTGGATTTATTTTTATGCTGCCGGGGCGGCGGCAGTGGTGATCATCTTTGCCGGCGTAATGTGGTTTCATACTGGTGATAAGGGAAAGGGGCAAACGGCTAATCAAAGTGTGGTAGATATAGCTCCGGCAGCCTATACAGCGACGCTCACATTGGCTGACGGCCGGAAGATACGGCTGGGGGATGCCGTTAACGAGGAGGGGAGCCAGGATAGTGGGGCTATCCGTGACCGGGGGATAGGGGTGACCCTCGCGAGGGAAGGCGGGATGGTTATTGAACAGACGGACAAGGGGGAGATCGTTTATCGTAAGGAGCAGGCCAGTACCGATCTCAATGTCCCGGTGATAAATATGCTGACCACGGCCAGGCACGAACAATTCCGGGTGACTTTACCGGATGGCTCTCATGTGTGGCTCAATTCGGAGTCGACTTTGAAGTACCCGGTCGTTTTCAGAGAGCGGGAACGCAAAGTCGAGCTTTCCGGAGAAGGATTTTTCGAGGTGTCGGCCAACTCCAAACTGCCATTCGAGGTCGTCACCGGCAGGCAAACGGTGAAGGTTCTGGGAACACAGTTCAACATCAATGCCTATAAGGATGAGCCTGGGATTCTGACTACGGTGACAGAGGGTGCGGTCCGGGTAGAGACGTCAGGCGGCAATAAGGTCCTGCATGCGGATCAGCAATCCATTAACAAGCAGGGGGTTCTTACTGCTGCCGCGATTGATCCTGAAGCGGCGATTGCCTGGAAGAATGGCTATTTTATGTTCGACAACAAGAATCTCGCCAGCATCATGAGGGAAATCGCGAGATGGTATGATGTAGACGTAGTATTTGAGGATCATTCGCAGGAAGACCAGGTGTTCGCAGGCAGTATTCCGAGGTTATCCCGTGTATCGGAGGTTCTGAATCTATTAGGCAAAGCGGGGAATGTGCGTTTTAAAATGAATGGCAACCAAATTATAATCACTAAATAAATCCCAGGAAGCATGAAATAAAACAAACTGCTCAATACATTTTTACCAAAATTAGCTGCTTCGTAAAAACGACACGGAGGTGCCGTTACACCTCCGTATAGATCTGTTAAACGAAGCTGGTGGCTTAACATCCCTTCTATTTAAACAGACAAACAAATGTATAAAATTTTTGCTCAAATTTTATGCGTACGGGTTTCCTGTGTGCATACTATTTTACGCTTCATGAAATTAACTGCTCTCTTCCTTACTTTAGCCATCGTGCATGTCAGTGCCAGAAGCATGGGGCAAAGGGTGACGCTTACTAAAAAGCAGATCAGTGTATCTGCATCTCTCAGGGAAATTCACAAACAAACCGGGTATACTATTTTCTGGTCGGAAACGAGCCTGGAAAAGACTAAGCCGATCGATGTAGATCTAAAGGATGTATCGCTTCGGGACGCACTGGATAAAATTCTGAGTGGTCTTCCTTATACCTATGAGATGGAGGGCAGGAATATTGTTATCATTCCCCGTTCGGGGGTCTCAGCCAGCGGGGGAGTCCAAGGGGTTTTTGCTCTGGAGACTATCAGGGGGCGCGTCACGGATTCTGCGGGACATCCCCTGCAGAACGTCAGTGTCCTGGATGAGAACCGGGGTCGTGCCAATGGTTATACGCTTACCGATGCGAATGGAGAATTCAGGCTGCTTGCGCAAAAGGGAGACAGGATCGTGTTCAGCTATGTCGGTTATAAGACGCAGGCGGTGGTAGTAGGCGAAGCCGGGCCGCTCAACGTTGTCATGCGATTAAGCGAGCATGAGCTGGATAAGGTGACGATCAATACGGGATACCAGACGTTATCGCGAGAGAGAAGTGCGGGGGCCTTTTATAACCCCGATATAAAGAGTTTTTCGGTTGCCAATTCCGGTGGCGCAAGCCTGATCAGCCGGCTGGACGGACTTGTTCCGGGCCTGGTCATCAACAATTCACCTACGCAGCCGGGCATTACGATCCGGGGGATCACCTCTATCAATGCGGGGACTTCTCCTTTATATGTAGTGGATGGTTTGCCGGCCAACAACATCAATGACATCAATTACAACGATGTGGAATCGATCACTGTGCTGAAGGATGCTACTGCTGCGTCTATCTGGGGAGCGCGTGCGGCCAATGGAGTGATCGTGATCACTACCCGAAGGGCGCATGGAAACCAGTTGCAGGTGGATTATGATGTCAATTATAGTTTTCAGCAAAAACCCGATTTCGGTTATCTCCGGCTGATGGATAGCAGGCAGTATATCCAGGCGATGCAGGAGATCTATACGCCTGCTTTCTGGGCTGGAAATACACCATTGGATAATACACCTGGGCTGACGGCCGTTCCTCCGCATTACCAGATTCTGCGTAACGAATACCTTGGAAAGATTTCTTCTGCCCAGGCGTCAGCTTCGCTGGACAGTCTTGCCGGTATCGACAATACCCACCAGATCAGGTCTTTGTTCTACCGGGCCCCGGTATTGGGCAATCACACATTGTCTGTGGCAGGCGGCGGCGGCCTTTACAGTCTGCGGGCGTCATTTTCGTTCACCGATAACCTTGACAACACCCCTGCCGATCATAACCACAATTACAATTTGCTGCTGCGTAATGATTTCAATTTCAGCAAGCGGGTGCAGGTTTATCTCATTGCACAGGTAAAAGACAATGAGTCGTCGGGTAAGCGATATTCGAGCGTACGTCCCGCCACCGACCTCAGCGTTGTTCCTTATGCGTTATATCGCAATAAGGGACAGAATCTCAATCTTTCGTGGTTACACTTTTCTGATTCAATAGCTGCCAATTACCAGGCATTGAGTGGGATAGGCACTGCTTATATTCCATTGGACGAGGCCAATAATGGCTATACGGACAGTACTTCACTCAACACGAGGGTGAATGCGGGCATTACAATTCGTTTAATCGATGGGCTAAGGTTCGAAGGTGTCTATGGAATGGAGAAGGACAATGGTCAGTCTACCAGTTTTGATGATGCGGATAGCTGGACGGTCCGGTCTCTTCAGCTGGCTGCGACTTCGCGGCCGGCCACAGCCGGGGGTGCTCCGACCCATTACCTGCCTATGACGGGCGGTCTGTATAAGACCTATAACAGCAAAACTACCAATTGGACCGTTCGCAATCAATTGGTTTACGACAAGAATTTCTTTGGGAAGCATCAGCTGACATTGCTATTGGGCCAGGAAGCGCAGAAGAATCTTTCTGATTTGTATACCTTAACCGAATATGGTTACGATCCTCAGCTGCTGACATATACGCCGATCAATTATGCTTCGCTTTCTACTACTGTTGTCACCAACCCTGTAGAGACGGTCAATTCGGGCATCAAGATCATTCCCCACAACTATACGGTTGCCGAGAGTGATTACCGTTTCGTTTCTTATTATGCCAATGGCGCTTACACATTTGACCGAAAGTATACGGTCAATGGCAGCTGGCGGAACGATCAGTCCAGTCTTTTTGGGGAGGACCGGTCGGCGCAGCGCAGGCCGGTATGGAGTGCCGGGGCTGCGTGGCTGCTATCGGATGAAAAATGGATGGATCCTTTGCAATGGTTGAACCGGCTATCGATCCGGGCCACTTATGGGATTACAGGGAATGCGCCTTCTCCGGGCTCTGCTGCATCTTTCGATATTCTGACAGCAACTTCTTCGGCCATTTTTCCGAATGGGGGTCTGACGATTTCTACGCCTGCGAACAGGGCTCTTACCTGGGAGGAGACGAAGACGGCCAATCTTGGTTTGGATTTCAGTGTACTGCAGGACAGACTTTCCGGCTCGATCGATCTTTACGAGAAAAAAACAAGCAATCTTATCGGCCTTTTGCCGCTGGATCCTTTCACGGGTTACGCTACGATCACAGGGAATTATGGCGATATGGAAAACAAGGGGGTGGAGCTGGGTGTGACTTCTTTGAATGTCAAACAGCGGGATTTTTCCTGGAGCACGACGGTAAATCTGGGGTATAATAAAAACAAGATCACCAAAATATTGAGTTCAGTTCCTTACACGCTGGGTTCGCAGATGATCAGCACGTCGACTACATATGTGGTGGGGCATCCTGCCCAGACGATTTTCGCTTATAATTATGCTGGTCTGGATTCTGCCGGGCATCCTCAGATAAAGCTGGCGAATGGTTCTGTTACCGGCAAGAAGAATGTCGCTACTCCGGCTGATATGATCAATAAAGGGAGTTATCAGCCTTTGTGGGAAGGCGGCTTGATCAATACCTTCAGATATAAGGCTTTCACACTGACGGCAAACATCATTTTCGAAGGAGGCAATGTAATGCGCCGGGACGTGCCCAGCACGTTTTCCGGTAACGTGACCACCAATCTTGCAGGTGCGATGGCGAACCGATGGAAGCAGCCTGGGGATGAGAAGAGGACAAATATTCCCGGTTTCCAGCAGAATGCGGTGTCGGCGGCCTCTTATGACTTCAACTATTACATATTTGCGGCTCAGAATGTCGTCAGTGCTTCCTTTGCGAAGCTGCGTGATTTATCCTTGTCTTATGCTGTTCCGGCTGCCTGGTTTGGAAGAACAAGGATCAAAGGCATATCGGTGCGTGCGGGTATTTCAAATGTGCTATTGTGGCGAGCTAATCATTTCGGTATAGATCCTGAATTCCTGCAAAGCAGGGATGCGGGTGCGGGGGCCAATGGGTTCAATTACCCGGTCCGGACCTTGCCGGTGGGGCAGGATATGCTTAGCGTCGGTGCGCACGTAACTTTCTAATCATTTAACAGTATCAATCGAGTGATATGAATATCCAAAGAACTTTATTACACCTGGTAATTTTTTGTATGGCAGGCGCGGTCAGCGCTTGTTCCAAAGGTTTTCTCGAGCCGACGCCTAAAGGATTTGCGGTGGCGCAGAATGTCGTCGATTACGACAAATTGCTGGATATAACTACCCTGAATTCTTCTTATGATCCGGAAATCGGTATTATGATGGGAGATGAGGCGGTAGCTATCGATCCTACGCTTGCCTCTGTAGCATCCAATGCTACGTATCAGCATTTGCTGTATGGTTTCGAGTGGGCGACGGATGTCTATCAGCCTACGGAGCATGCCGGGGAGATGTATGCTTTTCTGGGGCCTGTCTATACGTATAACAAGGTGATCAATGAGGTCATGTCGGCGGCGGATAGTGCCGGCGATACGGAAAGCCCGGCGGCTATCCGGGCGGAAGCGATGGCTGACCGGGCATGGTCTTATCTGTGGCTGATTAATTATTTCGGGGCGCCTTACAGTTCTGCTTCTTCCGGAACAGATCCTGGATTTCCGATCGTGACGGCTTCCGATGTGACGACGACAGCTTTTTCCCGTGGTACGGTAGAGGGTACCTATCAATTCATCGTGCAGAACCTGGCGGGGGCGATTCCCTGGCTTCCGCTTTCCGTGACCAATAAATACCGGATGTCGCGTCCGGCGGCGGAAGCGATCCTGGGCAAGGCCTATTGGTTCATGGGTAAATATGACAGTGCTTTAACCGAATTGGATGCGGCTTTTGCTGATCTGGCTCAAAATACGGGTCAGCCGGTAGCGCTCTATAATCTGGCGGTGGAAATGACACCTACGGGGGCCTACAGTTATGTGGCGGGTACGACGAATAAATTGTATATAACAGGCTTCAGCAATTCGAATACGGATAAGGAAGCGGTGTTTGCCAAGCCGTTTTATTGTCTTAATGCCGAATGGGGGGCTGCGCTTGCGGCCAAGACTTTTACCAGTCTATTCGATTCTTCCGATCTGCGGCTGGATTTTTATTCGACCCTTTCTTTAGGCGGGGCTTCTGCTGTGGATACGGCGGGTGATCTTCGAAGGATTGGTCCCTTCTATTGTAATATTTATGGCGTCAATTTGCCGGATATGTACCTGATGCGTGCGGAATGTGAAGCGCGTACGGGTGCAATGTCGGCTGCTATCGCTGATCTGCAGGCGCTTAGGCAGACGAGAATGGCTTCGGCGGATGCCGCTGTTGCGCACGGCATGTCCCAAAACGAGCTAATCGTCTATGTTATCCAGGAAAGGCTGCGCGAGTTTGGTCTATTGGGTATGCGTTGGTTCGATATGCGCCGGTTGTCTGGCGATCCATTGTTCAGCGGAGCGACCTATACTCATTTATACAGGTCTGCGTCCGGTCCCCAGACATTTACCCTGCAGCAGCCACAGCGTTTTACGCTGCGGTTTCCGACGGAAGTGATCAACGATAACCCAGGGATGGTCAACAATCCATAAGGTGACCATCCATTATGACCAACGCTTATGATCCCTCATTTTGATCGATAAGATGATGACCTCATTTTGATCGATAACGCCTAAAATAATCAGTAAAATAAACACGATAACTATGCGAAAAGTATGCTTCTCTTTGATTGGTTTATTATATGGCATTCTGGGGTTTGCCCAGGAGGCTTTGCCTGTGAGGATCACGGGTATTATCAGTGACCTGAAGCCTGGAACCTGGGTGTATTGTGTAGCGTTCAACGAGAGCCGCCAGATGGATTCGGTGCAGGCAGAAGATGGGAAGTTCAAAATTTCCATGCCGGTAGCCAAGGGGCAGGGCGACCTGTACATTATCCGGTTTGGCGCAAATAAGCTGAAAGTCCCCTTCCTGCTTATTTACCTGGATGAAGGGGACATCAACATAAAAGCCTCTTATTCATTGCAGGATGCTGTTGTAACCGGCGGCCATGGTCAGGCTGATTATAATGCTTTTGCGAAGTATAAGAGGGAGCATAGCGTATATGCGGAAAAAGATTCGTTGATCGAAAAGAGCATCCGGATGCGAAAAAACAACGATAGCGTTGGATTTTCCACTATGCAAAGCCGATATATCATCCTGGATTCCCTGACGGCACAATACACTAAGCAATGGGTGCTCGATCACAAGCATTCGCCGATAGCTGCTTTGCTGATTGCGCGGGAATTGCCGCGGTTGAATATGGATAAAAAAGCAGAGCTTTTTGCCCAGTTGTCGCCGGATGCGGTGGACAATGGACCTGCCAAGCGGCTTGCTCATAGCATTGCGGTCAACGCCATTACCGGTATAGGTAAGACTGCCCCCGATTTCACGCAGCCGGATACTGCCGGGATCCCGGTATCGTTGAAGGAATTCAGGGGGAAGTATGTCCTGCTCGACTTTTGGGCAAGCTGGTGTGTTCCGTGTCGCGCCGAGAATCCCAATGTCGTTGCGGCCTATGGCAAGTACCATGACAAAAATTTTACGGTGGTGAGCATATCTCTGGATCGTCCGGGTGCGAAGGATGCCTGGCTTAAGGCTATCCACAAGGATGGCCTTCAATGGAC
The DNA here is from genome assembly GCA_015654595.1 of Chitinophagales bacterium. Classification (GTDB taxonomy): domain Bacteria; phylum Bacteroidota; class Bacteroidia; order Chitinophagales; family Chitinophagaceae; genus Puia. The sequence continues at coordinate 27,801 of JAATGQ010000074.1, read as the reverse complement.
GCAGCTTTCCGATCTGAAGTTCTGGAACAATGCCGTTGCCAAGCTATATGATATTGAGCAGATTCCTTCGAATTTACTGATCGATCCTCAGGGGGTCATCATTGGTAAGAACCTTCGCGGTGAGGCCTTGAATAAAAAGCTTCACCAGCTGTTGGATTGATCGGGAATGACGTTGGGCAGGATAAAAAAAGGAGGGTGTTTCCTGATCGGAAACACCCTCCTTCTATTTTCGGTGTTATGTATTAGCGCAGGAACAGCATTTCCCGGTACTTTGGAAGGACCCATTCCTTGTCGTCGATAAGGAGTTCGAGTTTGTCCACATGATAGCGGATAGTATCGAAGTAGGGTTCTTTTACCTGGCTTTCGTAAGCGATCGCCTTGGTGCGGGTGTCGGTGATGGCGTTGGCCACTTTGCGTGCTTCGATCATCTTTCCGACCAGTTCGCTGACCTTGGAGATATGCTCGGAGATCTTTTCCAGGATGGCTTGCTGAGCGCCGGCGGTGAGGCCGATATCCTTCAGGCCCTTGATATTCTGGATCAGGATATTCTGATACTTGATAGCCGGGGGCAGGATGTGGCTGGTTGCCAGCTCACCCATGATCCGGGCTTCGATCTGTACCCGCTTGATATACTTTTCCAGCTCGATCTCGTGGCGAGCTTCCAGTTCGATGTGCGTATAGACGCCGTTGACTTCAAAAAGGTGCTTGGCCTTTTCGGTAACCATTGCGTCGAGCGCCAGCGGAGTGGTGCGGACGTTGGGCAGGCCGCGTCTTTCTGCTTCGTGGTGCCATTCGTCGCTGTAGCCGTCGCCTTCGAACAGAACTTTTTCGCTGCTGACGACGTACTCGCGCAGAACGTGCATGATAGCGATCTCTTTTTTGTCGCCCTTTTCGATCAGCGCATCTACTTCTTTTTTGAACTTCTTCAGTGTTTCAGCCATGATGGAGTTAACGGCGATCATAGCGTTTGCGCAGTTGGCGCTGGAACCTACGGCACGGAACTCGAACTTGTTGCCGGTGAAGGCAAAAGGAGAAGTTCTGTTACGGTCGGTGTTGTCGAGCAGCAGTTCGGGGATGCTTCTGTGCAGATCGAGTTTCAGGATCGCTTCGTCCTGTTCATCGAATTTGTCGCCTACTCTTTCCTTAACGTCAGCCAGTACTTTGCTCAGGTATTCACCGATAAAGACGGAGATGATAGCGGGAGGAGCTTCGTTGGCGCCAAGACGGAAGTCGTTGCCGGCAGAGGCGATAGAAGCGCGCAGTACGTCGGAATATTCATGAACGGCCTTGATCGTGTTGATGAAGAAGGTCAGGAACATGAGGTTGGTCTTCGGCGTTTTGCCGGGAGCCAGCAGGTTGACGCCGGTGTCGGTAGCCATACTCCAGTTGTTGTGCTTACCGGAACCGTTGATGCTGGCGAAGGGTTTTTCGTGGATCAGCACGCGCAGGTGATGACGGCGGGCAACGCGGTCCATGACATCCATCAGCAGGGTGTTGTGGTCAACGGCAACGCTTACTTCTTCGAAGATAGGAGCGCACTCGAACTGAGCGGGTGCAACTTCGTTGTGGCGGGTGCGCAGGGGAATTCCCAGCTTGTAAGATTCGTTTTCGTAGTCGCGCATGAAGGCGTAGATCCTTTCGGGGATGCTGCCGAAGTAGTGGTCTTCCAGCTGCTGGCCTTTCGCGGGGGAGTGGCCAAAGACTGTACGGCCGCTCATGACCAGGTCAGGACGGGCGTTGAACAGACCTTCGTCAATGATGAAGTATTCCTGTTCCCATCCGAGGGTAGCAGTGACTTTGGAAACGTTCTTGTCAAAATAGTGGCAAACTTCTACAGCAGCCTTGTCGAGAGCGGCAAGCGCTTTCAGCAGGGGAGCTTTGTAGTCGAGTGATTCGCCGGTATAGGAAACGAAGATGGTAGGAATGCAGAGTGTTTTGCCCGCTCCGATCTCCATGATGAAGGCAGGAGAAGAGGGATCCCAGGCGGTGTAACCGCGGGCTTCGAAAGTTGCGCGCAGACCGCCGCTGGGGAAGGAAGAAGCATCGGGTTCCTGTTGGATGAGGGCAGCGCCGTCGAATTCTTCAATGGGGGTGCCGTCACTCTTTATAGTAAAGAAGGAGTCGTGCTTTTCAGCGGTTGTTCCCGTCAGGGGTTGGAACCAGTGTGTGAAGTGGGTAACACCTTTTGCTTCAGCCCATTGGCGCATACCGGAACCGATCTGGTTGGCTACGGTGCGATCTATCTTCTTTCCACCTTTTATGGAGGCTAACAAGCTTTTGTAGGCTTCATCATTCAGGAACTCACGTGCTGTTTTCAGAGTGAAAACATTCTCGCCGAAGATCGCGGTTATTTTCGCCGCACCTGGGATCTGGTCTTCACCAGAAGTGTTTAGATTGTCAATGGCTTTAAATCTTAATGAGGACATGCTTGTAAATTTTAGCGAAACTAAATTATTGTGCGGATATAAAACAATTTTTTGGCTTTGCTCGGGTAAAAATGGAGAATTCACAATAAAAAAACTAAAAAAAGGAAAGTTTTAGCTGTTTTGGCCCTGATTAGGGTCATGTTTTTTATCATATTAATATTTTTAATTTATCCATTTATATGACATGATGAACTTGTTTTATGTATGTGTATTCCCCTAACCGTGAAGGGTATGGGAGGAGGGGGCTGCATGCTTGTCGCGGGGGAGGTTGGGGGAGCCTGAGGCGAATCGGTTTAGGTGATGGATAGCCTGAGGTGTATCGGTTTTTAGGTGTTGGGGAGGCTTGGACTTATCGCGGGGGAGGGTTGGGTTGAGGAAGTGCTTTGGTTTGGTCAGTATTGGGCGACGAACAGGCGTTTTTCGAGCCAGCGGCTGGGCCGGCCTTCCCGAAGAATATAGAGAGAGGGGCCGAGCAGCAGGGGGAGGTAGATGCTGCGGTATCTGACAATGGCGCCTGCTGCAGGGATCATGCAGCCGATGAGGAGCAGTCCGATGACGCTCGTGGTTATGCAGAAATAGGCGAAGGGGGCGGCGGGGGCGTGAAAAGCGGAGGGCGGGCTGGTGTTTTTCATAAGCTGCTGCATGGCGTTGAGGCGGAACAGTATGATGAGGATGGCGAAAAGAGTTACGATCCAGATGGCAAGAAGCTCAAGGGAGAAAGCGGTATAAATGAGCTGGCCGCCCGAGCCGGGGAGGGGTTGGAAGAGCCCGTTTAAAAAAGCGCGGGGTATAAGCTGGGCGACGCTCTGCCAGGAATGTTCGAGGGCCGGGAGGGGAAGGCGGGAGTGGCTTTCCTGTGCCAGGAATTCGTGCTGGCGGTTGATGATGGTGTCGAGGATAAAAGGGCTGCAATAGAGGAGAACGGTCAGCAACAGGAGGGGGGCTGCGCAGAAGAGTAAGGTCTTTTTTGCGGGCCATTTTTTTTGGGTGGTCCACCAGATAAAAAGGCCTGGGAGCAGGCTGAGGGTGACGACGATCCGGAAGTAGGAGATGAGGAGGATGAGTATCAGCAGGGTCAGGTATTGGGGGGCGGCAGCTGATTTAGCGGCTGGTGTGTCGACGGCGGGGGTGGTGGTGCTGGCGCTGGAAGGCAAGGTGTCGAGGCCGCGAGGCATGGCGCTGGTGCTGGTTGTGTTGAGGCTGGAAGGGGCGGGCGGCGTGTCGATGGTGGCAGAGGGGGCGGCGGCGGAGGGGGGCAGGAGCCGGCTGAAAGTGTAACAGAGAAAGCCGATCAGCATATAGAGGATGCCTTCGCGGTGGATGCATGCCGTCCAGAATACAGTAGATGGAAGGAGCAGAACGGCGAGGGCGGCGAGCGGCGTATGGGGAAAGTGTTGGCGGAAAGTGTGGAAGAGAGCGATTGATCCTAAAAAGACGGGAAAGGAAAAGAGGAGAGTATTTATAGCAAGGTTATCAGCCGAGAAAAGGTTGAGGACCATATTTATAAAAATGATGCTGTTGTGGGTGAAATAGGTCCAGGTATTGTTGTCGGCGATAAACTGGTGGATGTCGCTGGTCAGGCGCTGGCGATAAAGAAAGCTCATTTGGAAATGATACCAGATATCGCCGTGTGCGGGATAATAGCGCCAGGCGATGCTATTATGGATCAGCCCGGCAGCGACGTGTATGGCAAAGAAGAGCAGCAGGAAAGCGGGGCGGATCCGGCTTTTTCGAACGAAGGGGATACGGAGAAGGGCGTAGCTCAGTCCGACACTATAGATAAGGAAGAGTAGAATATGGAGGATCAAGGTTGTTGTGGGCTGGGTTGATGTGAGGAAATGGCTGTCCTGGTTTCCGGGTGAAGAAGGCGGCGAATTTTTTGCCGGTAGATATCGGCAACGATCTCCTGGGTATAGCGGGCGAGTACGATCTCTCTGCCTTCGAGGCCCATCCGGAGCCGGGCGTTGTCATCGAGTCGGCAGTAGGCCTGCATCTTTTCGGCCAGGTCTGCGGCTGATCCTGGCTGGCAAAGTAAACCATTCCGATCAGGGATAATGATGGCGCGGCAGCCCGGGGTATCCGAGGCGATCAGTGCTTTGCACATACTGGCGCCTTCGAGCAGGCTGATGGGAAGGCCTTCTCTATAGGAGGGCAGTACGATGCAGTCTGCCTTTTCTATAAAGGGGACGACATTGTCGGTATGTCCCAGATAAGTTATGAGCTGCTGATCGGTCCATTCTTTCAGCATGGAAGGGGCGATGGCGACCGGGTTTTTTTCGTCAAAGAAACCGAGTATCTGGCAGTTGACCCGCAGGCCGCGTGTCTTCAGAATTCTGGCGGCTTCGACAAATTCTATGATCCCTTTGTGGCGGATCAGCCTGCCGATCAGTAAAAAGGTGAGGTCTTTTTTGCCGGACTGGCAGGGCGCCGGGAAAAATTTTTTTGTATCGACTCCTTCGCCGGGGAGCAGAAAGGTTTTGGCTGGATCGACGAGGTGATGATCCGTAAAAAAGCTGCGATCGTCTTCATTCAGGAACCATATCTGTTCATTTCGGTGCAGGACGATTTTATAAAGCCGCCTGACGATCGATTGGAGCCAGCCGTTACCGGAAAAGGTATATCCGAGTCCGGTGATGACGCTGACGGAGGGGAGCCGGGCGCGGGAGGCGGCCAGTGTTCCGTAGACGTTGGCTTTTATCGTATAATGAAAGATCAGGTCGGGTTTCAGCCGGCGATGTGGCCCAGTAATTCCCAATAAAGCAGGCTGTCGCTTCCGGGGGAAATGCTATTGCTTTTCAGCCGGGTCAGTTCGACATAGGTGATACCGGGGTTGGCGTCGAAGTATGCTGTATATTGGTCACGGGGGGCCAGTATGAAGATGGAGAATCCGTCATTTATGAGTTGTTCAATAAGGTAGAGTCTGAATTTGTAGATACTCCAGCTGGTATTGGCTACAAAAGCAATACTTCGTTTGGCCGCCATAGCCAGCAAACCTAGCAATTCATTGGGACTTATTCAATTTTTAACTATTTGTTAGCCGAATGGGGTCTACGGGTGGATAAAATCTTAAATAAAGGAAGGAGAATGGGAAGGGGTTTCGTACTTTTGCGCCTTCGATCAATCTCTACAATTATCATGGAAATAACCGTAAAAACCGCACAGCAGCTAAGACTTACTGAAGAAGAATTCAGTCTGATCCAGCAAAAGCTTGGGAGGACACCTAATTTCACCGAATTATGCGCTTTTAGTGCCATGTGGAGCGAACACTGCAGTTATAAGAATTCTATTAAGTGGCTTAAGACATTGCCAAGAGAGGGAAAGAAGATGCTGGTGAAAGCCGGCGAAGAGAATGCGGGGTTAATGGATATTGGCGGCGGTTATGGCGTTGTATTTAAGATCGAATCGCATAATCATCCCTCCGCCCTGGAACCTTTTCAGGGGGCTGCTACGGGTGTTGGCGGTATTCATCGCGATATCTTTACGATGGGCGCCAGGCCGATCGCTTCGTTGAATTCGCTTCGTTTCGGAAACCTGAAAGAAGCCAAGACGCAGCATTTGTTGTCCGGTGTTGTGCATGGTATCGGCCATTACGGGAACTGTTTTGGCGTACCGACGGTTGGGGGTGAAATTTATTTTGAAGACTGTTATCATACGAACCCGCTGGTCAACGCGATGAGCGTTGGCATTCTGAAGAATGGAGAAACGATCTCTGCTACTGCAAAAGGAACGGGCAACCCGGTCATTTTTGTAGGCAGTGCAACGGGTAAGGATGGTATTGGGGGCGCCTCTTTTGCTTCGGCGGACATCACTGGCGAAAGTACCAAGGAGCTGCCTGCTGTCCAGGTTGGGGATCCTTTTCAGGAAAAGAAGCTGCTGGAAGCCTGCCTGGAAGTGATCAAGACCGGCGTTGTCGTCGGGATGCAGGATATGGGCGCTGCCGGTATAATCTGCAGCACAGCGGAAATGAGCGCAAAGGGTGAAGTAGGGATGAGGATCGACCTGGATAAGGTTCCTACGCGCCAGGATAATATGAAAGCCTGGGAATTGCTTTTGAGCGAAAGCCAGGAGCGGATGTTGATGGTGGTTGAGAAAGGAAAAGAGAAAGCTGTTATCGAGATATTCGAAAAGTGGGATCTGCCGGTAGCGGAGATTGGCCAGGTCACGGATGACGGGCTGTTAAAGTTTTACATGAATGGGGAGCTGGAAGCTGAGATCCCTGCTTACGAGCTGGTATTAGGCGGCGGCGCTCCGCAATACGATCGTCCTTATAGCGAGCCGGCTTATCTGGCTAAGATAAAGGCGTTCGATCCTGCCCAGGTCGCTGTTCCGGATGATCTGCGGGAAGTGGCGGAGGAACTGGCGGCATTACCTAACATCGCTTCCAAGCGTTGGGTTGCTGTTCAGTACGACAGCACGGTTGGCGCTGCGAATACCTCTACGAATGAGCCCAGTGATGCGGCTGTGGTGTTAGCTAAAGGTACGGGAGGGAAGGCCGTTGCTGTGACGACGGATTGTAACAGCCGTTATGTATACGCCGATCCTTATAAGGGCGCTTCGATCGCTGTGGCGGAAGCGGCCCGTAATATCGTCGTCAGCGGCGGTCAGCCGCTGGGTGTCACGAACTGTCTGAACTTCGGAAATCCTTATGATCCCCAGGTATATTATCAGTTCGTGAATGCGATCAGGGGGATGGGGGATGCGTGCCGCAAGTTTGATACGCCTGTCACTGGCGGTAACGTCAGTTTCTACAATCAGAATCCTGATGGGGCTGTTTATCCGACACCGACGATCGGAATGGTTGGTTTACTGGAAAGCGTAGAGAATAAGATGACGCTGGATTTTAAAGAAGAGGGTGATCTGATTTTCCTGTTGGGTGTCAACAGGGATGATATCGGTTCTTCTGAATATCTACACAAGATCAAGAAGGTTGAATTCAGTCCTGCTCCTTATTTTGATATCGATGAAGAGTTTCGTCTGCAGGAAAAGGTGGCCGAGCTGATCGGTAAGAAGCTGATCCGCAGTGCGCATGACGTCAGCGAAGGCGGTTTGTTCATCACGCTGGCTGAGTCTGCTTTCCCTCGTGGGCTGGGATTTGATGTAGTGGCATCGGATGCGAATATCCGTAAGGATGCGTATTGGTTTGGAGAGGCGCAGAGCCGTGTTGTGGTCAGTGTGCGTCCTTCGGATGCGGATGCCTTTAAGAAGGCGCTGGGCAGCCATCCTTTTGTGGAGCTGGGTTTTGTAACGGCTGGCAATTTTGATGTTGACGGTATGGAATGGGGAACGGTTGCAGAATGGAAGGACAGGTATGACCGCAGCATCGAAAATCATATGAAGAAGCTGGTAGAAATGGAATAATCAACTAATCAGACAAATATGGCCATTGCAAAGAATGATTGTATTGTTGTTACCGGTGCTGCGGGGTTTATTGGGAGTGTGCTGGCGGGTTTCTTAAATCAGCAGGGGTATACAAATCTTATATTGGTAGATGAGTTTGACCGGTTGGATAAGACACCGAACCTGGATGGGAAGACATTTGCTGAGAAGGTGGAAAGGGATGGTTTCTTTGACTGGCTGGCAAAGCAGAAGCCGGCGGTAAAGTTTGTGTTTCATATCGGCGCAAGGACGGATACGACAGAGTTCGATTATGCCGTTCATGAACGTTTGAATGTAGAATATACGAAGCAGGTCTGGGCTTATTGTACGGAGCAGCAGGTGCCGTTGGTATATGCTTCTTCCGCTGCTACGTATGGTGCGGGCGAGAAGGGATATGACGACAGTCATGCCGTGATCAATGAACTGAAGCCGCTGAACCCATACGGCATATCCAAGAATGAGGTAGACAAGTGGATACTCCAGCAGACGACTCAGCCTCCTTTCTGGGCCGGGTTGAAGTTTTTTAATGTTTATGGTCCCAACGAGTATCACAAGGCCAGGATGGCTAGTGTGATCTTTCATTCTTTTAACCAGATACGCCAGAACGGAGTGGTAAAGCTGTTCAGGTCGCATCGTCCTGACTTCAAGGACGGTCAGCAGCTGCGGGATTTTGTGTATGTAAAGGATGTGATAAAGGTTTGTTACTGGCTGATGCAAAACCAGCCTGCGCCGGGTATTTATAACCTGGGGACGGGTAAGGCCCGTTCTTTTGAAGACCTGGTAAAGGCTACTTTTGCGGGATTGGATAAGGCCCCGAACATCGAGTACATCGATATGCCGGTGGATATACGGGATAAATATCAGTACTTCACTGAAGCCAATATGCAGAAGCTCAAGGATGCTGGTTATAAAGATGAATTTTATTCCCTGGAGAAAGGGGTCGATGACTATGTCCGCAATTATCTGGCAAAGGAATCTTTTTACTAGTCGACGCCTTGATAGGTAGACGGGTCTTCGTACTGCTTTTCTTTTTATCTTCACGATTATGAATAAGAAGATCGCCATTATCGGCGGTGGTAACCTGGGGGTTGCCATTGCTGAAGGATTGATACAAAGCGGGTTTATTTCTCCCAAGGATATTCTTATTACCAAGCGGAACGTTCGTACGCTGGATGGGCTGGAGCAGAAGGGGGTTGTGGTGAGCGACAGGAACGAGGAAGCCGTCCGATACGCGGACCTGGTAATCCTGGCGGTAAAGCCATTCCAGGTAAATGATATTTTATCGGCTCTCAGGGATGAGTTCAAGCCGGAAAAGCAGATATTGGTTTCCGTTGTAACGGGTATCAGCATCGAGCATTTATCGGCGCAGCTTGACAACAAGGTGCCGGTGGTGCGTGCGATGCCGAACACGGCAATTGCGATCCAGCAGAGTATGACCTGTATTGCTTCCCGGAATGTTCCGGCGGAGTATCTTCAGTATGTATTGGATATTTTCAACCAGCTGGGTAAGGCGGTTTGTATCGATGAGAAGCTGATGGATGCGGCGACGGTGCTTGGCGCTTGCGGAATTGCTTTTGCGATGCGATATATCCGTGCGAATATACAGGGTGGGATCGAGATCGGGTTCGATGCGGCAACGGCGAATCTTATTGCGGCGCAGACTGTAAAGGGGGCTGCGGAATTGTTATTGCTGAGGGGAACGCATCCGGAGCAGGAGATCGACAAGGTGACGACTCCGAAGGGGTGTACGATCGCGGGGTTCAATGAGATGGAGCACCAGGGCTTTAGCTCCTCGCTGATCAAGGGGGTGGTGGCGAGTTACGAGAAGATCAATAAGCCATAGCTCCGGCGGGGCGACGCGGGGTGAATGGAACAGGGTTGGGCTGAAGAAGGGCCGGCAGGGGCCTGGCAGGGTGAATCGCCGAAGGCGCGGCGCGGGAACTGCCGAAGGCCGGGCTGACGGGTCGGCGGTTTGGTTAGTAAGATCCGCCTTTGTCCATATCTACGGTGTAGATGATGTGTTTGGTCTTTTTGGTTCTCTTACTGTTATATGGGCCTTGTGTCCGGATAAAGGGGGTGACCAGTTTTTCGCTGGTATCGAAAAAGTATAGTGCTTGTCTTTCCCTCCATGCAGGGCAAAGTTTGCCATTCCTCATTACAAATATTGTTTTTCCATCGCTGTAGCCCCATGATTCGTGGGAGTAATAGTATTTACCTGCGGCATCCTGGAGATAGAGTAACTGGTCTTTTCCATCCATCTGAATCTGGTATGACCGGATGGACGGGGCATTGTTCCGGAATTCGTTAAAGCTGGCATAAACGCCGGGAGCCAGGGCGGTGACAGTATCGACGGGATAGTTGAAGCGTGTGTGGTTGAATGAGTCGATCTTCATCCGGCTAATGGGAGAGCTATTGACTTCTTTCCAGGCGATGGTTGCGGCGGATCTTTCGATCATCTCTATGAGCAGGTCGGTCAGTTGTTTTTTCCAGTCTCCGTATGGCGCTTTTATCTGATAGCCTGATCCGGGGTAAAGGTTGATCAGCAGGGTATCCATCCGGAAGAGGGGAAGGTATTGGCCATCGCGCCCTGCGTAGACCTCTGCTTTTACGCGGAGGCAGGTTTGGGCATTGTTTAGTTCGGGCTGTTTAACGATATCCTCTCTTATAAAGTTGGCGTCCGAGAGCCAGAGGGTCCGAAATACGATCAGGGCGGAATAGGCCGCGTCGGGTCGTGTATAATGGAGATTAAACCAGTCGGAGAGGGCCGCGGCTGCCGGGGATATAAATGCAAGCTGGCCGGTTTTCGCTGCCAGCAGGGATTCGGAGGTATGGATACCTATCCTGGCGGTGTCGGGTCGTTGGTCCAGTACTTCGATATGGTTATAGATGAGCTGGGAGCTGGGCTCGGGCTGTGGGTGAACGGGAAGTTCGATCCGGGTAACCGGCAGGGCGGAAAAGGGTGTTTGAGCCGGGGTATTGTTCAGAAAAGACAGGAGAAACGCCAGAAAAGCGAGGGTGTGTTTCATAGTTGGATTAATAGCAAGAACAAAATAGCAATAAATTCATAGTCAGTAAATAGAATTTATCCATATATGTAAAGGACTGCTAGAATTTTAGGAAAATATAAAAATAAGGAAGATAAGCACGCTTTCCTGGAGGTTGATGGGTAGATTCTGGCCTTTTAAGTAAAATATTTCAGTATTGACTTGCGTTTATGTTTTTGTGGTCGTAATTTGTGACCGCGCAGAGCAGAAAACCCTTAGAACATTTTCCGACATTGTAAATCCAATTATACCATGAAGAAAGGAAAGACCCTGACAGCCTTAGTATTAGTCGCTGAGATAGCCTGTATCGCAGTTTTACACGCAGTCAAGATCAATCAATCTGAAAAAGCCTCCGCCAAGGAATTTACCCGGAATGCGAGCGCAGAAGTCAGCCAGGATATGAAAGTAAAGACGTCCTATACGCTGGCGGCGTTCAAGTAGAAAATAAGAAGTTATGTAATAGAAGGAAATTGCCGCCTCTTGTTAAAAGTAGGCGGCAATTTTTTGTCTTATGTCCTGGCAAAGGGGAACTTTGCCAGGGGGCCGCCTACTGGTAAAAGTAGGCGGCGCTTTTTTTGTCTTATGTCCGGCAAAGAAAATCTTTGTTGGAAAATAGACCGGCTGAAGAGGTGGTCTGTTTTTTTATGTATCTTTGCATGACCTCTTGGAATTTCCCCTTTGTAGTTTTTTTCATCAGGTCAAACAGTGACCAGGACTCGGGTATCGGGTCTGAATTAAATGTTACCGAAAGACATTTGATCGCTGGCGTATTGCTTTTTATGCCAGTGACAAATGAGGAGTTTAGTTAGAAGCGAAGAATGCTAAGATATTATATATCGCCTGTCGCGCAATAACACAACATCGCATTTAATAATAAATTAATTGAGTAGTAATTAATTGACCATTTTATGGCTAAGTATATTTTTGTAACAGGTGGCGTAACGTCTTCGCTCGGAAAGGGAATTATTGCAGCTTCGCTTGCTAAATTATTGCAAGCCAGGGGGCTTAGAGTTACTATTCAGAAGTTCGATCCTTATATCAATGTGGATCCGGGGACCTTGAATCCTTACGAGCATGGCGAGTGTTTTGTGACGGAGGATGGCGCCGAGACGGATCTGGATCTGGGGCATTACGAGCGTTTTCTGAATATTTTTACCTCGCAGGCGAATAACGTGACGACGGGTAAGATCTACCAGACGGTGATCAACAAGGAGCGGGAAGGGGCTTATCTTGGAAAGACGGTACAGGTCATTCCGCATATTACCGATGAGATCAAGCGGAGGATGTTGTTGCTGGGGCAGGGTAATAAATATGATATTATCATTACGGAGCTGGGTGGAACGGTAGGTGATATCGAGTCGCTGCCTTTTATCGAGGCGGTTCGTCAGCTGCAATGGGAGATGCCGGAGGAGGATTGTTTGGTGATCCATTTGACGCTGATCCCTTATCTGAAGGCGGCAAAGGAATTGAAGACGAAGCCGACGCAGCATAGCGTTCGGATGTTGAGCCAGGAAGGGGTACATCCTAATATTATTGTATGTCGAACGGAGGAGCCTTTGTCTCCGGATATCCGCAAGAAGATTGCGCTTTTTTGTAATGTAAAGCCGGAGGCGGTGATCGAGGCTGCGGATATGCCTACTATTTATGAGGTGCCGTTGACGATGATGCGGGAGAAGCTGGATCTGATCTGTCTGAAGAAAATGAACATCACGCATTATCATGAGCCGGAGCTGGGTGTCTGGAAGGAATTCCTGGACAAGTTGAAATATCCAAAGAGCAAGGTTACGATCGGCCTGATCGGAAAATATATCGAGCTGCAGGATGCATATAAATCCATCCTGGAGTCTTTTGTGCATGCGGGCGCTATGAATGAGTGCAAGGTTCAGGTAGTGAATGTGCACAGTGAGTTTATCACCGAAGAGAATGTGGCCGAGAAGCTGGGGAACCTGGATGGGTTATTGGTTACCCCGGGGTTTGGACACCGGGGTGTAGAAGGGAAGATCATTGCCGTAAAGTATGCCCGTGAGAACAAGCTGCCTTTCTTTGGCATCTGCCTGGGGATGCAGATGGCGGTCATTGAATATGCGCGTAATGTGCTGGGATTGACTGACGCGCATTCGACGGAAATGAACGTGCATACTCCTTACCCTGTTATTGATCTGATGGAAGAGCAAAAGAAGGTGACTGCCAAGGGCGGGACAATGCGGCTTGGATCCTATCCCTGTACATTAAAGGAAGGGTCTCTGGCGTCGAAGATCTATGGCGGCAAGTCTGAGATCACGGAAAGACACCGGCATCGCTGGGAGTTCAATAATGCGTATCTGCAACAGATGGAGCAGGCGGGGCTGGTTGCCAGCGGTTCCAATCCGGAAAGCGGTCTTGTCGAGATCATCGAGCTGCCGACGCATCCTTTCTTTTTCGGGGTGCAGTACCATCCGGAATTGAAGAGCACGGTGGAGAATCCCCAACCGATATTTGTACATTTTATCAAGGCTGCCAAGGACTTCTCCGAATTGAAGAATTCGGTCCGGAATCCGTTGCTGCAGAGCGAGATGATCTAAATTACCTGAGCTTTAGCCTAAATTTCACCGGCGCAGTGGGGTTTCTCCGCTGCGCCGTTCTTCATTTACCCTATATTTGCACTTCCTAAAAAACATAATATGGGAATGGATCGTAATACGGTTATTGGTTTTGTGCTGCTGGGGGTTTTGCTCTTCGCTTATTTGTTCATATCGACCAAAAACAGCCATGAGCTGGAGGCGATCAGAAAGCACCAGGCTGACAGTGCCGCCCTGGTGAAGGCCAGGCAGGCTGCTGAAGAGAAGGCGAAGGATACTGCAACTGCGTCGGTTCCTGCTGCGGTGGACTCTAACAGTTTTGCGGCAGCATTCACCGGTAAAGAGCATTTCACGACGGTTGAGAACGAGGTGATCAAGGTTATTTTCAGCAATAAGGGTGGTCAGCCGGTAAGCGTGGAGCTTAAGAATTTCAAAGCATATGACAGCACCCAGGTTCATTTGATCAGGCCTGGTTCCGACAATCAATTCGACTATACGATCAATACGGCTCAGGGGCAGTCTTCGCAGATTGCCAGTCTTTATTTCAGGGATGGGGAGGTAACGAAGAATGCGGATGGAAGTCAGACGGTGATGTTTCGTCTTCCAACGCCTGCCGGGCAGTCGTTGGTTCATGCGTATACGATCCGCCCGAACGACTACCTGATCGACTGGAAGATCAATATTGGAAGTCCGGACAAACTTTTCACACAGAATAATTTCAATCTGGCCTGGCAGGCGCGCGTTGCAAAAACGCAAAAGGACGCTAAGTACGAACGCCGGCTTGCTGGTTTGTCCTATTACGAAGACGGTCAGTTCGATTATATGGTTTCGAAGACCGAGCGGACTTTTGAAAAGCCGGTTCAGTGGCTGTCTATCTCTCAGCAGTTCTTCAACATGACGCTGATCGCCAAGGAACCGTTTACTTCTGGTGTAGTGCATATGGCGAAGGAGACGGCCGACTCGTCTGTGATGGTTTCGAGGGTGGATGCGGCATTGCAGGCCAAGATCCCGGCTGCTGCGTCGACTGCGCTGAACTTCCAGTTGTATTACGGCCCCAATGATTTTTCGATCCTGGAAAAGCAGGCGCCGGGAATGACGCGGATCATCGATCTGGGGAGGGGTATGTATGCTTTTGTGCGTCCTATCAACGTTTATATTATCATGCCCGTGTTTGGTTTCTTCAAACAACACATTGCCAGTTTTGGCATAGCTATTTTGTTGTTGACCTTGTTTATTCGTCTTTTCACTTCCCCGCTGGTTTACAGCAGTTATCTCAGCGGCGCGAAGATGAAGGCATTACGTCCTGAGATCGAGGCGATGAAGAAGCGGGTTGGGGATGATCAACAGGCTGTGGGGATGGAGCAGATGAAACTTTTCCGGGAGGCGGGCGTGAATCCGCTGGGGGGATGTATACCGGCGTTGTTGCAGATCCCGATCTTCTTTGCGTTGTATAGTTTCTTCAACTCCAATATCGGACTGCGGGGAGAGAGCTTTTTGTGGTCGCATGATCTGTCTTCTTATGACAGCATCTTGAATTTCGGGTTTTCAATCCTGGGTTGGGATCATATCAGTCTTTTCGCGCTGACGGCTGTTACGACAAGCTTTTTGATCTCTTTGTATGGTATGAGCATGACGCCTGATCAGAGCAATCCGGCGATGAAGTATATGCCTTATATCATGCCGGTATTCCTGTTGATCTTCTTTAACGGGCTGCCGAGTGCGTTGACGTGGTATTATACCGTTTCGAATCTTATAACGCTGATTCTCCAGTTTGTTATTCAGAACTATATTATCGATCATGAGAAGATCCTGGTAAAGCTGCAGGAGAACAGGGCTAAGCCGAAGGTAAAGTCGAAATGGCAGCAGCGGATGGAGCAGATCCAGGAGGCGCAGAAGGATGCCCAGAAAAGACAGGGAAAGAAATAGGGGATTGGGCCATGGGTGCGTGAGCAGGCGCAGGGAGCGGCGTGAGCGCTGCTGCAGCCAGTGGGGAGGACGGGGGCAGGTATCCAGACGAATGGATTTGGGCGTGGCCGGCGGGGATTTGCAGGTTTGGAGGGGGTTTCTTATTTTTATCGGCTTATCCGATGAAATCCCTTCAAATATTATGAGAAATCCGATCTACGTTGTCTTTTTGCTGTTGAGTTTTGTTTTGGGACCTCTTTTCAAGGCCGAGGCTCAAAAGAAGGTTTCCGAGCTTACGCTGGTGTACGATTATTCCGTTACGTCGCAGGACAAGAATATTGAAAGCGCCGTTCATACGGTGTATATAAAAGGTAATAAGAGCCGGTCGGAAATGACCAGCTCTCTTTTTTCTTCCACTACATTTTTTGATGCCAATACGGGTCTGGCGGTTATCTTAAAAGAGGTTAGCGGCCAAAAGCTGTTGATCAGGCTGAATGCGGATAACTGGGCGGAGCGGAACAAGCTGTATGACGGCATTGTGTTTAAGAACACGACAGAAACAAAGGAGATTGCCGGGTATCACTGTATCAAGGCGGTGGGGCAGACCAAATCCGGGGCTATTATTTCCGTTTATTATACCAGGGACATATTGGTGGAGAACAGGCAGTATGAGCCTCCTTTCCGGGCGCTGGACGGGGTGCCATTGGAGTATGACCTGACGAATGGGAGTGTGAAGATCAGCTATCGGATCTCACGGATCAATCTGAATCCGGTGCCTGAGTCAAAGTTTGACATTCCGAGTTCTGGTTACCGCGAGTTGAATTACGAGGAGAGCAAGAAAATGAATATCGGGGGATAGGGATATGGGGCTGCGGCGTGGCGGAGGCGAGGGGATTGCATAGTTATGCAATTGAGGACAGGGGATGTGTCGCTTGGGAGGGGCGCAAGGTTATCTGTGAAGATTTACCCGCAGATCAAGCAGCTGCAGGTTGCTGCCGCTGTTGTTGAGGTACATGGAAGTGTTGATCTTGTATCTGTAGGGCATGATATAGATGCTATTGCCTTTCTGATAGGTGATCAGTGTGTTGAAGGAGGTGTATCCGCTGGTTTTTTCCGTATTCAGCAGATAGCTGCCTGCGTAGGACGGGCCGGCTTTGAGCGTAAAGCCATTGGTGGTCCTGACGGGGGTAAAAGTTGTTTTTAACGGAATGCTGGTATTGGCTTTCTTTTCTCCGCCGCCGCCTTTGCTGGCAAAGGCTAACCCTACCACTGCAACCAGCATGGTGCTGATGAGCAATTTGCGCATCATTTTCCTCGCTCCTATGTTACTTGGTATAAGCATTTCTAAACACAAATATAGAAAATAAATTTGGGTATTTTTTAACCGTTGAGCATTAAATTTAATAAACCTTTAACGCTTTGATCTTTAGACCCTTATAAGTTAGGTTTTTAATGCTTTCTAACCTTTTAGGGTTTTTTCCGGTGTTTTCCCTTATTAATTACGCTGTTATGCGGCTGCGGGTTGCCAGTGGATGATCTTTTAATCCTGGAGGGATATTATGCTTTTTACCGGCATGGGGAATACAGTAAAAGGTGAGTGCAGGGTCTGTGGGATAGATTATGCGCGCAGGGAGGGTTTATATGTGCTTTGCAGGGGGATAACTATTTTCGGAAGTCAGATTTTATTCGTGTAACTTACGATAACCTTTAACACATGCAAGAAAATCCATACCATCAGGATCGGGAAGAAATGAAGGAGTTATTGAAGCAGTACCAGGATTTGAAAAGCGGCCGTCGTCATAGTTTTCTGGAGGAAGAAGCATTTGAGAGGATAATTGACTATTTTGATGACACGGAAGATCTGATCCAGGCTATTGAAGCGGTGGAGTTGGGGATTGAGCAGTATCCTTATTCTTCGGCCTTACTGATCAAAAAAGCAGACCTGATGATTGCGACACGGCGCTATCACGAGGCGCTGGCAATTCTTGAGCAGGTGGAATTACTCGACGGCAGCGACATTAATCTTTACATTTTAAAAACGGATGCGTATCTGGCGCTGGACCAGCCTCAAAAGGCGGCCGGGCTGCTGGAGAGCGCGCTTTTGCATTTTGAGGGAGAGGAGCGGCTGGAGCTTTTGTTCGAGCTGGCGGATGTGTATGATGATTATGAAGAATTCGATAAGATATTCGATTGTCTGAAGCTGGTTCTGGAGCAGGACCCGGGTAATGAAGAGGCCTTGTATAAGATTTGTTTCTGGACGGATTTTACGGGTCGGAACGAAGAGAGTATAAGGCTGCATCAGCAGATCATCGATGAGATACCTTATAACGAACTGGCGTGGTTCAACCTCGCGGCGGCGTTTCAGGGGTTGAAGTTGTACGAGAAGGCGGTTGACGCCTACAAGTATGCGCTGGTTATCGATGAGAAGTTCGATTATGCTTACCGGAATATGGGCGACGCTTATATCCGGCTTAGAAAATATAAAGATGCGATCGAGGCGCTGGAAAAGGTGATCGAGTTATCGAGACCTGAGGATGTGATCTATGAGGCGATCGGGCATTGTTATGATAAGCTTGACAATTATGCGCAGGCTCGTTTTTACTATAGAAAAGCGTCGCATTTGAATCCCGATGACAGCAAGTTGTATTATAAGCTGGCGTGTACTTATATCAACGAGGAGCAATGGGTGCAGGGGGTAAAGCAACTGGAGGCGGCCATTCGTATCCATCCTTTGCAGCCGGAGTATAACCTGGCGATGGGGGAGTGTAAGATGCAGATGGGGGATTTCAAGGAGGCGATCCAGTTCTTTTCGAATGTGGTCAGGATCAGACCGCGTAATGTATCCAGCTGGGAAGCGCTGATCCGTTGTCTTTATAATGCGGAGTATTTTGAGGAGGCGCTGGAGCAGGTCGAGGCGGCTATCAAGATCACTGGGGGAAAGCCATTGTTTATTTTTTATCTTTCCGCCGTCAATTTTGCTCTTGGAAAGAGTCGGGAGGGCATGATACAGCTGGAGACGGCGATGACGAAGGCGCCTAAGCTGTTGAAGAAGCTGTTGGAGCTCAACCCGGTTATTCTACAATATCAGCCGGTGGTCGATCTGATCGCCCGGTATAAGAAATCAAAATCACAGCAGTAGGGCTAAAGAACGCTTGATCGCAAGGGGGCGGACATCGTCGGCGGAGGCGCTCGCAGACCCGACCGGCGGAGGCGCTTACGGGGGTGTGCAATTTTAATTACATTATAATATTCTATCACTTGTTGTCATTCCGCATTGTATGCGATAGTTTCCTATTTTTGCGGCGGTTGTTATAAACCGTCTTTTTAAAATCCGATTCTATTAACTTTCATTAAAACCGGAAATAAACAGGATGAACTTTAAACTTACGCAAATGCCCGAGCGGCTGGAGAAGCCCAGGACGAATGGTATTACAATGGTAATGGACAAGGGGTTGAGCATCGAAGAAGCAAAGAATTTTTTGAGTGTGGCGCACCCGCATGTGGATGTAGTGAAGTTGGGATTTGGGACGTCTTTTGTGACGCCGAATCTTCGGGAGAAGATCGAAGTCTATCAGTCCTACGGTCTTCCTGTATATTTTGGCGGTACTTTGTTTGAAGCCTTTTTGATCAGAGGTCAGTTCGACGACTATATTTCAGTGCTTAAGGATTACGGCATTACGCATATGGAAGTGAGTGATGGTTCCATTACTATCCCTCATAATGAGAAGTGCGGCTATATCGAGAAGCTGACCAAGCATGGTACCGTTTTCAGCGAAGTAGGCAGCAAGGATGCAGCGCATATCATTCCTCCTTACAAGTGGATCGAGCTGATGTCTGCGGAGTTGAATGCCGGCGCTTCTTATGTTATTGCTGAAGCGCGTGAAGCTGGTAATGTGGGTATTTACCGCGGCAGCGGAGAAGTTCGGGAAGGGCTGGTACAGGAGATCCTGACGCAGATCCCTGCTGAAAAGATCCTTTGGGAAGCGCCGCAAAAAGCGCAGCAGTTGTATTTTATCGAATTGATCGGCTGCAATGTCAACCTGGGCAATATTGCTCCTACAGAAGTGATCGCTATGGAAGCGATGCGGGTTGGGCTTCGTGGAGACACCTTCCATTTATTCCTCGACAAAGACGCCGCGTTATGAGGAGATATGGGTTGATAGGATACCCGCTGTCTCATTCTTTCTCGGAAAAGTTTTTTGCAGAAAAGTTCGAACGGGAGCATTTAACAGAATGTTCCTATTCGAATTTTTCTCTTTCTGATATAAGTGAGCTTCATGCCGTTCTTGCTGATCCGTCGTTGTGCGGGTTGAATGTGACGATTCCTTATAAGGAAAAGGTGATGCCTTTTCTGACTTCGCTGCATCCTGTCGCTGCGGAGATCGGGGCTTGCAATTGTATAAAGATCGAAGGCTCTGTGCTGACGGGGTATAATACGGATGTGGTGGGTTTTGAGCAATCGCTGATCCCGAAGCTTTCTCCACATCATCGGCGGGCGTTGGTTTTGGGGACCGGCGGCGCTTCCAAGGCTGTGCTGTATGTGCTGCGCAAACTGGGGATCGAATATAAGGTAGTGACGCGGTCACTGCGCCCAGGTTTTGAGGATTTGCGTTATGAGCAGGTGGATGCGGCGTTGCTTGCTTCTTATACGCTTATTATCAATACGACGCCTTTGGGGATGTATCCGAAGGTGGAGGAGGCTCCCCCTTTGCCTTATGCCGCGTTGACGTCGGAGCATTATCTTTTTGACCTGATCTATAACCCGGCGAGGACGCTCTTCCTTTTAAGGGGGGAAGAGAGGGGCGCTGTCGTAGAGAATGGGTACGACATGCTGATCGGCCAGGCCGAGGAGAGCTGGAGGATCTGGAATGCAAAATGACGGCTCTTCCGGGATCGGGCGATAGGACCTGCTTTTAGCCTTGTAATTTTGTGATGGCTTCCTGTGGTACGGAAGCCACTTTTTTTGTGGTATAGTCAAAGCAGACCATTCCGGTCCGGGCCAGGGTGACGGGGATCCATTTTTCGCCGGCTTGCTTTTCCAGCTTATAGTACAAATCAAATCCAACGCGGGAGAATTCGCCGGCGGCTACGGAGGCGCGAAGCAGGTCGCCGTAGAAGGCTTCGCTTTTGAACTCGATGGCCACGTCGGCCATGATGAGTCCTACTCCTGCCATGTCGAGTTCTTTATAGTTGTGATGCGCGAGGAATTGTACCCTTATCTCGTGGATGAGCGACAGTATGGAATCGTTGCCCACGTGGCCGCCATAGTTGAGATCGGTGATACGGACAGGGATGGATGTCGTGAAAGTGAATTGATCGGGGAGCGTGAGTTTGGTGCGGGGCATACGTTCTTATTGCGCGGTTTTTAGAAATTCGACGAGCTGGTCGGCCGCCTTTCTGCGATGGCTGTATTTGTTTTTTTCTTCGAGGGTCATCTGGGCAAAGCTGCGGGTGTCGCCATCGGGAACAAAGATGGGATCGTAGCCGAATCCGCCGTCGCCTGCGGGTGCTTCGAGTATCCGGCCGCTGCATATTCCCTGGAAGAGATATTCTTTGCCTTCCCAGATCAGGGAGATGACGGTGCGAAAGCGGGCGCTGCGGTCTGGCTTACCTTTTAGTTTTTGCAGCACTTTGTCTACGTTGTTTTGAAAGCTCCTGTCTTCGCCTGCATAGCGGGCGCTTTTTACGCCGGGTTCCCCGCCAAGGGCGGTGATTTCCATTCCGGTATCCTCGCTAAAGCAATTGGCGCCTGTGAGCCGGTGGATAGTCGTTGATTTTTCGGTCGCGTTTGCTTCCAGGGTATCGTGCGGTTCGGGTATATCGATATCGATGCCGGCCTGTTTGAGGCTGATGACATCCAGATCGGGGCCTATGGCGGCCTGGATCTCTTCTACCTTGTGGGCGTTGTTGGTGGCGAAGACGATTTGCAGTCGGTTTGCTTGTGTACTCATATTTGAAAGAGGGTTTTCAGGCAAATCCATAGTTTGCTTTTTAACAGGCGGGCTTCGTCATTGGGCATTACCATCGTTGTCAGCGATGGGGCCAGCAGATAAGTGCAGTCGTCGTAGGGCTGCACTTTGAATTCCGGAAAGTTGATAGGCAGTTTGATATTCGTTGGGTCGATGCCGAAGAGCAGCACCACGGATGGCTGCAGCTGTCCGCGGAGGGCTGTGATGTTCACCGGCTGGACGGCGTGGTTGACGATGGCGACGTCGCCTACGTTCATGCGGCAGGCTTCGAGGATCTTCGACAGAAAGTTGAGCTGGTCATCGGGGAGGAAGGCCGCGTCTTTTGCGTCGACGAGGATACTGATCCTGCGGAGATTTTTTCCAAGGAATTTATATGCGGAAGGGGGCTGAACCTGGATTGGCTCGACCGGTTGAGGCGCGGCTGGTTTTGGCTGCGCCGGCGGGATGGTTTCTATCGGGGCAGGCGAGGGCGGTGTCGGCGGTGCTGCCGGCGGGATTGCGGGAGCGGTCGAAGCCGGCGTGACGGTTGCGGAGCGCCGGATGGCCGGAGGGCCATCGGGGGATTCGAGAAGGGCATCCTTGTACCATTCGGCGACGATAAAATCCTTTAACTGGATGTCGTTGAGACTCATAATAGATGTGAAAAGCAATTGAAAAATACAACCGTCGAAACTAACAATTGTTAGTTTCTGATTTTGCCGACACAAAGATTGTTTGTTTCTTTGTGTCAACAAAATTTACAAGCATATGATTGCCGAGTTGGACCTACAAGTTACGAAAACCGGAAAGAGTAAGTTAAACGAAATCGATTTTAATAATTTGCCTTTTGGCAAGTTTCTGACAGACCACATGCTGGAAGTGGATTATGCTGACGGCGAGTGGAAGCAGGCGCATATTAAACCGGTCGAAAACCTGTCGATCTCTCCGGCGAACTCGGCAATTCATTACGGGCAGTCAATTTTCGAAGGGATCAAAGCGTATAAGGATGCTGATGGGAAGCCTTTTATCTTCCGTCCTTACGATAATTTCCGCAGGTTCAATTTATCTGCTGAGCGCATGCAGATGCCGGCCATACCGGAGGAGCTGTTTATCGAGGGAATGCGCCGGCTGGTAGACCTGGAAAAGGATTGGATCCCGATGAAGAGCGATTATTCTTTATATATCCGTCCTTTTATGTTCTCTACGGACAGCACGCTTGGCGTAAAGGCGGCGGAAACGTATAAATTTATTATTCTTCTGAGCCCGACGGGTCCTTACTATTCTGTCCCGGTAAAGGTTTATGTGGAAGATACGTATACCCGTGCTGCGCGGGGCGGTGTTGGATTTGTAAAGAATGCGGGTAATTATGGCGCGAGCATGATGGCCACAGCGGTTGCCAAGAAGCAGGGGTATGACCAGGTGTTGTGGATGGATGCTTATGAGCATAAATATGCCCAGGAGATCGGTACGATGAATGTCTTCTTTGTTATTGGCAATAAGGTGGTGACTCCTGATCTTCAGTCGGGTACGATCCTGGAAGGGGTAACGAGGGACAGTGCGATCGAGGTTTTGCGGGAGGAAGGCTATGAGGTGGTTGAACAGCCTGTTCACATAGATGACGTGGTTCGCGCTTATGAGGCAGGGGAGTTGAAGGAGGTGTTTGGAACGGGAACTGCGGCGACGATCTCGATGATCAGGGAGTTGAAGTATGAGGATTTTGTGATGAAGTTTGATACGGATACCTGGAAGGCCGCGCCTGCGGTAAAGCGCATATTGACGGACATCCGGGAAGGCCGCAGAGAAGACACCCATGGATGGATGTTTAAGGTGTAAGGGGCATTATCCGGGTTTTTTATGAATTTATTTGTTTATTTCCGAGCGGGGTGCTACTTTTGCAGTCCCAAAATAAAATAGGTCAGAATGCCTACTATACAACAATTAGTAAGAAAAGGAAGAGAGATTATCCGGGCGAAGAGCAAATCCAGAGCGTTGGATGCATGTCCCCAACGTCGTGGTGTTTGTACCCGTGTTTACACGACTACACCTAAGAAGCCAAACTCCGCGCTGCGTAAGGTGGCTAAGGTTCGTCTGACAAACAAGGTTGAAGTTATCGCCTACATTCCGGGTGAAGGTCACAACCTGCAGGAGCACTCCATCGTGCTGATCCGCGGTGGTCGTGTCAAGGACTTACCTGGTGTTCGTTATCATATCGTTCGCGGCAGCCTGGATACGGCTGGTGTTAAGGATCGTAAGAAGAGCCGTTCCAAGTATGGTACTAAGAAAGAAAAAGCCGGCGCTAAACCCGCAGCTAAGAAATAACTATAGCGGTCAGAGGGCTTAACCTGCGGTCGATGATCGGCGGCGGGCGAGGTTCAGAAGACCGGTGAAGGCAGCTTTGATTTGGGATATCTCCCGATCAGGGCTCAACCGAGAGTCCCCATCGTTAAAACCTGTTCCGGGGTGGGTATTTCGGAGTAATCAATTTCCGGAGCATAGGACCTGAAAATTTTTTCAAACAATGAGAAAAACGCAAGCCAAAAAGTTACCGCTGGCCCCTGATGCCCGCTATAACGATATCCTGGTTACACGTTTTGTGAACAACCTGATGTGGCAGGGTAAGAAGAACACTGCCTATAACATTTTTTACGACGCTATCGAGAAGGTGGCTAAGACAACCAACGAAGACGGATATGATATCTGGAAGAGAGCTCTTTCGAATGTCACCCCGGCCGTAGAAGTCCGCAGCCGTCGTATTGGCGGTGCGACTTTCCAGATCCCTTCTGAAGTTCGTCCTGACAGAAAGATCAGTCTTTCTATGAAATGGTTGATCCGTTACAGCCGTGAAAGAAACGGTCGTAGTATGGCTGAGAAGCTGGCGAATGAAATCGTAGCTGCGGCTAAGGGCGAAGGCGGAGCGTTCAAGAAGAAGGAAGATACGCATAGAATGGCGGAAGCGAATAAGGCTTTTGCTCACTTTAAAGTTTAGGTTTTTAAGACTTTATATATTGGGGAAACCCCGGCGTCAGCCGGGGTTTTTGTTTTTTGCCTTTGGGGTAGGGTTTGGGTTTTAGCCGGGCGGATGGCGATGTGGGTTTGGGAGCGGGACTTTGGGGCAGGTTTTGGGGGCTTGGGCCGCGGGGCATGACCGCTCCGGCGCTGCGCATTCCTGTGATTGGGCGGGGGACGTTTTGTTGGGCCGGCGGTGGATCGGCGGGGAAGATAGCCGGGCGATCCATGCGAGGCGCCTTGCCCTCTCGCGAGATCCGTCGTGGCGAAGACGCTTATAGGACAGCCATGAGACGGCCCTCCTGGACGGAAAGGGGAAATCTTTCAGCCGTTTGGGGCCGGTTAGCGGACCCTTCTACAGGAATAGGCTGAAGGGGATGCGCCAGGGATGGGAGCAGGGTGCCGTGCACCGCGGACAGCCCGGCCCGGAGGGAACGGAGGAACGAAGGACCCGGAGGGAGGCGCCCCGGTACTGGTATCGAAAATTAAGTGCAATTCGGGGGCGGATGGCAAATTTTGTCTGGAAGGAAGCAGGGGGCTGCATTTTGCATGGAGATTTTTAATTACCTTTGCGCACCGAATTAAATTATAACAATTAACAATGGCAGACTTAAAATTTCAAAGAAACTTCGGAATTGCGGCTCACATCGACGCCGGCAAAACCACCACCACGGAGCGTATCTTGCGCTACACGGGGATGATTCACAAAATCGGTGAGGTGCATGACGGTGCGGCTACCACCGACTGGATGGAGCAGGAAAAGGAGAGAGGTATCACCATTACCTCTGCTGCTGTAAGCTGCCAATGGAATTTCCCTACCGTAAAGGGTAAGGCGGATGCCAATACCAAAAAGTATTATTTCAATATCATCGATACTCCGGGTCACGTGGACTTTACTGTAGAAGTAGAACGTTCCATGCGTGTACTGGATGGTCTGATCGCTTTGTTCTCTGCTGTAGACGGCGTTGAGCCTCAGTCTGAGACGGTTTGGCGCCAGGCCAATCGTTATAAGGTTCCCCGTATCGGTTTCGTCAACAAGATGGACCGCAGCGGCGCTGACTTCCTTATGGTTGTCAACCAGGTTCGTGAAATGTTGGGCGCTAAGGCGGTTCCGCTGCAGCTGCCTATCGGTGCTGAAGATGATTTCAAGGGTGTTGTGGATCTGATCAAGATGAAGGGTATCATCTGGCACATGGAAACGGAAGGTATGACTTTCGACGAGATCGACGTGCCTGCTGACATGATTGAAGAAGCAAACGAATGGAGAGGAAAGCTGGTTGAAGCTGTTGCTGAATACGACGACAACCTGATGGAGAAGTTCTTCGAAGACCCCAATAGCATCACTGAAGCGGAAATGCACGAAGCTATCCGCAAGGCTACGCTTGACCTGAGCATCGTCCCGATGATGTGCGGTTCTTCCTTCAAGAACAAGGGTGTACAGACTGCGCTTGACGCGGTTTGCCGTTACCTGCCTTCTCCTGTAGACATCGAAGACACAATCGGTACTGATCCTAACACAGGCGAAACGATCACTCGTAAGCCCAATGCAAAGGAACCTTTCTCCGCACTGGCTTTCAAGATCATGACCGACCCATTCGTAGGTCGTCTCGCGTTCTTCCGGTGCTATAGCGGCCACCTTGATGCCGGCTCCTACGTTCTGAACGTAAGAAGCGGTAAGAAAGAGCGTATCAGCCGTATCATGAAGATGTTTGCAAACAAGCAGAATCCGATCGATTTTATCGAAGCTGGTGATATCGGCGCGGCTGTTGGTTTCAAGGAAATCAAGACCGGGGATACGCTTTGCGATGAAGATCATCCGATCACGCTTGAGAATATGTTTATTCCTGAGCCCGTTATCGCGATCGCTGTTGAGCCTAAGACCCAGGCTGACGTCGATAAGATGGGTATGGCTATCGCCAAGCTGGTGGAAGAAGATCCCACCTTGCGTGTAAATATGGATGAAGATACAGGCCAGACCATCCTTCGTGGTATGGGTGAACTGCACCTGGAAATCATCATCGACCGTATGAAGCGTGAATTCAAAGTTGAAGTAAACCAGGGTGCTCCCCAGGTTGCCTATAAGGAAGCCTTTACAAAGGCTGTCGAACACCGTGAAGTGCTGAAGAAACAAACGGGTGGTCGTGGTAAATTCGCCGACATCCAGTTCGAAATCGGACCTGCCGACGAGGAATGGCTGAAGGAGAATGAAGGCAAGGAATTCCAGTTCATCAACGATATCTTTGGTGGTTCTATCCCCAAGGAATTCATCCAGCCTATCCAGAAGGGTTTTGAAAGCTGTATGTCAACTGGCGTTCTGGCTGGCTATCCGCTGACGAGCATGAAGGTCCGCGTATTCGATGGCAGCTACCATGACGTGGATTCTGATGCGATGTCCTTCGAGCTTTGCGCTAAATCCGGTTTCCGTGAGGCAGGCGTAAAGGCTAAGCCACAGCTGCTCGAGCCGATCATGAAGGTTGAAGTACTGACTCCCGACCAATACATGGGCGACGTAACGGGTGACCTTAACCGTCGCCGCGGTATCCTGGAAGGTATGGACAGCCGTAACAACCTGCAGGTTATCAAGGCTAAAGTGCCTCTGAAGGAAATGTTCGGATATGTAACGGAACTGCGTTCCATGAGCTCTGGCCGTGCGACTTCCACTATGGAGTTCTCGCACTACGCTCCGGCTCCGAACAATATCGCTGAAGAAGTTATCGCAAAGGTTAAGGGAAAGAAGGTTAACGCCTGATCCCTGACTTATAAATGAAAAAGCCCCGCCGGAACGGCGGGGCTTTTTTGCGTCTGGCCACAGGGGCGGCAGGGCTTTTTTATGATTGATGGTCCCTGTGAAGGGATGAGCGGGTGAAATATATGAGGGGGCTTTTTAACCTTTGGCTTCTCTTACGATCCAATAGTCAAACTTAAAAACCAACATATGAATTACGAAGTAATCATGAACACCTCTACCGGTTCTAATGTGAACGTGAGTAAATGCACAGCATTCATGAACTCCGCTAAAAAATCGATCATGGGCGTGAGTAAAAAGTACCTGTTGAGGATTACTATCCTTGGTGGTCTTATCATCGCTGCGAGCTCTTATTCGGCTTCTGCGCAGATCTTCGTTAAAGTTCGTCCCGCCGCTCCTGTTGTTGTAAGAACAACCGCTCCCAGCCCAAGACACGTGTGGATTGGTGAAGAATGGACTGTGAGAAATGGCGTCTATGTTCATACCGGCGGTTACTGGGCTCTGCCTCCTCACCCAGGCTGGGTTTGGATCTCTGGTCACTGGATACATGATCGTCGCGGTGAACAGTGGGTGCCCGGTCATTGGGCAAGACGCTAGTCAAATTTAAACATTGTATTTTTATTAAGAAGAAGCCCGGCTGACGCCGGGCTTCTTGGTTTTGGGATGGTTGGCGGGTTTAGGCGGGTTTGGGCGGGTTTAGGCTGGGGGGGGGTGGCTGGGGGGGGGCTCTTTTGGGGTAGTGGGGCGGCTCCTTTTGGGGTGGGGGGGGGCTGCTTTTTGGTGCAGGAGGAG
>JAATGQ010000263.1 GCA_015654595.1 Chitinophagales bacterium | reverse complement strand
CAGGAAGGACTGAGGATCGGCAGACCCTATGAGCTGAGAGGTGAAGAGGATCTTACCTCCCTGTACAATAATCTTGGGAATACATATTACCACCTCAAAAAATATAACGAGTCCATCGCCTATTTTAAATACAACTACAAGAATAATCTTGCCGGTCACGCCCCTTCCCGGCTTTCAGATGTCTGGCTGGATGTTCTCAACCTGGCAGACGCATATACCGAAAAAGGCGTTTATGATTCCGCGGCCAGGTATGGCGACACGGCTCTTCTGCTCGCCCGGCAGCTGGATGATTCGAAAAGCAAACAATCCGACAGTTACCAGATCCTGTCAAAGCTGGAGCAGCGCAGGGGAGACTACAAAAAGGCCTGGGAGTATCAGGCAAAATGGTATGCACTCGACACGGCCCTGATGAACAGTGAAACCTACAAAGCTGTTGCCGAGCTGGAAGAAAAATACGAAGCCCGGCAGCATGAAAATGAAAGGCTGGTCCTGCAGGCGGAAGTCGCCCAGCAGAAATTCCATTCCCGGATCATGATGATCACGGCAGGCAGCCTGCTGCTCATCGCCATTGCTGCTGCCATCGCATTTATCATCAAACGTAAGGCCAACCAAAAGCTCCAGTCAACCAATGCACTTATTGTCCGACAGAACGAAAGACTCTCCGAGCTCAACTATGAAAAAAATTCCCTCATCAGCATAGTATCGCACGACCTCAGTACGCCCTTCGCCAGCATAGGCATGTGGCAGCAACTGCTGCAGAATGAAAAGGGCAATCTCACCCCCAGCCAGATAAAGGCGTTGGATCGCATCGGGCAGGCCACTCATTACGGAGAAAAACTGATCCGGCATATCCTCGACGTCGAAAAAGCAGAGACCAATCAAAATAAGATCCAGCTGGAGAATCTGGACCTGCGAATCTTTGCTGAATCGGTCCTCGATGACTTTGTTCCCGCCGCAGCCCAAAAAGATATCCAGCTGCACCTGGACTGCCCCAACCGGTCCCTCTATTTTCTCAGCGACCGGCAGCTGCTGAGCCGAATGCTTGAAAACCTGCTGTCCAATGCGATAAAATATACGGGCAGCGGTAAAAATGTCTGGATAAGCATGAGTGAGGAAAAAGACGCTATCAGCATCAAGGTTCGTGATGAAGGCGTTGGGATCCAGCCCGATGAGCTACCCCATCTCTTTGCCAAATACAGCAAGATCTCCTCAAAACCAACGGCGGGGGAAGCCTCCACGGGCCTGGGCCTGGCAATTGTCAAACGCATCTGCGAAGAGCTTAATGGACAGATCTTCTGCGAAAGCCACCTGGGAAAGGGGTCTGTATTCACCGTTGTCCTCAAAAAATAACTACCGTTTAGCATTTTTTAGGAATTAAAACTGGCCGGACTGGCCTAAATTTGAAACCTTGTAGCAAAAACTTCCCCGGAGCCTGCCATTAACCGGACGCAGTCCGATCAACTCATCAAGAATCATGAATCGATTTGTACTAAGGATATACCTTTTATTTTTTTTATTGGCGGTTCAAACCGTTGTCGCGCACGCGGGTAATGGCGCGGGTCCCCGGAGCACCGATCCCGGCACCGGCTCGCTCTCCGGCAAAGTCACTGATAAAACGGGCGCACCTCTTTCCGGTGCAACCATCTATATTCCCGACCTGAAGCTGGGGGGTGTTGCCGATACAAGCGGATACTATCATTTCAATTCTCTTCCCTCCGGTAAATATCTCATCGAGGTTCATTCCATCGGTTTTAAAACGTTTACAAAGACTGTGGTCGTCAGCGGCCCGGTTTCGGTTGACTTTTCATTGGCGGACTCCTATGTGGAAGAAAGCGCCGTTGTCGTGACAGGTCTGTCTAAAGCAACCCAGATAAAAAGAAATCCCGTTCCCATCGTTTCCATCTCGCACGATTACCTGGCGACCAACCTCAGCACCAATGCTATCGATGCCATTGCAAAGATACCCGGCATCCGTGCTGTCACCACCGGCCCCAACATCTCCAAACCCTTTATTCGCGGGCTTGGATACAACAGAATTTTGACGCTCTATGACGGTATCCGCCAGGAAGGTCAGCAGTGGGGTGATGAACATGGCATCGAAGTGGACCAGTATGCAGTCGACAGGGTAGAGGTGATCAAAGGACCCGCCAGCCTTAGCTTTGGCTCCTATGCTCTCGCGGGGGTCGTCAATCTCATT
>JAATGQ010000076.1 GCA_015654595.1 Chitinophagales bacterium | reverse complement strand
GGCCTCCTCTCTAAGCAGCCCACTGCATTCCACCGGTAAAAAAGCAGATGGATGATTCATGTTGCCTGATGTTTATACTGCCGTTTCCAATCAAAGTATCCAATGACCGCAACGATGAAAAGGATGATCGTCAGCAGCGCAAAAAGCGGCAGTTCTTTATAGAATAACAAAGGGATCGCAAAGAGATTAGAAATATTCAATAATAGCCAGTTCTCTACTTTCCGCCGCGCCAGCAGCCACATCCCGGCCCAGGCGGTAGCGCTTACCCAGGCGTCCCAGGCGGGGACGGTGGAAGACGTATAATATTTCAACCAGTAATACAAGACGGCAAAGCCGACAACGACAATACCGGCCGTGATCATCCAGTCTCCCGATGAATTGACGGTGATCCGGACCGGCGGCTGATCCTTTCTCTTTACCCAATACCACCAGCCATAGATACTCATCACCAGGTAGTATACATTGAGCCAGGCATCGGCATAAAGTCCTGCCTTCCACAACAGATAGATAGAAAGCGCAGTACTGATGATGCCGGCAGGATACAACAGGATATTATTGACCCAGGCCAACAAGACCTCGGCCACCCCGAAAACAGTGGCTGTCCACTGCAGGGCGTCCGTCTCACCTATCTGGCGGAGAAGCAAAGACCATAGTTCGTTGATGCGCATAAGCGGGCTCCCGTCTTGCGGGCGGGCGAAGATAAGGATTATCCTAATTCTGCCCTGACCAATGATGCGACGCGCGTACCCAACAGCTCGATCGAGCGAAGCTGCTTTTCATGGGGCATATCGCCTTTGATGATCTGTCCCATAAACCGCGTATGCCCAAATAATTGGTATTGATAAATGAGCTTCTGCGCTACCTCTTCCGGGCTGCCGACAAACAGCGGCCCTTCCGGGGAACGCAAGGCTTCAAAATGCTGTCTGGTCATCGGCGACCAGCCCCTGTCCCGGCCTACCCGATTCATCAACGTCTCATAAGCCGGATAGAAATCGTTGGCCGCTGTCGCCGAATCCTCGGCTATATGCATCTGGGAATTGACCGCCAGACCCAGGCTTGCCGGATCATGTCCCGCCTCCTGCGCCGACTGCCGGTACAATTGTACAAATCGCAGGAATTGATCGGGCCTCCCGCCAAGGATCGCCATGGTCATCGGCAGCCCCAGTTTACCTGCCCGGGCAGCGGACGCCGGAGTGCCCCCTACGCCAACCCAAACGGGCATATGAGATTGATAAGGCCTCGGATAAACGCCCTGCCTTACGATAGGCGCCCGATAAACACCCTTCCAGGAAAGGATCTCACTCTGACCAATACGCAGCAGCATTTCCAGCTTCTCGGTAAACAATTCGTCATAGTCGTCCAGATTATAGCCAAACAAGGGGTAAGATTCGATAAATGATCCTCTGCCTACCAGGATCTCTGCCCTGCCGCCGGAAAGAAGATCGACAGTGGCAAAATTCTGAAAGACGCGAACGGGATCAGCAGAGCTCAACACGACCACCGAACTGGACAGGCGGATCTTCGAAGTGACCGAAGCGATCCCGCCCAACACCACCTCCGGCGCCGATACGATAAAATCAGGCCGATGATGCTCTCCTACCGCGAAAATATTTAACCCGATGCGGTCCGCGAGTTTTGCTTCCTCCAG
Organism: Chitinophagales bacterium; assembly: GCA_015654595.1. Classification (GTDB taxonomy): domain Bacteria; phylum Bacteroidota; class Bacteroidia; order Chitinophagales; family Chitinophagaceae; genus Puia. The sequence goes on along the minus strand of JAATGQ010000076.1, from coordinate 8,901 downwards.
TAATTCCTGCATCCTCCGAAAGGACTTTCCCGCGCCGCCGGTCACGTGTTCTGGCTGGACTTCTCCAAATGTACTGATACCCAATTCCATGCTCTATGCTTTTTGTTGTGGGCAAAGGTCGGGATAATTGCGGAATGAAAACGTACGCCCGTTGGGCATCAATATTGAGAGATAAAATCGTATATTTAATCCATATCCAAAAACAAGCTCGCCAGAATGACCCGTCTATTGTTGATCCCCGTTGTCACACTCCTGTTAGTGTTTACTTCCTGTAATAAGAATAACAGCAAGTCATCGGCTCTTACCGACTCGACAAATTTAGTCCCGGATACGACCAGCCTCGTACAGGGGAATGGGAAGAAAGGCGCCGATTTTTCCACCAATACAATCTACGGCACCTGGAACAGCGATGTGGTCAAGCTGATGCCCTTCTGGTTCTATACGTGGGGGACTCCCATCCCAACGCCGACACCTCAAAACTGTGAGTTCGTATCCATGTTCTGGGGCACCGGCAATGTCACCAGCGGTAATATCTCCGCCGTCGAAACGCTAAAGGCACAAGGGAAAGTAAAATACATACTTGGTTTTAACGAACCCAATCGCACCGATCAATCCAATATGACGGTCTCCCAGGCCCTGGCCCTCTGGCCTCAGCTGGAGAGTATCGGTCTCCCGCTAGGCAGTCCTGCCGCAGACTGGCCCACCCGTCAATGGATCTATGACTTCCTCGACTCCTGTATCGCAGAGAACAAACGCGTCGACTTCATCTGCGTCCACATGTACGCAGACACTAACGTCAACAGCTATCTGCAGCCACTGGCAGACCTCTATAACAAATATCATCTTCCCATCTGGATCACCGAATTTGCCGTCGCAGACTGGAATGCCACCACCACGGCCAACAACGCCTATTCTGCCGTGAGCGTGCAATCCTTTATGAAGAAACTGCTGCCCCAGCTGGATGCCCTGCCTTATGTGCAACGCTATTCCTGGTTCTCGGGTGATCCGCAAAGCCCGAACCTCTGGTCTTCTGCGCTCATCAATACCAGCGGCGGATTGACCGCACTGGGCTCCTGGTATGCGGACTACCAGCCGAACCTGAAGGTATCCGAATAATGGCGCCCTTATGATTTTCGCTTATACAATACCCAGATATCGTTGAGGGTATTGACGTGGCTGGCCTTCAGCCATTCGTTGATCTTCCACAGAAAGGAGGAGGAGCAAAAGCATTTTTCATAACCAAGCCGCTCCAATAATGCGGTGTTCCCTTCTATACGGTTATAGGTTACTGTAACATACTTCGCCTGTTGGCTGACATAGGAAAGAGAATCATAGCTGCGCCATTTTTCCCATTCCAGGTTGGGCATTCCGCTGCGATAAAAGGTCAACGGCAGTCCCGCATCGGTCTCGAATGGGGTCCTCTCAAGTGCGTAAATGGTCGTCGGCCGGTCTCCAAACTGCCGCTTGAGCTGCCAGGTAAAGTAGAGGGACTGTGAATAAGGAACCAGCAGCGACACCAACAGCAAAAAAACGTTCAGCACAATGCTAAACCCCAGCAGCGCTTTCAATGCCGTCCTTGTCCCCCTTTTTACCGACCGGTACCAATCGGCCAGGGCGGGCAATCCCCATCCTATGACGACGGGCAGGACATTCAATACCGGGAAAAGAAAACGCTCTTCTTTATGCGCGACAAAACAATGTCCTACAACAAAAAACAAGATCGTCCACCATACAGGTTGTTTGTATTTGTCCCGAATCGAACGATAAAGGCCGGCAGACAACAACAAAATACTCAGTGGGGGCGCCAGCACGACGGCAGCCAATACGCCGATATAAAGCAGAAAGCTGGTCGTCCCCATAGAAGCCGCCTTGCCTTCGATGAGATTGACCCTGAAATAATCATAAGGCGTAAAGACCAACTGGTGATAAAAGCCATAATCCAACGCTACATTCAACCCTATGGCCAATAAAAAACCCAGCCCTAAAGGCAAAAGTTTCATTGGCCTTTTTTCCCACAACAGGCTCCAGAATAAAAAGCCTCCCATTGCAAAGGCTGTTTGGAACCGGGCGTAGAACGCCAGCCCGAACAACAATCCCGTCACCATTGCCGGCAACCCTTGTCTGTCGTTCTTTTGCCTGGAGCAATCGTAGTAAAACAGACCCCCAAAGAACAACAGCGAGGATAGCATTTCCGAACTATACAGCGTCCTTGTATAAGGCAGTACCCAGGAAAAGTTCAATAGCAGGAGTCCTCCGTACAAAGCGATCCTTTTCTCGTTCCGCAGGTAATATACCGTTATCCAATTGAAGAATGCCCAGAGCAGTCCTCCAAAAAGAAGACGCAGCAAGGTCAGCTGAGTGTATGGGTCTTTCAGCCCCACCGCAGTACAGATCTTATAGTAAAAAGAAAAGAGATAGACCTGCAGCGTCGGCCGGATGCGGGCCGACAGTTCCCATACAGCAGGAGCGGCAGAAGGTTTATGTAACTGGTAACTCGAAAATTCTATGATCTGAAAGTGTTGATCGGGATGAAAGAACCCGACAGAGGTAAAGCAGATAATCACCTGTATGACCATCGCGCCGATGAACAGCATACGCAAACGCCAATCGTTCCAAAGGCTGCCTGGTGGTTCTGCTAAAAACATGGTATTTCCGTTAGCAACAAGAATATTATAACTGCAAATTTCCCGATATGTTCTGTCCTGCCAACTTATTTACCGTAGTTAATGGAAAAATAATCATGCCCCTTTACCTTTGCCCGACATTTATTTCATCAGCATGGGCAAAAGAGCAGCTTCAATCCTGACCGTTTTTTTATTACTGCTGGTTTCTACAGCAACGCAAGCACAGACAGAAGAAGAATGGAACAGCGGCTGGAAATGCCAGTCGATCGGGAAGGTAAAGACCGATGGAGAAAAGATCTCCCAGCCGTCTTACCCTGTCCATGACTGGCTCGAAGCAACGGTCCCGGGGACGGTTCTCACTACGCAGATCAATAATCATCTCGTGCCCGATCCTTTTTATGGTCTCAACAATGAAAAGATACCCGATATCTATACAACCGGCCGGGATTATTATACCTACTGGTTTGTAAAAGATTTTACTGCTGCTGCGCCATCGGGCGATGGCCAGGTATGGCTGAACTTCAGAGGCGTCAACTACAGCTGCGATATCTGGCTGAACGGACACCGCCTCAACAGCCGCACGCATTATGGCATGTATCTCCGCCAAAGCTATAATATCACGCACTGGCTTTCGGCCAAGGGCGCCAATCGTCTTGCCGTCATCGTATACCCTCCCGATCCTGTCGGCAATCCCAACGGCGGCCAGGGCGGTGACGGAGAGATCTCCCGCGGTGTCGGTCATCAATATGCTGCGGGCTGGGATTGGATCCAGCCTATCCGTGACCGCAATACCGGGATCTGGGACAAGGTCACCTTCCAGCATACCGGCAGCGTCCGGATCACCAACCCGCATGTCATCACGCTCGTTCCCGGCATCCGCTATCCCGACGCTGCAGACCAGGCGCCAGTGCAGCTGCAGGTCAGCGCTACGCTGGAAAATGCCAGCGATGCCGCTGTCAACGGGACTTTGCGCTACGAAATAGATGGGCAAACCGTTTCTGTACCGGTCGCCCTCCCTGCTCACACGACATCGGACGTGCAATTGCCCGACTATACGCTTCACCATCCCCGTCTCTGGTGGCCCAATGGCTATGGCCAGCAAGCGCTTTATCATACCGCACTGGTCTTCGAACCAACAGGCGCCGCTGTCTCGGACAAGACGGCTCTCGACTTCGGCGTTCGTCAGCTGACCACCTCCTGGAACACGGCAACACAAAGCCGGCAATTAGAAGTCAATGGGCAAAAGATCTTTATCAAAGGCGGAAACTGGATCGTCTCCGACGAACTGCTCCGGTTCAGCCCGGGGCGCTATGACGCCGAGATCCGCTTTCACCGCGACATGAACCTCAACCTCATCCGTGTATGGGGCGGAGGCATTACAGAAAGGCCGGAATTCTATTCGGCCTGCGACCGCTATGGCCTGCTGGTCTTCCAGGACTTCTGGAATTCGGGCGACTGCAACGGCCGCTGGGAAGACCCGATGAAAAAAGAAGACCAGTGGACCAGACGGAAATATCCCGATGACCACGCGCTCTTTATCACTTCTGCAGCCGACCAGATCAAAATGCTCCGCAACCACCCTTCCCTTGCTTTCTGGTGCGGCGGAAACGAGATCACTCCGCCGGCAGATATTCTTGCCGCACTAAAGGACTCATTGCTGCCGGTGCTGGACAATACCCGCTGCTTCTTCGATTATTCCAACTCGGACAGCATGTCTCTCAACAACCTTGGCGGCAACGGCGACGGCCCCTATGGCATTCAGCCATTGAGTACTTTCTGGGCCAAACGGACCTTTCCCTTCAATTCCGAAGTAGGGTCCGTTGGAACCGGCGACCTCGAATCGCTGCAGCGTTTCCTTCCCAAAGAAGACCAGGTCCCGCCCACAGAAGTGGACCGTTCAGAACACGGCAAGATCGATCCTGTCTGGGATTATCATAAATACATTTCCTACGAACACGCGCTGGAACCCTATGGGCCGATAAAGGACCTGCGCGACTTTTCAGAAAAAGCGCAGCTCGTCAACTACGATCAGTACCGCGCCCTGATGGAAGGCTTCAGCGCTCATATGTGGAGCTGGTATACCGGAACGATCATCTGGAAGACGCAAAACCCATGGACGGCGCTGCGCGGCCAGATGTACGACTACTATCTCGACGTCAACGCCTGCCTCTACGGTCTTCACAACGGAAGCGCGCCGCTGCATATCATGTATGACCCGATCAACGGCATGACGATGATCGTCAACAATACCTTCCGTACACAGCGCGATCTGATGATGCAGGTCCGCACCATCGACATGGCAGGCAACACGAAACTGCTGACCCAGCAGTTCTTTGAGGTCGGCCCGACCGTGGCCAAGAACTATCTGCCTATCGGCAAGGCCATCGATCAGCTGCGGAAGCGGGAAGGGATCTTCCTTTCCCTCCGGCTGGTCGACACACAGGGACAACAGGTCAGCGACAACCTTTACTGGCTGCCCGACTCTACCGGCGTCTATTCCGGTCTGCAGAGGATAAATGCGGCCAAACTGACGGTGGAAGCCCATGAGACAAAAAAAGGCCATATCACGGTTAGTCTGCAAAACGCAGCAGGCGGCCCCGTAGCCTTCTTCAACCGGCTTTCGCTGATCGATCCAAAAACACAGCAGCGACTGCTGCCCGTCTTTTACAGCGATAACTATGTTTCCGTATTGCCTGGCGAAAGCAAGACGATCGAGATGGACTATACGCCAAAAAGCGGCGCTGCCCTGCCACAGCTGTCCGTAAGAGGCTGGAACGTAAAAGAGACGATCTTATCGATAAAATAAGCAATAACAGCTTCACTGTTCGTTAACAAAAAGGGGGCTATCTTTGTCGGTGCAAAAATTCAAAACATGAGAATCCCTCTGTCCGCATATGGCTGGGCGCTGTCAGTAACCCTGGCGGTTTCCTGCCGAAGTTCACGTGAAGCCCAGTCCCCGGACACGAATGTTTCCGGCTGGCAAAAGACGCCGCTGACAATCGACGGCTCGGATAAGGATTGGGACAGACCGCTGCCCTATTTCGTCAATTCCGACAAGCTGAGCTATGCCGTCACCAACGACGGGCAAAACCTCTATATCCTGATGACGACCAAAAGCCCGCAGGAACAGCAGAAGATCATCCAGGGCGGTATGACGGTCTGGATCAATACAAAGGCGGAAAAGACCCAGGGCGGCGCCATCGGCATCGGCTATCCTCTCGATACCCGTAACGACCGAGATCGCCAGATCATGGAGTCTGCGCAGCCGCAGCGTTACAATCACACGGTTCCCAAACTGGAAGACAGAAAAGACTATTCCATATACGGTTTTGGGAACGACTCGATTCCCACCTATACTTACGGGGACGATAATCCACAAGGCATCGTGATGCGAATGGACTACAATAATTCCGGGGAATTGATCTATGAAGCGGCCATTCCCTTAAAAACCCTCTATCCCGAACACAATACTTCCTCTTCTTATGCGGCCAAAAGCGTCGCGGTCGGCTTTCTTATCGAAGCCCTTCCTCCTGATGCCAATGTACCCCGGGAAGGGGGCGGAGGGGGTCCTGCTATCGGGGTGGGCGGCGGTCTGGGCTTCGGCTCTTTTGGCAGCGGCGGCGGCATCGGTCTGTCGATAGGCACCGGAACCGGGATTGGGGGCGGCCGCGGCGGAACAAAAGGCCTCTTCAAACCCACCGAGATCTGGCAGGTCGTTCAACTGTCCGGCCGTTGATACCTGCGGAACGTCCTCCTCATAAAAAAACCAGGCCAACAAGGTATACCCGTGGCCTGAAGATTGATGGTATAGCAGGCGAAATCGACCCTACTATACATTCTTTAACATCAATTATTGTTTTATGAAGAAAACCGTTCATTCATTAGCCATCCTTATTACAACAATTTCATTATTAGCCAGTTGCGTTCCAACCAGAAAATACAAGGCCAGCGAAGCCGCCCTTGCAGCTGCCCGAAATGACAGTGCCAGTCTCGCGGCAAAAGTAGCAGAGCAGCAATCCACAATCGGGCAATTACAACAACAGATTGGGGACCTAAACAAGAAAGTCAACGACCTGTCCAATCAGGCCGGCATGCTTTCCAGCGATGTCGCGGGCAAGAACAGCCAGCTGGCTGCACAACAAAAAAGACTGGAACAATTGCAGGCGCTGATGAATCAGCAGAAAAAAGCCATCCAGGAGATCCGCCAGAAGATGAGCGACGCGTTGGTTGGGTTCAACTCCAATGAGTTGACGGTTGCCATTAAGAATGGAAAGGTCTATGTCAGTCTGCAGGAAAACCTGCTCTTCCCATCCGGCAGCGCCGTTGTCAACCCTAAAGGGAAGGTCGCGCTTGGCAAACTGGCGGCAGTCCTCAACAGCAATCCCGAGATCACCGTGGACATCGAAGGACATACGGACAGCATTCCTATCCACGGCCGCTACCAGGACAACTGGGACCTGAGCACAGCCCGGGCAAACTCCATCGTTCGTATCCTGACACAGGAATACCAGGTCGACCCGACAAGGGTAATAGCCTCGGGGCATAGTTCTTATGATCCTGTTCAATCCAATGATACAAAGGAAGGACGCCAGCAGAACAGAAGAACAGAGATCATTCTGTCGCCCAAACTGGATGAACTCTACCAACTGCTCTCTTCGAGTCCGGGTTCCGACAACCGATAAAATAAAAATAACAAGGGCTGCCTTAGCGGCCACCCCGGCAAAGCGTCTTTGCCGGACAAATACCAAACAATGGGCCGTCTACTTTCAACAAATTGACGGCTCATTGTTATTTTTGCTCCCAAAAACTATGTTCATCGAGACCATCCTTCACCATTGGGAACAGACCATTAAAAGAGCAACCGCGGCCTTTGATCAATACGACGACGAAGAATATCTGAAACAAATACTCCCCGGCAAGAACCGCGTCATCTATCTGCTGGGACACCTGACGGCGGTCCACGACCGGATGCTTCCGCTTCTTGGTTTGGGCGAACGCAAATTCCCGCACCTGGATGCGACCTATATCACCAGTCCCGACAATCCTGATCTCGCAGCGGAAACGTCTGAAATAGCGACTTTGAAAAAACAATGGATAGAAGTCAACGAGGCCCTGACCAACGGCCTTCGCCAATGGACGGCAGAAGAATGGCTGCAGCGCCATACCGCCGTCTCCGAAGCCGATTTTGCAAAGGAACCTCACCGCAACCGGTTTGGTCTCGTCATCAACCGGGCGGCTCACGTCTCCTATCATCTTGGACAATTAGTCTGGTTAAAAAAATAGACGTCCTTCGGCTGGTGCAATCCGGGGCAGAATACTATTTTTGCAGCCATAATTAAAAATATAAATGTCTTTCTTCCAGGATAAAGTAGTTGTTATTACAGGCGGCAGCGATGGAATTGGAAAAGCGTTGATCGAAGCTCTTATCCCCCAAGGCGCCAAAGTGGCTACTTGCGGCCGTAACCACGACAAGATCTACAAGCTTCAAATGGAGTATGCCAGCGTTATGCTTCATGCCGTCGCCTGCGACGTCAGTAATGAAGCCGAATGCCGGCGGTTTATCGAATCCACCATTGAAACCTTTGGCGGCATCGATATCCTCATCAACAACGCTGGTATCAGCATGCGTGCGCTCTTCGAGGATTGTGACACTTCTGTCACCAGGAGGATCATGGACATCAACTTTATGGGCGCCGTCTACTGCACCAAATTCGCACTATCCTCTATCCTGGAAAACAAAGGCGTGATCGTCGGAGTCTCCTCTACTGCGGGATACCGCGGCCTTCCCGGCAGAAGCGCTTACTGCGCCTCCAAATTCGCGCTGCAAGGCTGGCTGGAATCGCTCCGGACGGAATTGATGCATAAGGGAGTCCACGTCATGTGGGTCTGCCCCGGATTCACGGCCTCCAATATACGCCTGGCCGCCCTGGACAACCATGGGGATGCCCGCGGTGAGACGGTTTTGAACGAAGGCGGTCTTATGACGGCAGCAGAATGTGCCCGGCATATCCTGCGCGCTATCGAAAAAAGAAAACGAACCCTGATCCTGACGCTTCTTGGAAAAGTAACCGTGCTGCTCAATAAAGTAGTACCTTCCCTTGCAGACAGGCTTACTTACAGACACTATTATAACAAGAAAGGGGAATTCGTCAAATAATCAGGCATGGCCTTAATCACCCTGACATCAGATATCGGCGGGAAAGATTATCTTGTAGGGGCTGTCAAAGGCCAATTGGCACAGGTAAACCCGGAATTCAACATCATGGACATCTCCCAT